>JAFGTG010000549.1 GCA_016934255.1 Sedimentisphaerales bacterium
GCGGTGTTTGACTCGGTCGAACTGGTGAATAGCCGTCGTCAAAGCTTCTTGAACAATGAGGCAGTATCGTTCAACATCGAGTGCAGGATATAAATCGGAAAAAGAAAGAGAGAAAGTAACACCCGTGAAACTTTGGATCGACAACAATAAGGCGTTACGACACATCGACGCCATCGGCGTCGTTATTTGTCTCGCGGCGTCACTGGCCGTCTATTTCTTCGTTCTCAATCCTCTCGTTAAGCAACGATCCTTTCTGGCCGAGAAGCGCGACGAGTTCACCGTCCAGCGAGGCGAATCGTCACGTCTTAGTTCATTAATGCTTTCGCTGGGCAATCAATTGACCGCGGCCCAGGAGGATCTTTCCAACAACAAAATCCGTCTCGAATCCTCCGACCGAACCAATCAACGTCTTGCGGCCCTCACCGTGCTATTTACGGAGTGCTCTCTTGCCGTCGATGACATACAAGCCGGAAAAATCTCCGCCGGCCCGATGTGGGATTTGGTGCCGATCACCCTTACCGGCCGAGGACACTATTCCCACTGTATCGTTTTCCTCCAAAAACTCCGCCAAACGTTCGCCGATATGAGTATGGACCGATTGAGACTGGAAAGTAATCCCGTCACGTCCGAGGAACCGGGGCGATTCAGATTTGAGCTGCTTTGGCATACGACGCCCGAAGCTCGAACGGCCAGGGATCCCTAAGAGGACATTTTCAACGTGAAGTTAACAAAACGACAAAAAATAAGTCTTGCCATTTTTGCAGTCGCGATCGCCGCTTTAGTCGTTGACCGCGTCTTCCTGGGCGGAGGGAGTATCCCGGCCGGAGCGTCCGCGTCTTCAAGCCCGCCCCCAGAGACAGACACTCCGCCGGCCTCGCCACCGGCTGATGTGAACGTGCCGTCATCGACGATACGCTTAAATCAAAGGCTCGAAACGCTATGGCTCGAAGAAGCACGGGATATCAACCAGCCCAGGGATGTTTTCACGCTGCCGGAAGCCTGGGCGAACGATATCTTCCCGAAAGAACCGGAAACGACGCCGGAGCCGGAGAAAGACGCTGTAACACTCTTTCAAACGAGTCATCGACTTCAAGCGGTGGTCATTAGTGACCATATGCGTTGTGTGACCGTCAACAATCGCATCCTTGAATTGGGGGACGAACTCGACGGCTTCAAACTTATCTTCATCGAAGAAGATGCCGCGACTTTCGAGACCGAAAAGAGTCATGTCACCCTAACGCTGACAAACGACCGATAACTCTTTAATATCAAACTAATATGAGCATTTTTTCGCCTTTTTTCAGTATTTCTGACGTAATATTGGAGGAACTCAGAAGAAATCTTCATGAAATATTATCCAAATCCCTAAATTCTCCGATATAGAAGCAGCGTAAAAAACTCTCAGAGATTACAGAAAAAGCAACAAGGTTTGGAGAGGTATCGACATGACAAAGAGCAGAGGCACACACATCAGGGCATTTAGTTTACTTGAGTTGGTTATTGCAGTGGCGATCATTGCGATCATCGCCGCGATTGGTATTCCTCGTTTGAGTCGAGGTACGCAAGGTGCGGCGGATTCGGCACTCAGCGGTAATTTATCGTTACTCCGTAACGCCATCGATATCTATGCAGCCGAGCACGGCGGTACCTATCCGACAGTAGCGGACTGTAACGATCAGTTGACCCAGTACTCGAATACAACGGGAACCACCAGTGCTACGAAGACCACGACGTATATCTATGGCCCATATGTTCGTAGCATTCCTCCCCTACCGGTTGGCGCGAAAAAAGGAAAAACAGGTATTGCCGGAGCGGACGGTACGAATGTGGGTTGGATCTACTCCGCAACCGACGGCTCGATCAAGGCTAATACAACCGACTCAGAGTTAGACGAAGCGGGCAAAAAGTATAACGAATATTGATCGTTTCGGATAGACTATCAGTGACTAAAGCGAATAAAGCAAGCGAACGTGTTTCACAAGTGCTTTCATCTTTATTCCCTTTAGTCACTTTTAACTTTAGGCACTTTCATTAGTCCATTGTTAATAATGAATCGTCATTGTACAATGGTCAATAAAGCAGGCGTACCCGCCTTCGGTCGAGGCTTCAGCCTGCTTGAACTTTTACTTGTCCTGACCATGATAGCGACATTGACGGCGATGGCCGTTCCGCGTTACCAAACATCATTAGCCCGTTATCGGGCGGATTTAGCCGCACAACGCATCGTCGCCGATCTGACACAGGCCCGGACCAGCGCCAAGACGGCATCAGCTTCTCGGACCGTTACGTTCTCTGTCGAAGGAAACAGCTACGACATTCCCCAATTATCTTCGCTGAACGGTAATTCCGGATGCTATATCGTTGCCCTCTCCGAGCGCCCTTATCAGGTAAGACTCATTTCAGTCAATTTCGGAGGCGATACAGAAATTATGTATAACGGATGGGGACTGCCTGATAGCGGCGGTACGGTGATTCTCGCCATAGGGATCGAACAGAGAACCGTCACGGTGGACAGCGAGACAGGAAGGGCGGAGGTCCAATGACGACAATTTCAATTGGCGATTTACGATTGTCGATTGCCAATTGTCCGGGTAATTATGAAGGCATAAAGTCACAAAGGAAGAAAAAAATATTCTTCACGTCTCGTGAATTTTGGGACTCATTGTAAATTGAAAGTCGAAAGTCGAAAATCGAAAATTTTTTCCGGTTTCACGCTTGTCGAACTGCTCCTCAGCATCGCGGTGACGATGGTGATCGTTGTCGGACTGAGTTCGTCAATGCTGGTCGCCAGCCGGGCCATGCCGGACACCGACAATCCCGCCAACGCCGCACTCGCGGCCGGTGCGGCCGCCGAAGAACTCGCCTCAGAAATTCAATACGCCATATCGATTAACAACCATTCGTCAACCATGATCGAGTTTAAAGTCGCGGACCGTGACGGAGATGAAGCCCCGGAAACCATTCGCTACGAATGGACCGGCACAATCGGTGATCCACTCACCCGACAATACAACAATGGAAGTATTGTGGATATCCTGAATGATGTTCAGGAATTCAATCTTTTTTATGACCGTGCACCTCTCAGCGACGAGGTCACGGGTGATAACGAAAGCGCCGAAACACGGCTCGTGTGCTACGACTCGGACGACTATCTCAGCGAATATCAAATTTGTTCCTGCAAATGGTATGGTCAGTATTTCCTTCCCACACTCCCGGCCGACGCCGTCAGTTGGAAAGTTACGCGCATTGAGTTTCTTGCATGCGCGGAGAGTACGCCGGCTTCCAAAGCCGGGATTCAACTGCGTTTGCCGACGGAGGACAACCTGCCAAGCGACGTTATACTGGAACAAAAAGAGCTGCCGGAAGTGACACTCCTCGATACCTACTTGAAGCAGGAATTCACCTTCTCGAACGTCTCAGGACTCTCGCCGAACCAGGGGCTCTATCTGGTCATAACCTGTCTAAGCGGATCGTATCCAGCCAGGATACGGGGCCAGAACAAGTGCGTCAACAAGCCCAACATCATGCTGGCCTGCACGACGAACTACGGCGATTCGTGGTGGACCTTTAACGACGATTCTCTCCTCTTTGCCGTCTATGGCACGGTGACGACATCAGGTCAGCCGCAAATCCAGAACACGTACACGCTCGAATCCGTCGGGATTACGCTCAGGACGGGAGATAATGAACAAACCACGATATCGGCCGGCATAAAAACGCCGGATAAACCCAAGGTGATACAATGACAACCTCGGTTGACAGGAAAATCACAGCACGTTCAAGCCAAACGGGATTCACCCTCATCGAGACGGTCGTCTCGATGCTGATCGTTGGGACGATGCTCGTGGCCGCAATGAGTACCGTCGGGGCCTCAAGATATACCCAGTTCAAAACCTCTTGCGATAACCGCGGTCGGTTATTGGCTGAGTTGTTAATGGCCGAAATACTCCGTCAGGAGTATCAGGAACCTGACGGCACAGCGACCTTTGGTCGGGAAACGGGGGAAACCGGTGCCACAAGGGAATCGTTCGATGACGTGGATGATTACCACAGTTGGTCGTCAAGTCCGCCAACGAATAAGGACGGGATGGCAATCTCGTCTCTGGACGGCTGGCAACGGAGCGTCACCGTCGTGTGGGTCGATCCGCTGAACGTCGCACAAGCTCAAAGCACCGAGACCAACGCCAAACGAATAACCGTGACGGCCACTCACGACAATATCCCGGTTGCCACGTTGGTGGCGATTAAAACGACCGCGGGCCTATAAAGGAAAACGATGACGTCTATCAACTATCATAAAACGAAACGACGAGGCAGTACGTACCTCATGGTTCTGTCTTCCTCCATGATTGTCACGGTCATCGGTTTAGCGTCTCTTTTAGCCATCCGCGTTCAACGACGTTCGATGCAAATGACCAACGACGCCGCAGAGGCCCGTCTTTATGCGCAGTCGGCGATAGAATTGGGTTTGCTTTACGTTCAAGACCAGAACTGGCGAAACACCTGGTCGAACGGCACCTGGCTATCGAATCAACCATTGGGCAACGGATGTTTTAGCCTGGAAGGAACTGACCCGAGAGACAACAACTTAAGCGACTCCGAGGAGGACCCGGTGATACTCACAGGTACGGGCATGAAAGGAATGGCCGTGCACAAAGTACAAATCACTCTGGTTCCTTCCGCCCAACCGCTGGAATCTCTTAACACATGCCTTCACAGCCGGGATGATATCTATATTGCTTATGGCGATCTACTCACAGTGGCCGGTGCCCCTGTATCGGCCAACGACAGGCTTGATAACGACGGGACCATCGATGGGGACGCCGAGGCCGGCCAGATTGCCTCACAGGGCACAATCACGGGGACACTCACCGTGCCCGCGCCGAGCAAGGCGATGCCCAATACCGACATTATTAATGATTATATCAACAAAGCGACGTGGATATTTTATACTGGGACGATGGAAAATGTCGTCCTGACCCCTACCCATAATCCATGGGGATGGGCCAATTCCGAGGGCGTCTATTTCATTTACACATACAACAATAATCTGACGATTAGAAATTCTCGAATTCACGGGACACTCATCGTCAACACAGGCTATGGCAGCCTTACATTAGACGACGCCGTCTTTTTACAAAGCTATCGATCGTATTATCCCGCCTTGATTGTCGAAGGCAGAGTAACGATACAATGCGATGGCGGCGTTTTGTCCGAGGCGTCCTGCAATACGAATTACAATCCGTCCTGGGCGCCCTATCTGGATCAATCGGACAATGATAAAGTCGATGAATACCCAAACGAAATTCAAGGGCTGGTTCACGTCACCTCATTATTAGAGCTGAAAAGGAGTACCCGTATCCGAGGAACGGTGATCTGTCACGATGACGTGTGGTGCAAAGATCAGGTTACGATCATCCATGATCCCTCTCTCACCGTGCGCCCGCCCGAGGGTTATTTCTTCATCGAGGGCGTACACGTTTCGCCCGGTAGCTGCCAACAGGTCGTGGATTAGTTACGGGCGTTACAGGACGTTTGACCGTATGAAATCGATGAAAACCGTCCTTAAAACCCCTATTTCCCGACTTCTCTCAACTCGGCGGATCAAATATCCGATATGTCGATTATTGGTCTGGAGTGTAAGCAAATGAGGGATATGATTAACAACGTCGTTGTCTGGGGCCTTGAGTGGGCCGGGAGTAAACCATGGAAATGAAATCAGAGCATGTGATTATTTTAGGCTCCTTAGATCGGACCGACCGAAACGAGCAGATCGACAAGCTGCTCGCGATGACCCAGGAGAATGCGGACTGGGACATCATTGTGGACTTGTCCGATATCACGATCAACAGCCGGATCATCAGCAAGCTGTTGGAACTTCGGGAAACCGCCAAAAGCGCGGGCCGGGAAGTCATTCTTTGCGGGATCGACACGCAGGTGAAGAGTGTTTTCACAGTGACCGGTATCGATGGTGTGTTTCGCCTGGAGAAAGACAGAACCTCGGCTCTGACCACACTCGAAGAGCTCAGGCAGGGGCTTCATGCAACGACGTGATCCGCGTCGTCTGGAGTCATAAAAATGAAAACGCACGCGGCTGATCCTATGGTTGTTAAGGTAGCGCCAATCGTACATGCGTCGGAACAATTGAAAAGTCTTATCAATCAAAAGATCGACTCAGATGTAGTTCTTGACGTGTCCGATCTGGGTTTCGCCACAAGCATGGTGCTCAATGAGCTGTTGGAATTTCGCGCCTCCGTTATTGATACCGGCCACCGCCTCATTATTTGCTGTGTCGATGAGCGGATTCGCGGTATCCTCAATGTCACCGAACTGGACAACGTATTCACGATCGTCGGCAGCCAAGCAGACGCACTTGACGCTCTCAACCAGCCGGACCACCTATAAATAAAGAAAAACGAATAATTCTTACTGACCCATGCTTGTTGTCATCCTCCACGGGACGCCTTTCGGTGCACCTAAGGTGGAATCCAAAAACGTAACATATGAAGTGGATTCCCGCCTCAGCGGGAATGACAACGCAGACTTCTCATACACTCCCTTAGACGTCATCTTCCGACTCTACTCGAAGATAAGAACGCCGAATTTCTCGAACTCATGAAAACTGGGGCCTACTCGGGCCCAGTCCCAGCTCGTACTCTTGTCGTCGTCGTAATCGACGCGATAGAAATTCGCCCGCCATCGCGTTTCGGATTGCGGGGGGACATTCTGCAAGGGTTTGAGTAAATCGTACGGTACGAATACTTCGGCTTTCCAGCCCGTTATCTTCGCTCCCGATTGCTTGGGGCCGCCTATGATCGAAGTCGCTTTTTGCGTCTTCCGCTCGCCTTCATAGTGCCAGGGCCGCCAACCGAGAAACTGACCCTCGAAATTGGGAATGAGGATAGGCAACTCGAAACCTAAAGGTGAGATCTCATACTCGAGGTAAACCGGATATCGCTCGTCCGGCCACAGGAAAAATTCAAAGACGTCTTCATTCCACAAATCTAAAAAGTCCTCGTCCATCGTCGCCGTGATGTGACGATCCTCAGCGTCCATGAGCACGTACAGCCCGGTCCGGGAGTAAAGCATTTTGATGCGCGTCTTATATTGATGCCTACCGGAACGGCGTAAATTGAGCGGTTCCCACTCGGCCTTCTCCCAGGCAGAAGCGTCGCCTTTGCCGTTGACGGTGAAATCTTCGGTTCTCGGAACTCTTAATGTTTTCCGCATCACTTTTTCTCCGGTTATCCGACGTGCACAAGACCCTGAGACGCAACAGGCAATCATGGCGACAATCAATCCTACAATGATATTCGCTTTCATAACAATGTCTCCCTATCGTACGAGATAATGAAAAAACGGACGGTCTATTTTGCTTGTCTTCCTCGCCATTGTCCCAACATACGCTTCAAACGGTTCATAATACCATCACGTGTCAGATCCGAAGGGATATCAGCGATAGCACGCAGTTTTTCCAAGGCCTCGGCGTTCTCGGCGGTACGCGCGGCCGCCAGGTCCGAGAGCACGTGCAAAATCTCTTCCTGGATCGATAACAGACAAGTAAAGGCCGTCCGGTCAAACTCAAGAACCTCGCAATGCGTGACGGCCGTGATGGTCGCACTTCTCGGCAAACCGGTCAAGAGACTCATCTCTCCAAAGAGCGTCCCGGTTCCCAGGTCAAATTCCACATTACGGGAGACATCAGGATTTGAAATGCTTCCGTGCAATTTTCCCCGGATCAACACGTAAAAGGATTCCCCGGTATCGTTTTGGTGCATCAGGACTTCGCCTTGCGTGAAATATGTACGTTTAACACTCCTCGCGACGGCTTTCAGTTCGTCCCGGCTGAGCAAGCAAACGCCTTCGGCATCGGCCATAAGCTTGCAACCGAAATCGCTGCGAAGCAAATCGTCCACACAGCGCTCGATCTCCGAGGCCAGCGGCATCTCGAATTGCTGGGCATGAACCGCTTCCATGAAGTTACCGAGCATCCGGCCGCTCATGGGAAACGGAATCTCGATCCCGCGACGGCTGAACTTATACCAGATCATCCGCATGACGTGACCTTCGATCATGATATATTGTTCGTATTGCTTCGACCAGAAACGCAGCACGTATTCGATACAAAAATCCTTAAAACCGGTCACATAGGCATCCGGCGCCGGATGCTTCTCGACCATCGGCACACACTGAGCGGCCTCGATCAGCGCGTCGATCACGTCGCCCGGCTTGTCGCCGTAACTGGCGGCGACGGCGACTTCGTGCCGGCGCAAGCTTGTCGGCGATGAAAAATTACGGATCGTCAGATCCGCAAGTTTGGCATTGGGGATAATCACCATGTGGCCGCCGAGGGTACGCAATCGCGTCTCGCGCCAGTTGACCAGAATCACTTTCCCGATCCGGTCGTCCACTTCGATATAATCGCCAACCGATATGGAACGGCTGGCATGAAGGGACATACCCGCCAGGAGATTGCCCAACACGCCCTGCATGGCGAAACCGATCACACCAGTGACAATCGCCGTCGATGTCAGCAGCACGCTAATATTGAATCCAAGCTGGTACTTAATCAACATGAAAGCGACGCCCAGCATAATCGCCAGATGCAGCAGGCCCCGGCTGAGCCGGGTCATGGGACTCGTCCGCCCTAATTGAACAAAAATCTCGACAAACAATCCTTCGGCAAGCCTCACGACCAGATGAATGCTCCAAAACGACAGCCAGGCTTTATGATAGGGCGACCAGTCCTCGAATGCTTCGGCGCGATTGAGTCCGTAGATGATTGGTATCGACGGGACCAATATAAGGATTGAGAACGCAAGATAGCTCAACAACGCACCGGCGAACTGTCGGCCCGAACGTTGAATCGGTTCGGTGGAATAAGGGGAGCCATATCGATGACGCAGTGGAATCGTCAGCATATACGCGACAAGCAGGAGAGCCGCCGCTATTGCAATATTCTGAATGTGAGGCAGTACGGGTTCGAGTCCTTTAAGCACAACTATCCCTCTTTTTCTACACGGTTAACCATTGTCCGGCCCGCGCTAATGCCGCGCCCGGCATACGTTTTTTCACTTCTCGTTCCCGGTCGTTCAACGTTTCATCGTTCGCTTCCGGGGCATGATGGCCGAGAAGCACGCGTTTGACGCCGAGACGTTCCGCCAACTCCAGGTCATCTTCCCAACACATATGCCCCCATCCGGAAAAGGTTTCAAGGTCAATGCTGGAAAAATGAGCGTCCATGATTAACATCTCAGCAGGGTTCGGTTCACAGCACAGCGTTACAAACAACACCTCGTGTTCATCAGTACGATCTCGCCATTCCATATCCGTGGCGAACACGAGTGCCGAATTGCTCTCCGTGTCATCGATACGATAGGCCATCGCTCCACCGGGATGAGGAATCGGACACCCTCGTACGCTAAGCGTTCCCACCCGGATCACATTGCCATCGAAATCGTTAAATTCAAACTGCGCAGCCATCTGTTCGTAAGATATCGGCCAATAGGGCGGGGCTAACAGGTGCGTTACGGCCTGATGAACACCTCCATCCTCGAACGTAGGACCTATAAAAGCAAAAGACCAATCCGAACGATAAAACAGCGGATTCATCACAAGCCCGGCCATGTGATCCAAATGATAATGCGAAAACAAAACGGTGACTTCACCCGGCTCCGTGTCCTCCAACTGTTCCGACACGGCAACCATACCGGTCCCGGCATCCAGAATCAATCGTTCACCCTGCGCCCCGATCACAAGCAAGGAGGTGGTGTCGCCTCCGAATTCCTCAAAGCCTCCCCCCGTGACCGGCCGGCTTCCACGCATCCCACCAATGAAAAGCCGCATATTTATTTCTCCGTCAGCTCCCAGACGCCATTCCACGAATCCGGAGGATGGGCGATGAATTGTTCACAGCGATGAGCATAGCGCTGAGCCGCCGGATCATCGGGTAATTGTGAGAAAACATTTTTCGCACCCTCGAAATCCCCTGCACTGAAACGAGCCAGTCCGTCGGCAAATTGTTCCCAGCCGGGGGCAGCGGTTTCGCCCTCAAATCCCGTCAATTCATACACCGCCACAGCCGTCTTCCGACCCACTACACGCAGGTCGGCCAGCTTCCGCCCGCAGAATGAATTCGAGACCTTACTCCATGTACTCTCAGAAATCATGACCTTAGTCCCGAACGCTTTATTGGCGCCTTCCAAGCGAGAAGCTAAATTTGCCGCATCCCCAAGAATGGTGTAGTTAAAACGTTTGCGTGATCCCATGTTGCCAACCACAACGTCGCCGGTATTGAGTCCGGCTCGCATGTGCAATTCCGCTCCTGTGCGTTTGACGTACTCATCTCGAAGTTCAGCCAACCTTCGTTGACATCGCAATATTGCGCGACAGGCCCGTACCGCATGGTCCGGCTGTTCCAGCGGCGCATTCCAAAACGCAATAATGGCATCGCCCTCATATTTATCCAGCGTGCCCCCTTCGGCCAAAATGATATCCGTCATCTCACTGAGATAATCATTGAGCAAGGCCGTCAATTCGACGGGGCCCAACCTTTCTGAGAACGTCGAGAAACCCGCCAAATCCGTGAACAGGATGGTCAGCTCACGCTTCTCACCGCCTAATTGGAGATGTTTGGGATCGAGGATGATTTTCTCGATCACTTCGCCGCTCAAATAATGCCGAAACGCCTGTTTGATAAATGCCTTCTGACGTCCTTCGACCCAATAGTTCACAACCAGAGCGCCGACCAACGCGAGACCTGCGCCCACTTCCTGCGCTACAACCGGCCACCAATAACCTTTGGCATACGCGACGAAACCAACCAGTACTGGAATTCCCAACCAAACCACGGACAACGGTCCCGCCTGGAACCATCGACCGCCATAGGTCAAGGACAGGGCCGCGGCGATAGTCGTCGCCATGACGCCCAAAATGACCCAAGACAAAGCCGACTCGGCGATGAAGGAATCTGTGACGAGGTTATCGACAAACGTCGCATGCAAAACGACGCCGGGACATTTCGGATTAATCGGAATCGGACGTAAATCCAACAGGGCCGGCGCGCTGCAGCCGACAAACACATAGCAATCCTTGAAAATCTCCGGCGATATCGTCGGGGTCTCCTCGGAACGCAACCGAATCTCGGACTGGATAACCGCCGCCGCGGAAACCGCCTCCGACACATCGCCTTTACCCTTAAAACGCAGGATGGCATGGTCGTTTCGATCCAGAGGAATCGTCTTATCATCTAAATGAAGCTGTCCAGGAATGGCTTTGATTTCAACGGCGTTCTGATCGGTTAACCATGCCGACAAACCCAGCGCCGGGATATCGACATCATCAAACCGACAGAACGGCGATACCCGCCGAAACACACCGTCACGATCCGGCACTCCTTTAACATGTCCGGCGGCTTTAGCGCCGACAGCTACCTCTCGTACCGGAAAAAGCAGATGGGTGGCATCCGTTCCAGGCGGTTGATTGATTTTCAACACCGGGCGCGGCATATACTCAGGCCATGTCTCCCGGCTGCCCCCCGGCTGAACGGCAAGGATCGTTGGTACGCCTTCCGACAAAGCCTGGCCCATCGCCTCGTCATCGGATACGCCGAAAACCGAAGGCTCGGTATAGAGTAAATCAAACGAAAGAACCTTCGCTCCGCCTCGCGTGCAAAACGCCGAAATCGCGCCGTACACCTCTCGCGGCCACGGCCATCCCCAGGCATTCTCTTTCAAAGCCCAATCCAAACTGGCCTGATCCAATAGAATGAGTTTGACCTGGGGCGAAAGTTCCTCCCTTTGCGAAAAAAAGCGGGCGCGCCACGTCCACGTCGGGGCCTCCCAGGATTCCAGCCAACCCAACCGCCACACAAGCAGCGCCGTCACACTGGCGACAAGGCCGATTGCGATCCCGCGCAAACATTTCAAGCACGTTTTTGACATATCGTCCTTCTACCCTCCAGCCAGGATCGATTGCATGGTGGCAGAGAATCGTTCCTTCCGGGCGGCATCCGGGACAAATCCCGCACTCGAAACCGTCGAACTTAACGAGTCGGCCCGGCTTTTCGCCGAAGGATGCGTCTTGGCAAAACCGAGCCCTCCGGAATCCGCCAGGCGTTCGTTCATGCGACCTAACATGGTGAGGATCGCCGCCTCCGGGTAGCCGGCTCGCCGGAGAAGCCGCACCGCCCCGGCATCCGCCTCGCGTTCCTGACCGCGCGAGTATCCGCTGGTGGTCAGCGTCATGACAATATCGCCGACGGACGCCTCGAACTCGCGCGTTAACGTCGCCAGTTCCTCGTCACCGAATTGCTTGGCGGATTCCGCGGCGAGAATAGTGAGCGCCTCGGTCATTCGTCCCTGTTTAATGGCCTGTAATCCGTGTTTCTTTTCGACGTGGCATATCTCATGCGCCAGCACCGCTGCCAATTCATCTTCGTTCTCACAGCAGCGTAACATCCCACGCGTCACCAGAATCAACCCGCCCGGCGCGGCAAACGCATTCACCTCGTCGGAATCCAACAAGAGGAAGTGATAGCCGCCGAAGGTCTCAGGGCATTCGGAAAAAACCGCTAACGACTGACCGAGCAGGTTCAGATAGTTATTCGCCTGAGGCTGATCCAGCGGCGTATAGGTCTGGAGCACCGTCGCCACGACCGCCCGGCCGACATAATATTCCTGCTCCGGCGTCAGTTCCTGTTGCGTTTTCTCGAACGCATTCGAAGTGCGTCTGATCGACGCCGCCTCATCCTCAGTGATCGCCCCGCTATCTTGAGCAATCTGAGTGCCGACTTCGGTTACCTCGGCGACATCTTCGCAACCGTACAACAATACGACGACTGATAGACCTAAAATCAATATCAGCATGAATGGATGTCTCTGGCTCATTGCTCACCTCCTGGCAGATTGCCTTGTGATCGGAACGCCAGGATCTGGTCCTCGCTGACGTCAAACGCGATCATTCGATCCACCCAGGTGAAATCCAACGACTTCTCCGCCTTCATCTTTGCTTCGACCTGTTCATTAAAACCCTTGCCCGCCAGGGCCACTTCATCGGTCGAAACGCCGGTAGCTGCGTCCGTCGTTCCCGCACGCATAGCAATCGGTTTATCGGATAAGACCGACTCGTGAAGCCAGCCTTTTTTCCCGTCCGCCGTCGTCACTGCGTACCAGCCCCTTTGTGACGATTCGACCTGCACCGTATCGCCATAGTTTACGGTCGAGACAATGCGCCCTAATTGAGAAGGGGTCGCCCTTAACTTGCTCGTTTTGACTTGAACGCTCATCGACGCCGCGAATGTAATACCCGCACAAAGTACAAGCAACATCGCGAAAATCTTCACTTTCATAATATCTGTCTCCTACAACTCTGTTTAACCTTCCACAACAACATCCATGCCCATCAAACGGGCGAGGTGGTGAACGCTATCCATGTGGTCACCGTAAAACACGACGCGATGCAACAACGTCATGGCGTCTTCCGTCTCAAGCACGCTGCTCCAGTTGGCGGCCATCTTCGCCGGATCGTTCACTTCGGTAACGATCTGGGTCCGGCAACCGTGAACCGCCCTTTCCGGTACGTCGATGATCTTGCCCGTCGAAACGAGGATCGTTTTGAGGTTGACCATTTTCGTCCGGGTGATGATCTCGCCGAGGCGGTACTGGACCTCAGGGACACAACCACTGCCCTGGACCTCGGAATGCCCGCGAAGCAAATACGGTGCATCCTTACTGTCGGGGCCTTCCATCTTCAGGGACGCCGTGCAATGGGCGGTCCACAACGCCTTGCGAGCCGTATCGAAGGTCGCATTGCCCTGGAATCCGGCGCGATCGAAGGCGTATTGAAACATGAGCATGGTCAGCAATGAATCCATATCCCCCTCGCACGCCGCGGGAATACCCTTGTCGCGAAGACGTGCAAACCCCAGACAGGGAAATCCTTTAGACAGCCATCCCATACACGTACCCACGGCCAGCCCATCGGCCCGCTGTTGCTCCATGAGATTTTGCAGCGCGATACTCACTTTAGCGGCCTTGCGGATGTCCTCTTCATTGGGTTCGACGATTTGTTTCGCTTCGTTCGTCCAGCGTTTGATCTCGTCCTGGACGGCTTTGCCTTCCGCAGCGGCGATCATCTCGTCGAAAAGCTTTTCTTCAACCGCCACGACATCGGCCCCTAAACGCTCCTTGACCTGGTCCGGCGACTTAGCGGGATCGGTTCCACGAGCCGGCGGGAACAAGAGAATCCGCGTCTGCTTCATCATGGGAATGACCCGAAGCAAACGAAGGGCTCGTTCGAGCTCGTCGTAGTCGCTGCTGGCCAGGAGGGTCACGCGATGGCCCTGACGATGCCAGCGTGGAGCATACATCCAGTCGTGACCGCTGGCCGGGAGCGAGAAAAACAGCATGGGATGCCCACCGTCAAGAATCGGTTTAACCACCCTCGTTAAGGCAAAGTTTCGCACGTTGGCCGTAAGGACCGGCGCTCCCGGGCCCGCTTTCTTTAATAGGGCCGCCGTTTGCTCTGCGCTGGTCGAGTGCCCCACGATCAATTTGACATTGCCCAAATCCTTTTCCGCTTGAGCCAGACGAGCTTTCATAATCCTGATTTGCCCGTCGTCGGCGCCCCAATCGCGATCATTCGGTGCGGGTGTGCCGGTGAAAATAACGCAGATTCGCGACTTTTCCCGGACCGGGGGAGGCGACGATTGAGATGCCCATGCGTGCGTCCAGTTTGCGCCGGCAAGCATTACGCTGCTCGCTACACTCGTTCCCAGAAATTCGCGTCGTGTACATTGTTCACACATAATCATAACCTCCAAATGAAAAGTTCATATACCGTTTACTTCGAACACGTCTGTCCGTTTCGAATGTCATCATACCGTAATTTCATCGTAAATCTACCAATAATTCAATGAATTCGATATTTCAAATAGTCCGCCTCCTGTAAGAGCCACGATTCAATATGATCGGCGTGCTCGAAGGATGTTCAGTTGGCAGGATTTATAATAGGGCCACACTCGAACGCTTCCTTAACCTCACAGACTTTTATCTCACCTCGCCGACGATCAGAGTTACAGTTGTATCTATAACAAACCGCCATTTTCTTCCATAGGGAGTATTTCCCTTTAATGCCCACCCTCTTGCGATTCGTTCTATCCGGCTCATAGGTTAAACCTTCCCCCAAATATCAAGTTTCTGCATTATGGCTTTTCCACTTATTTCTTGTCAAGCACTCTATGATGAAGCTAAACATGTTCATTTTTCGTTTGCATCCTCACAGTCTCATTTTGTAGAATCAACACTTCTGACTTTATCGTCAAAAATGAAAACTACTACGAAAGGGTAGGCAATGATCGAAAACAGCACGATTCAACGACGTCAGTTTTTAAAATCCACCGCGGCCGTGGGAATGGGATTAACCATTCTGCCAAGCGGCATTCTCTCCGGCGCGAACGCACCCAGCAATAAGCTCAACGTAGCCCTGATCGGTGTGGGCGGCCGGGGTCGCGCTCATCAGAAGCCTATATCGAGCGAGAACATCGTAGCCCTATGCGATGTGGACGAAAACAATTTAGCTACAGCCGCTAAGAAATTCCCTAACGCCAAGCACTATGTCGATTGGCGTAAGTGCCTCGACCAGAAGGACCTGGATGCGGTGATTTGCTGCACGACGGACCATACCCACGCGTTTGTCGCCAACTGGACCATGAATCGCGGATTGCACATTTACTGCGAAAAGCCGATGGCCAATTGCGTGCACGAAGCTCGGGTCGTGCGTGAAACGTATCTCAAAAACAAGCATAAAATCGCTACTCAGTGCGGTACGCAACGTCATGCTTATCCGAATTTCAACCGCGTGCGCGAGCTCATTGTGGACGGCGCGATCGGCGAATTAACCGACGTTTATACCTGGGGCAACCGCCAAATCCCCAAGCCCGGCTATCTGCCCGCCGAAGGCGAGCCCCCGAAGCATCTCCATTACGATCTGTGGCTCGGGCCGTCCCCCTGGCATCCTTACAACCCGGCGTACTTCCACGGGTGTTTGGGCTGGAACATGTACTGGGACTTCGGCAGCGGCCAGATCGGCGACATGGGCAGCCATACGATGGACCTCGCCTGGAACGCCATCGACACAACCCTGCCGACCACGGCCGAGGCCAAAGGCGATCCGTTCAATCCCGACGTCACCCCGGTCAAATGTGAAAGTCATTTCGATATGCCCGCGAACGACTGGCGTTCCGCTATACGCTTGAGCTGGTATCAGGGCGGCGCCATGCCCAGATCGCCAAAACCTTACGTTGACCTGAACAAGATCGATCATGGCGCGATGTTCAAAGGCACGGAAGGATTTGTCATTGCCGATTTCACGTCGCGTCTCGTACTGCCCTTCGGCGATACGGCCGATATGACCTATTACAAACGGCGCAGCAAGGATGAAGTCATCCCCGACCTGGGACACTTCCAGAAGGAATGGATCGACGCCTGCAAAGGTAACCTCAAGACGACGTGCGATTTCGAGTATAGCTGCAACCTGATCGAAACGATGCTCTTAGGCTTGGTGGCGTATCGCGTCGGCAAGAAAATCGAATACGACGGCGCCCGCGGCCGGGTCACGAACAGCGATGAGGGCAATGATTTGCTAAGCAGAAAATACCGCCCCGGGTGGACGCTCAACGGATAATACCGAGAACATACAATACCAGGATATTTTGACAAAGCCTAACGTGTCATTCCCGCGAAGGCGGGAATCCACTTGACCGACGCGTTGCTGGATCCCTGCCTCCGCAGCACCGTAAGGCGTCCTACGGAGGATGACAGGACGAATAGGCCAGCTCAAGGTTGTTTGATTTTTAAATCAGACACCGGTCTTAAGCCAGATGGGGCTCGACCAGGCAAGACTGCCGTTGCTTTGCACGACCCGAACGGTGTACCAATCGGTTTGGTTCGTTTGGCGCTTATCCATAAGCTCGAAATGAGCGTCATATTGGTCGGCGAAGACAAGTCGGTGCAATAGGATAGACTCCGAGGTGAACGGCCCGGTGAAAACAACGTCGCTGGATTGGGCAAGCTCTTTAAGCGACTTTGTGATTTGCACATTCGTCGGCTGAGTTGCTTCAACATCAAGCGTCGTCTCCGGCGACCCCAGAATTTTCAAGATAATGCCGTTGGTCGCTCTTTCTTCATACGCCTGCATACGCGACGTGTAGGAGACAACCTGACAACACCCATTATCAACCATCTCAAGCCGGTTGCGTCGCTGTTCATCAAAAGGACCTGATTGGAAACAAGGTGTGGCGGACAGAATTTTCCCATTGTTCACGCCAACGTTGAACCGCCAGTCGCAAATGCGCGCCATATTCAAATCCCCCCACGGTCCCCATCCGAATTCGATCCGGCAGAGAACCGGTTGTTTCCAACCGAACGCTTTGATTTGACGATCGACAGGATGATCGCGATAGATCACTTCGTTGTTGCGCAGCACTTCAATGCGATCAATCACATCTTCACCTTTAACTCCGACGCGAATCATCCGATCCGTTACGGCTGAAATGGTTTCTCCCATCCAATGACCGTTAAGATGAAAATCCAGTTCAATTCGGTCGGCGCTGATGCCATACGTCCGGCGTGCTTTGAGAGCCTCCATAATAGATTCACGCGTGAGGCTCTCGGCAAAAACGCCCACAAGCCCTTCACCATAAGCGCCAGGATATCCGAGATGGTCGTCCGTACTGGCAACGACGCCCACTTGGGCGCCCTGCTCCCAGAGCCATTGCAACGTATTTTGCGTGGTGCGTCCCCCCATGCTGTGGCGAATATAGCGATATGGCCCTCGGTCGGTTTCGGCATTACCATGCTCGGAGAAAATTTCCACGACCGGCGAGACCGTAGGATCCAGGACACTCCAATTCTGTCCCCGCCAGCCCTGTTTGTAAGCGGGATGATGAGGAATGAGAATCGCCCCGCAATTCCGTGCGAACGCCTGGAATTCCTCAATACCATTAAGATAGACAAGGTCGGCCTCCGAGCCGGGAAAAACGATACAGACATCGCCATAAGCGCTCGAATGCCATTCGTACCCGATGAAAGGGGCAAACACACCCGGCTCATAGTACGCGTTGGCAAGCTGTTTGACCTTCGACCAGTTGTTTTTCATCACCTCGAAGCCTCGCACCCATTTGAGATGTTTGTTCTGAGGCATCACGGGCATGTCGTGCCACTGGGAGTGTCCCGTGAAACAGAAAAAATCAAGATGGCTGCGAGCGATATCATACGCCCGTTCCAAGGAGCCTTTGGCGTAACCGACCTCGTTATGGTTGTGAAGATCGCCCCAGTATAAATTCTTATGCGAAGAATGAGAATCCCCGGCGGCGATTGCAGAGGCCGTCATACGATGTGTCCCCAGTGTTATCCCCGCACCGGCCAACGTTGACTCTTTCAAAAAACGCCGCCTCGTCAGATTGTTTCCATCAGACATTCTCAATTTACCTCAATTGGATTTACGTTTCTTTACAAGAACAACCCAATCCTCATCAGGGGCGCCCGGAGCCGGGCCGATCTGAACTTTTTGACCGCCCGTCAATCTTTCGCGAGCCCCCTCGATTGTGCCCGTCCGCGGATTGTACCAGCGTTTCACGAATCGCCCCGGCGCATCGCTCAGATCCAGCTCGCCGGTTTGCTGCGCCGTCGGCAGATAAATGGCATAATACTCACCCGCCTTAGCGAAGACCTGGCCATCGTGCGAGCAGGTCTTACCGGCATAAACCGATTCACCGGTCAGCAATTCATCGGACGGCTCCATCTCCCAAAACGGCAGGCGTCGTTCCATAAACTTGCGTGCATACCAGATAAATTTCCAGAGATCTTCATACTTCCGGAAATCCTGCGTATCGAGCAACTCGGCGACGATAAATTCCACTTGTCCGCCGGAAAGGTACGCGGGCCAGAGTTTTTCTTTTCGCAACGTGGCTGAATCATCCACCGGTATCCATGCCTGGCCTTTCGTGGTCACCGTAAATTCATCCACGGCGACAGGCACCGGCCGCCCGGCTTGGCGTGTTAACTCCCGGAAGGTTTCCACAACCGGCTCGATATCCTTACTGCCGATCTGGAGCGATGTGATGCTAAAAAGATCGTCGCCCAGGAAAGGTTTCCACGCCTCGACGGCATCTTTGGCATGATGCACCGTGATCGGATGATCGTACGGATTGAGCTGCGCGATATAAGCGGCGAATGCTTTAACGTTCTCGGGTCCGAGATTTAAACCAATATTGTACTCCTCGCAAAGATTCCAGATCAGCGCGTTGTGATGCCCGAACCGGGCGAGCATCTCTCGATAGTACAGCTTGCGTTCGGTTGTCAGGTCCTTTCCGCCAAGTTCGAGCTTGTTTTTCTTCTCTGCCTCGTTGAATACGACGTGCAGAACGATCCCTTTCTTCTGGGCATGATCGAAAACGATCTCCCATTGATGGAGCTTACTGATGTCGTAATGCGTGTTGTCGTTAGCGGGGTCGCCGGCCGGATTGATCTTTCCCGCAAATGGCCAGACGTTCTGCCCGTCGCCCCCTATATTCATCGGCAAAAAGTAAATCAGGTTCACATGCTGTTCGGCAAGATAATTGATAGCGCCTATGATGGCCTTGCCCCGTCCGTCGTCCCAATCGGGATCGCCCGGGGTCCAGTCGCGAACGTGCCCGGCGTACTTTTTCACGACAAACTGACTGCCCGAACGCGTGTTGTCAAAACCTTCATAGGCTAAAAAATCCTCCGGACTATCGGCTCCACCTTTAATCCAGTATCGGTTGTCACCAAGCGTCTTTAGGTAAAATTTATTGGGTACGTAAGCGAGTTTCCCTTGGCTGAGGAAGCCGGGCGCGTTCGGATCGGCGACGGCGACTTCAAATTCCCCACCTTGCCCGTCCGGGATAACCGCTTGGCCGGCATCCGAATCGAATGATACCGCAATATCCTTTCCCCTGCGAAACGACGCCTGAAACGACCAGCGTCCGGCCGCATCGGGCGTAAAATGAACGCGCCAAACGTTACCCGTACCATCCCCGTGCCCATCCCCCGCAAAGAAACCGGGGACGTTGTATGTTTTTCCCGCCGGGCCGGTGAAGGTGACGGCTAGTCGATAATCCAGAAACGGATTGGGAGAGCCGTCGGTTTCGCAAGCCGTCGGACCGCGAAAACTCACCGTCAGAGGATGCCATACCTTTTGATGTCCTTCGACGACGGGATCGAAAATGGCCTCACCGACTTTCTTTATGAAGGTATTATACTCAGCCTTCGTAATATTGTGCTCTTGCTGGTCCAGACCCAACCGTACGATGACCATCTTCCATGCGGGGATGATAAACAGATCGTTATTGTTATAGCCGCTGCGCGCATAGGTGCAGAGGGGCGCATCGGGCCATCGTCGCTCGCCTTCGGGCGTCACCCCGTTGGGCCACCAGTGATAACCATAGACGCCGGAGCCTTTCCGAGTGCTGCTCGGAAGACCGTTCGGGATCGAAGGAGGCACCTGGACGCTCGTCGCCTCGCGAACCCAGGAAACGGGAACGAGCTGTTTTCCCGCCCAATTGCCTTCGTTTAGGAACAGAAGTCCGAAACGGGCCAGGTCGGCGGCCGAAATCACAAGGCCGCCCGTCCAGTTGGGGACTTTGCCCGTTTTGTCCAGCTCCCAATCTGTCCCGGAAATACCTATGGGAACGAGGATTCGACGTTTGAGGTAGTCATAGAGAGGCTCGCCGGCGATTTGGGTGAGGACATAACCGTACTGCTGCGTGGCCTCATCCCAGTACTGGTACTTCGTGCCCGGAGCGAAGAACGGGGGCAACGGACCGACCAGAGTGTTTTCATCCCCCCGATGTTTCTCGTCGAAATCGTACGAGCCTCCGACGCCGTCGTAACCGGACGTCATCGTCGCGAAATGGCGCAGCGTCACGTTGGGATAATACTCGGACAGGTCCTTCGGATTGTATTGACAAGCCAATGTATCCAATGAGCATTTGCCGTCTTCGATCAATAATCCCTGAGCCGTGCTCGTGAACGCCTTCGTGACGGACCAGACGCGTTGCGGACGATTCGCCTCAGGTCCTTTCCAGATAGCCCGCCCGTTCCGCACGATGATGAGCCTATCGACGCCGTTACTACCCGAATGGTCGCGTAAATAATCCACGGCAGCTTTCAGTTTGGCCGAATCAACATATTGTGATTCCGGCGTTACTTGCGTCCAGGCGGCGCCGGGAAAGACCATCTGGTCCGCGAATACTTCTTTAGCGCCTACTGCAACAAGTAATAGAAAGATGCATGTGCAAATACGACATTTTGTCATTTTCATGTCTCCTGTAACTTCGTAACCATGTTCTTAACGATACGAATCATATCACAATATACGGATGATTTCCAACGCCTTTGACTTGTTTCCAAATGAGCAGACCAAATACCATTACCCGTATTTGGATTGACAACGGTGTTTCGGGAGATATCATGAATCGAAATCAGATTTGGAAAAACGGATGACAAACAAATAATACCATAACGTTCATAGAGCCTATCGAGGTAGAAGGGACCATTATTATGGAAACAATGAATAGACGAAAGTTCATCGGGACGACGGTAGCTGGGACGATGGCTATGACGAATATGCTTTACGGGGACTCCGGATCAACAAATAAGCCCAAGCTGAAAATCGGTTTGATCGGTTGCGGTGGATATGGTATGTCGGACGTTCGGGCGGCTTTCAAGGTAGGTGGTGTGGAAGTGATCGCCCTTTGCGACATCGATAGTGAGCATCTCGCGAATAGTGCAGACCGAATCGAGAAAATTCAAAGTTCACGTCCCAGGACCTTCAAAGACTATAAGGAATTATTGGATACGCCGGGACTGGAGGCCGTGATTATCGCTTCGCCGCCTCACTGGCATGCGCTGATGTTTATCGCGGCGGTGGAAAAAGGACTCGACGTATATTGTGAAAAGCCGCTGGCCTATGATATCCGCGAAGGCATGGCGATGGTCGCCGCTGCGAAGAGAAGCGGACGGATCGTCCAAATCGGTTTTCAACGCCGACAGAGCAAGGCGATTCAGCAGGCCAAGCAGTATATTCGGGAAGGCCATATCGGCCGGATTGTTCAGGCCCAGGTCCAGATTCACTATACGGCCGGCATACGCGACACGACGATACAGAAGCCGCCCGCCACGCTGGACTGGGACGCGTGGTGCGGACCCGCCCCCAAGCTGCCCTATTGCCCGCAGATCGGACACGTGTCCTGGAGGCTGGAGAAAGAGTACGGTCACGGGCATTTAGTGGACTGGGGTATCCACCTGATCGACGCGACGCGGTGGGTCCTGGGAGAGACGATGCCGCAATCCGTCCAGGCCATGGGCGGCATCTACTATTTCAAAGACAAGATCACCACGCCCGACGCGCTAACGGTCCAATTCGATTTCGAGACCTGTCCCGTGGTCTGGCAACACCGCATTTGGGGGGCACAAGAATACAGCCCCGAAGTCTCAAATGGGATTTTCTTTTATGGCGAAAAGGGAACCGTCTTCGCCACCGACAGAAAATGGATCATCATCCCCAAGGGTAAGAATGCGCAACCCACGGTGAATGAAATTGGAGCCGATATGGGCCGAGATCATATGGCGGAATTTCTCGACGCCGTGCAATCGCGGAAACAGCCCCCTTGCACGACCGAAGAGGGATATTACTCGACGGCGACCGTGAAACTGGCCATGATCGCGTATGACATGGGGACAAAGATCACCTGGGACCGGGAATCCCAAACGATCGTCGGCAATCCCGAAGCGTCCAAACGCCTCAAGCGTGCGTATCGCTCTCCATACGAGCATCCCTATCGCGGCTGATGGATGTCGTACGGATTACTTCTTCTGAACAAACAGAATTGTCGGGTCCAGCGGATAGCGACCGAACCGTTCGCCATAGATCGCCAGTCCGCCCGGTAGAGCCTCGTCAACTTCGAGTCGAATGACCAACTCGTTCTGTTTGAAGGCTTCCCTGAGCACCTCTGTCGTCAACTGTGCCGACACCAGGTATCCGTAGGAACCCGCTTCACGCAAATGCCGGTCCCGCTTCTGGCTGAACCATGACAGAATCCCCTGGTGGTCGGCCGAATCGTCCGGCAATTCAAACACACCGACTCCCGTGCCATTCACACGAACACACACCGCGCTGGGAAAGCGAGCCTCGTCGGTCATCGGATACGCATTCGGATTCAGGCTCGGATCATGCGTCCCTTTGCCTCGCATGAAATCCCCCTCCTGCTTGCCGGAGCCCTCACGATCCTTGCCAAACAATTGTTTCGCCGACCCCTCGAAGCGAAAGCTCGCCTGTTCGATCTGTCCCGGCTTGAGTCCTTCGGGCCACGGTACTCGATATTCAAAATAACCATGCCCCGCACCATTGACCTTCAGCCCGTCCAGCACATTCCACTGTTTCAGCGACCATCGGGCCTCGGCAAAATCCCTGGGTGAGAAGCGAACGATTCTCGTTTTCCGTCGGCCGGACTCAATCGTCTCGTCTCGCGGACCAGCTCCGTCCGCGACCAGATAGGTCGTGAAGTTGCGATGCAATACCGTGCCGGACGTCGTCTGTAAGATAAATTGCAGTATAGCCAGTCCAGGCTGCTCAGGCATGGTGACATCGACGGATTTGATTTCCTCGTTCATCCAGGGGCGATACGCCATTCGCTGTCTCCCCTGCCAATAATTTCGCGGTCGTCCCAGCGTATCCCAGCCGCTCAGCTTCATCCTTAACACGAGTTGCTTGCCCACATCGGCATCGGTCATAAACGAGGCATAGAGGGGAACGCTGACGGTCTGCCCCGGAGAGACCTGGCGACAGAGTTCCCTTTCGCTGGCGATGTAGAACGCACCATGCAGGTCTCGCAAGCTCATGTCTGTGACAAGCGCGTCCATGCCCGTGAACTTTTCCGAGCGGTCGTAACGCCAATACCCATTCCATTCGTTAATAACATCGTGATGTTCCGTATAGAGCCAGCCGCAGACCTTGGGATGGCGTCGGAACTCGTTGATCATAATATGATAATCCCAGCTCCAATCCACATCTCCGGCGCTACCCTCATATCCCCACACGTTGCCGCACTCGCTGTTGAGCATCGGCTGGTTCTGCTGCGTTCGTCCCCCGATGAAATTCCATGTCGATCCCGGATGGGTATCCTTACAGATCTGATCCAAACGTTCTTTCCATCCGTAGCCGGGCAGATAGGCATGCCAGGTATTCAGGTCGGTCGCCACGTGATCGAGATTGCAGGGCGAATTATCCTCGACCAGGCGAGTCGGATCGAGACGCTTCGTCAGACGGTACACGTTTTCGACCCAATTCTGGGTTTCGGGGGTATAACCTTTTTTGCCGGTGCGCAATCCCCAGGTCTCGTTGAAATTAACCCACGAGAAAATACACGGGTGATTGTAGTCGCGTTTAACCATCTGTCGCAACGCATATTCCGTCTCACGACGCATATCCGCGTCCGGCGGTCCCCAGCTATTGGGCACGTCCGCCATAATTAAGACGCCAAGCTTATCGGCCCAATAGAGTTTTCGCGGAACTTCGACTTTAATATGAATTCGTTGTCCGTTCAGTCCGATCTGACGCGTTCGCAAAATCTCATCGCGCATAAACACATCGCTCGGGAAAGTATAAAATCCTTCCGGGTGATAAGCCTGATCCAACGTCAACTCCAGATAAATCGGTTTGTTATTAAGCATGACGTATGGAAAATCGGTGCTCGGCAGCGTTCCGACGCTAATCTTTCGCATTCCAAAATAGGTCTGAACGATGTCGTCCGTTTGATCCGAGTTATCCAGGACTGCCTTTACTTCATACAGATAAGGATCTTCCAGCGACCATAAATGCGGTGAAGGAAGTGCTACGTCAAATACGATCTCTTGCTGACCTTTTTTGACTGCCTTACTGACGTTCCGTTCACGATGCTCATCTGCTTTGAATTCCAGGCGAAACTCCATATCCGAAGGAGCAGGTTGGTCGAGAACGACTTTAACGCCGACTTTCTCGTTATCAATATCGGGTGTAAAATGCACCGTTTCCAGGGCGGCCTGAGGTCGAGCTTCGAGATAGACGGTCTGCCAAATCCCGGCGGCCCGTCCATAGCCTTGCTTGCCTTCCAGTTTGAACTTGTGAGGCGTGTCATCGACACGAAGCACGAGAGGGTGCTTTTGACCGAATGTCACGTGTTCGGTTAAATCGAACTCAAACGGCGTATAACCGCCCTGATGTTTGCCAAGAGATTGGCCGTCCAGCCATGCGGTCGTATGCCAATCGCACGCTCCAACCACCAGGAACACCCTCTGACCCCGCCATGAGTCGGGGACCTGAATATCCCGCATGTACCAGCTGATATCCCCTTCGTCTTTGACGCCCGACAACGTTGATCCCCAGGGGAACGGCACAGTAATTGTCTTCGCAAAGGGTACTGCCCCTTCGTACCATTGCTTTTCAAGACCTTCGTTGTTCTTATCGAATTGAAAGGCCCATTGCCCGTTCAGATTGACCCAATGTTGCCTCTGAAAGTCCGGCCTAGGATGCTCCGCAAGCGGGATGTCCGAATTTGCATTTCCAACCGAAACCACATTAATTGCGGCTATGAGGATAACGATACATAATCTCATTCTAATACGACTCTTTATCATTACTTACCTTCCTACTGTTTCTATCACATGTTCCCTCGATTGTTATTCGTCCACAAAACCTCATGGTTCTCGACATAGCTTGAATTAAGTATTCTTTTTATAGGTGATTCATTATAATATCTTTATGGAACCAACGCTATCAAGAAGTTTCTCTCAACCGAATGAATAAGAAGAGAGCATAATGAAAACAACAATGACAGGGTGTTTGACGTTAATGGTCAGCTCCGGGACAACGATGTTCAACAAGAGACCTGCCACGCGACCTGCACCGCGCGTTGGCCCCTTATGGCATCCGTTTAATGCTCTATTTACCTTGTCAGGCGCCGAATAGAGATGCCCGGGCCCAAAAGGCGTTTGGGCTTCCCCAGGGAGCGACAGACCAGCCCATCGACATAGCATTTGCCCGTAAATGGGCAGACGTTATCTACGAATGGTCCTCTCGATACGGCTCTAAAGTATCCGGTTGGTGGTTCGACGGCGGGTATAGCCACATTCATTTCAACGAGGCCATAGCCCGTATCTATGCCGACGCCGTTAAACGCGGCAATCCAAAGGCTATTGTCACCTTCAATCCCGGCGTCAAATTAGTTCGCCACACACAAGCCGAAGATTACACCGCCGGAGAATTGACAAAGCCATTCGAGTTCCTCCCGACGTCCCGCTGGGTCGAGGGATCGCAATGGCATGCGTTGACCTATCTCGGCTCCCGCTGGTCCGCCAGAGACACACGCTACCCCGCCGAGCAATGGGCTCAGTGGATCAACGCGGTTGTCGCCAAAGAAGGTGTAGTCACCCTGGATATGGGCCCGAATTGGGACCCACAAGCCGGCCCGATCGGCTCCCTATCCGACGCTCAGATCGAGCAAGCCAAGTATATCCGATTGCATCTGGCCCAAAACGCCCAATGCAAATGTTACCTCGCACGAACGACCCATCAATCCAATACGGCTCCGTTCGGCTTATATGTCCTTGGCCTCTAAGAGTTCAGACCATTGCTTCGACTTGACCAGGATCAACCTGACCGGTCCCAACAAGCCCGAAGGCTGGATCGGCCATATCGACGCGTCGAAAGGCTTATAAGCGGGAGTCACGATATTGGCGTCGTGCATGATCTTCCAGTTGACCTTGCGCACGTCGAGATCGCGAATCCTGTTCGCGGCAAGATTGGTCACCTCAATCTCTATTGTATTGGGGCCCTTCTTGAGAAACTGACCGACTCGGGCCCGCATGGGCAAAGCAAAAAGCGCCCCGGCATCAGCGCCATTGATTTTGACTCGGGCCGACTCGCGCACATCGCCGAGATCGAGCACAAAGTCCTCCGCATTGTCGAACTCGGGTAGATCAAATGACAGGCTGTAACGGGCCGTTCCCGCGAATATCTTCGCTTTTTCGTCCGGCGCATCGGTCCAGGACGATAACGTATCGGTATGATAAGGTTGTGGAAGATCGGGACCGCCCTCGATAAACTCAACGCGCCATTGACCTTCCAGTGTGAACGCCGGGCCGGCAGGTTTAACCGGAACATAGGGCTTCGCGTCAATTTTAGAGGCGCTTGCCTGGATAATAAATGATTCGCCGGGAGCGATATCAATATAAATCTGCTGGTCCTTCATCGGTAACAAGGCCGAAGTCCCCGTCATGGGATCATGTAAGATAGCTGAATTGAATGAAACGGCAAGAGGAAGCCAGCCATTGAAGGCACGTTCCGTATGGTTCGTGAGAAAATACCAGTGCGTATCTTGTGTCTTGCGCCGAATGTATCGCAAACCATGATCGGATAAGGATTCACGTTTGACGCCTGCTCGCTTGAGAGCCTCAACGATATCGTCGGCGATTAAAACGTCCTTCATCATACGTTTCTTTTCTTTTGCGAATAATTCACGATGTTCGGCGAGGTCTCCATAACCGGGCACATCCGTAGGTAGCGCTTCTTCGAAAATCACAATGCCTCCCTGCCGGGCGAGATCGGCCAATCGCTTCAGCGTTTCAGCAGGCATGAAGGTGCATTGGGGAATGAGAATGACTTTGTATGTTCCGCCGGGGGCGTGAAATTGGCCCTGGTCCCAACAAATCCGGTCCAGCATACGGTCGGAAAGAAAATCGAAAGCAAAGCCTTTGCCATCCAAAAGATTCGCAACCTCTCCGATGCGATGATCGTCGATCCAATCTTTGGTGTGAACGACAAGGTTTTTTAACAAACCCTTGGCGTCCATCCAGAGATCGTGAATGGGCCAATAAACCAGCACATCGTTGGCGGGCTGTCCGGCCTGGAGTACCGACTGGCAACGAGCGATATAATCATTTAAAAACGGCATATCCCGCCAGATCGAATTTCGCCAGTCCGCTTTAGCGGATGCATAGAAAAACCAGCCGGGCCAGGGGGCATCCTTCGGTGAATAGCATGAGCCATGATAAAAGACATGATTGATACCCGTCAGGAAAAACAGGTCCATCTCCAGCTTGATCTGGCCCAACGTGCCATGCCAGTGCTCCCGCATCCAGGTACAGCTTTCGGAAGAAACAAGTTGCTTGCCCGGTTCGTGTGCGACGTGGGCCGCCGACGAGGCCATCCGGCAAATACGGGGATCCGAATCGCCGGGACGACAAAATCGCTCCTCATGACGAAAGCCCGGAATCGGGAATTCGGGGGAGCCGAACATCTCGGTTTCCGGAATATCCGCGGCGGCATAGACATCTAAAAGATTGGTGGGAGAACCGTGAGCCTGGTCCCTCGTGAACATGCCGTGTGCCTTCGCCCAGCCGGTCCATTTTTGAATAAATTCGAGATGCAACTCGGCGGCGGTCAAGCGGTAATCGTATTTGATTCGCCTAGCGGTGTCGCTATCGTCACTATCGCTAAATAATGTTTTAATATGGCTATAAAGATCGTATCCTCGTCGTTTCCTGAACTCATCAGGCATTTCTGAACACCAGTTGCCCGAATATTCGAATGAATCGTGATACTGCGCCCGCGGCAGCCGGGGACACGCAACGAGGGCTTTATCGAACCGCTCGATATACGACGCGATGGCTCCGGAAGAAAAGGGATTGAGCATGTGCCCGGCGCCGCCGGGTGCGGCGCGTTTGACCATCCGTCGGGCCTGAAACATAAGCTCCCCCGTCCGCTCGTTTAGGCTCGCCCGGGTATCCCAATGGTCTTCTGCCAAGTCCGGCCCGCCGAAACACCATCCGCTCCCGGTCGTCATGTCGATCTGCATCCCCAGCGACTCGGCCTTGTCCAAAATGTATTTCAAGGATTCAATCCACTCGTCGGAAAGATAGCTGATGTTATGATCTTCATAGCCTCTCGCGCCGTAGATCGAAACGATATGCGCGGTGCCGATACCTCCGGCCTTGAGGTTCTCCAGGTTCCAATCGATACTCTCTTTATCCCACGCGCTTCCTGGACACCACCAATAGGTTCCCGGCCTGTGCACGACCGTAATATCAAATGGCCAACGACTTGTCTCCGCCCATGTTCGATTGACATGACATATACAAAACAGAACCATCAGACACATCACCGCAACGGGATTTCGCTTGTCCTTGATCATCAACATGATTCTAAACACCTTTCTTATTGAGTTATCTTCCAGCATGTGGATCACTCATCTTCTTCCACCCGCCAGAATTTCCTTTCAGGCTCCCAACGTTTGGCAATTTCCCCGGTCGGTCGCACGACCACCGCTTTACATTCCGTCGTCATGGTCCCATCGGGCAACAACAGCTTCGCGGCCACTTCCATACCCCGATGGCCTTTCTTATGCTCGATCCAGCCAACGGCCTTGAGAGGGACATTCGTGGGCGTCGGTTTTCGATACGCCACGTTCAGTCGGAGCGTCACAAACAGATCATCAAAATTGCCCTCCAACATCACCGCCCTGCCCGCGGTCTCATCCAGGATCGCGGCGACAATCCCGCCGTGGGCAATGCCCGGATAGCCGTTGAACTGCTCGGGGATCGTGACCGATGCTTCGACCTGGTGGGTCTCAGGATTGTTATACCAGACCATCTTCAAGCC
>JAFGTG010000550.1 GCA_016934255.1 Sedimentisphaerales bacterium
ATTCGGTCGAAATGACAAACGACGAGAACGAGTCGCAATTCGTCATCAAATTCCAACCATACTCTAATGAGTTGTTGCTTTAGCAAACGACTTCCATTCTGCGTATGAGCTGCTATAATGTACCTGCTATGATGTTGGTTTTTCTCATTGTTCGACGACGCGTTTTCTGGAACAAGAAAATATCATGCTTATCTTTACAAATGAGCGAAGGAGATTGCAATGGCATCGAAAAAGTCCGCTGTGTGTTTACTCCTCATGTGTTTGCTGGTTGCGCCCGTCTCTGATGCGGCCGAGGGTGTCGAGAAAGGATTTACGAAAACGGTTATCTACGAGAGCGGCACGCTGGGCTATCATACCTATCGCATCCCCGCATTAATCGTCACACAAAGGGGAACGCTCTTAGCCTTCTGCGAGGGAAGGAAATCCGGCCGGAGCGACCACGGGGACATCGACCTGATGTTGAGGCGTTCGAACGATAGTGGAAAAACCTGGGACCAACAGAAAATCGTCTATGAAGAAGGAGGCACCGAAAAAGTCACGATAGGCAATCCGTGCGTCGTCGAGGACGAGGAAACCGGAATCATATGGCTTGCTTTCTGCAGGGACAACGACCGCGTCTTCATGACACACAGTCTTGATGATGGAAAAAGCTGGGTCAAACCCGTAGAAATCACCGAGAAGGTCAAGGAGCCGGGATGGGATTGGTACGCCACCGGGCCCGGCCACGGCATACAAATGAAAAACGGAAAGTATAAAGGCCGGCTCGTTCTGCCCTGCGATTGCGGCGACAGCAAAGGGTGGAGCGACTGGGACAAGAAAGGCCATTCCCTGGTCATTTATAGCGACGATCACGGCCAAAGCTGGACGCGCGGGGCCATTACGGAAAAAAGCGTGAATGAATGCGAGGTTGTCGAGCTGGCCGATGGTTCTCTGCTTCTGAGCATGAGAAACTATCGAGGTCTGAACCAACGGGCTTTCGCTATAAGCAAGGACGGCGGAGATACCTGGTCCTCGCCGAAAAATCACGAACAGGTCTTTTGCCCGACCTGCCAGGCCAGTATTCATCGGTATTCATGGCAACCGAACATTATTTTGCACTCCGGCCCAGGCGGCCCCGGCCGGAATAACATGACGATCCGGGTATCCTACGATGAAGGAAAATCCTGGCCGGTCGCGAAAGTGTTAATGGAAGGCTCCGGCGCCTATTCCGATCTGGCGGTGTTGCCGGACGGCCGGATCGGTTGTCTCTTCGAGATTGACGGATATAAGCAAATCGTATTCATGACATTCTCACTCCAATGGCTGACAGACTAATCAAGGACAATTGATGAACCGGAAATTCTATTACCTACTCTTATTCGTCTCCCTCTGGTGTATCCAGACCAACGACGCACATGCAGAATTACGCGCCGCTATTGCGGTCCGTGATGTGACTCCCGACCCGCTTTTGCCCATATCAGGCGGCGTCGGCCCGACGAATCCCGCCAGCCGGAAAATCGGCAAACTCACCGTTCGTGCCCTGACACTCGAAAACGACGGCGTCCGCGTCACGATCTGCAGCACCGACTTCCTCGGATTCCCCGGTGTGTTATGCAACAAGGTACGCCAACGCGTTCGAGGCGTCCCGCCGGAAAATATCCTCATCGGCGCCACGCACACCCACAGCGCGCCGGATTGCTACGGATTCCCCGACCAAAGTGGAAAAACGACGGCTGATTTACACTACCTCAACAGCGTCTGTGAAAAACTGGCCGATGCGATCAATGAGACCGTAAAGAAACTCCAACCCTCGGTGGTCAAGATCGCCACCGGAAAAGCAAGAGGTAAAATCGCCTACAATTATTACGCCGAACAATTGTACGATCCCCGTTGCGATGTGATTCAGTTTCTCGACGTCCAACACAAACCCATCGCGACTCTGGTTAACTATGCCTGTCATCCGGAGGTCATCGGACCGAACCAGGGCATCCTCTGTCCGGACTACGTCGGCCCGCTGTATGACCGCATCCGCGAACAGAATGGCGGCATCGGACTCTTTATGAACGGCGCTTTGGGAGGGATGGTCACAGCCGATTGTCGCGGCCCCGACGGTAAAGACATCCAAACGTGGGACGAATGTACTCGCATCGGCAACCTGCTCGCCGACGAGGCGCTTCGCATTGCGTCCGATGCTCCCATCCAGAATGATCCCAAACTGTTCTGCGGCGATACAAAAATCAAGTTCCCCGTGGATAACGATCTCCTGCGCGCGGTCGTTCAGATGTCGCCATTAGGTTTTCAACTGGATGAAAACGGATGCGTCGAAACCCAGGTCAACGTCGTGAATCTCGGCACCGCTCAGATGCTCACCATTCCGGGCGAGGCCCTGCCCAACATGGGCTATTACCTCAAGCGCAAAATGCACGGCAAACATAATCTTCTACTCGGATTAACCAACGACGCCTTCGGCTATATGATGGTCAAGGTGGACTGGAACAGCTTCGAACGTTACGATTATATCACACGAACGTGCCTCGGCGAAATGACCGGCGAGATTTTCATCGAAAAGGCGCTCGAATTCATGAATACCTGTCCTCGCCCCGAAAACGCCGCCGCCCGTTGACACAAATTCACAACGATGGGAAAGGCCGGAACATGGGAAATGGAAATCTCGATGCATTCTGGGCACAAAACAAGCAAGCTATCGGTCAAGCCCTGCCTCACGGCGTCGAGGCGTTGGCTCAGGTCTTGCACCCAAGTGCCGAGACATTCGGATTGACGCAGAAGATCCAAAGCACATCCATCCAATGGGTAACGCAAGAGGAAAAAACAGCCTTGATGTTCTGTATCGTTCCCGATCCGCGCGACCTTGATCGTGTCTTGGAGACCTATCGACTCGTCAAGGACCATCAAGCTCGACTCACGGCCGTTTTCGTCCACCAGTGGACGGACGGAGAGAACAACTGGGACGCCTTTGTGATTACGCCTCATCGCGCCATGCAACATGCCGACCGAATCGAGGGATCAACAACCGTCCGGGAACGAGGCCCACAACTGCGCGAGGATATCTATACGCTGTTCACATGCGATCGTGAATTTCCCGAGCCGGGATGCGCCGAGTGGGCGGAGTTACTCGCAGGTCCCATCGAGGGCGTTTATGACCAGTTAAACGTACTTGCCTGCCGGTATGGCTGTGAGCAGACCGTCGAAAATGAGATGGTCGTGTGGACCGGTTCTAATAATAAGCTGGAGGCGGCCTTCTTCGTTCTGACCGAACCGGCAAGCATAGAAGCAGTAATCAATATTTACGAGACCATTCGCCGGAGCCGGTGTCCCGTCTCGTTTGTGTTCGTCGAGTGCGAACGGCCCGGATTGTATGACATCTTCCGGCTATCGGCACGCAGCTACCTGGAACATCAAAATCAAGCCAAAGCCTGGGCCGGCGAGAAAACGAAAGTTGACGGCGTGGCGGGCACACCCTCCAAACAGCTTGATAACCTTCGCTGGGTCCCGCGCTGGGCCTCTCATGTCGGCTGTATCAAAGGATGCCTGAACTATCTCGGTATTGATGTCTCGGATGGGTGGTTATACGGCGCGATGGGCCATGCGTTTGTCCTCAATATCTCGCCCGGCTTATGTCCGAGCGGCCCGACTGATTGGGACACGAGCGGATTCCTGAAACTGGGTCGTAATATCGGGTATATAGCCGAATGTGTGGAAGAGTATTGCCCCAAACAAAGTCGTCACCTACGCGAGGTCCAGGAGCAAGCATGGGAATTTACAAAGAGAGCTATCGATAAGAACCATCCATGCTACGGCTGGGAACTGGATATACCCGAGTATTTCGTCATCTACGGTTACGACGAAACGGGCTATTACATCTCCGGCCCCGGCTGCGACGAAGGCAAAGGCCCGATCCCCTGGCGGGAACTGGGCCGCTCGGAGATTAGCGTCGTGATGGTCTCCAGCGTTCGACCGACAACACCGAGTGACGATCGCAAAACGGTGCGCGAAGCCCTGGCCTATGCCCTGGACCTGGGACACAACCGCCGGAAGTGGACGGACCGTTCGGGCGGCCTCAAGGGATACGATACGTGGATTCATGCGATGGAGGCCGGTATGGCAGGTCGGTTCGGACTGGGATATAACGCGGCGGTATGGGCCGAGAGCCGGCGCTTCGCCGTCGAATTCCTGACCGAAGCCCAGGATCGGTTGTATAAGAATTTACGTTCCCTCTTGACCGCCGCGATCGAACACTATACGACCGTCGCCGAAAACCTAAAACTCGTTTCGCAGACGTATCCGTTTAAAAAATGCGATAATGAACCGACGTCCGCTGACGACCGAGCAAACACAGCGATCGAGGCGCTCAAGCGCGCCCGCGACGCGGAAGCGGCCGGGCTTGATATCCTGGCTCAACTCATCGAAAACATTCCTTCTTCCTAAGCACTCTTTTCTATACATTCTGTCGTTTCAAAACACTAACTCCACGCAAAACGTAAAGTATAAAAAGTGATGCTAAACGTGTTACCTCATTGCTCACTCGTGCCTTAAATAGGTAGGGACAAGCCAAACGGGATTGCCCCTACAAGATCTGTGAAAATCACAAATGGGTATTTTATCGAAGGGAGCAGATGATTATGGAACGTATGAACTATTTCCTGAGCGGCGTTTGCCTTCTTATGATAGTCCTTGGAACCGGCTGTGTCGTGGTCTCCGACGGCCCGATCCCCGGTCCCGTTGTCGTCGAGGAAGTCGAGATCGGCTGTCCCCCGCCGCCGCCACCGGAAACGGTGATTATCACCCGTCCGCCCCGTCCGAGCGGTTTTCACATCTGGATCGAAGGACATCACGTCATCCATGGGGGCGGGTGGGTCTGGATGCACGGACACTGGGAACGACCGCCGCACAGACACATGGCCTGGGTGCGGGGCCATGCACGGCGAAGAGGCGACGTCTGGTGCTGGTCGCCGGGACACTGGCACTAAGTGAATGTGAACGTCAACGGGCCATTGAAAGAACACGAGTCATCATAGGCTCCCCCTCCCACGTGTACGAGGCAGGCCCCGGCCTGCCTCAATTTATTTCTCTCGTTCCGACACTTTCCGAAGATCGGCCAGAAATTCAGACGGAATTTGAAAACCTAATCTTTGACACTTGTAAACATCCATCCATGCCTTGTCGTATTGACATCGATTATAGTAGGCACCCGCCCGTTTAAAGTATGCATCGGAAGAATTGGGATCGACCTCAACGGCTTTCGTATAGTCAGAAATTGCACGGTCGTAATTACCCATTTGAGAATAAGAATCCCCTCTGGCAATATATGCTTCAACACACGTTGGATTTCGTTCGATGGCCTTCGTGTAATCGGACATAGCTTTGTTATATTCGCCCTTAGCCTCATAAGCTAATCCCCGATTGTAATAAACTTCGGCATGGGGAGGGTATAATTTTATTGCTTCTGCATAATCCAAGATAGCCAGATCGTACTCACCCTTCATAAAATATGAAATACCTCGTCCAATATGTGCATCTACATAGCTTGGATTGAATTCGAGAGCTTTCGTATAGTCGGATATGGCTGTATCGTATTTCCCCTTGCCGTTGTAGGCTAAACCACGTCTAAAATAAGCCTGACCGTAAAGCGGATTGATTTCGATAGCGGTATTGTAGTCTAAGATAGCACTACTGTATTCGCTCTTACAATAGTAGGCCCAGCCCCGTCTAAGATGGACCTCGGCAACCCACGGTTCGATTTCAAGGGACTTCGTGTACTCCACGATTGCTTCGTCGAATTCGCCTTTTATAAGATGATCGTAGGCGCGATCGTTATGATGAGATGAGTCTTTGCAACCGGTCAACAACAGAAACAAAGACATTACCAATATAAAGAAGATACGTCTCGCTGTTTTCTTGCTGCAAACACTTGCCATCGCGAACCTCGCTTTTCTCCGGCTCTTTTTGACGAAAATCCCGTTGCTAAGAAAAAACATAACAATTGAGTTTCGTATGATTTATATTACCATAATTACCCAACCTTTTCATCAAAGGAATGAAAAATCTGCGCAGAGTTCTTCAATGTCGCATTATTGATGTGAATAAACCGGCTCGGAAAACGCTGGTTATTTTACGGTGAAGACGCCGCGGAGGACGTTCCAGGAATCGTTTTCTTTTCGGCCGGTGAAGATGAGAGAAAATTCCGTTCCGTCGGGGCTGAGCCATTTGTTGGAGAAGTTCCAATAAAAGGTGTTCACCGGGACGTGTCCCTGGCCCCAGTTCTCGTAATAGGCGACCGTCGTCCAGGGCCCCCAGGGCAGCGGCGCGTCAAAGATACCGAGCTTGCCGCGATGCGTTTCGCCATGCTCGCTACAAAGCATATAACGATGAAGGCCGGCGTTGTACGAAACGCTGATACACCAACCGACGCCGTTCGCATCCTCAAAAACCGGACGCCGATCCGATAGAATGCTCGTCCATAAAGGATTTCCGTCCTCGTCTTTTCCGCTGAAAAATTCCCATGCGTTTCTGTCCAGAATCCTGTTGGCCGGGACGCGGGCTAAGTCTATCAAGCCCGGCTTCTGGGCGACCAGCCAGGGGACTTTGTCTGGATAATCGTCCGGGCCGGACTCGGATTGATAGCGTATCAGATACGAGTAAACATCATGATCGCGGGCGCCGGCGTAATTCTTCCCGAACTGGCAAAGCGTGGGCATCATGACCGACTCGGCTTTGGTAAACGACCAGTCCGCCAGCTTCCAGATCGCTCCGTGGTCCGGCGAAACCGCTAAGCGCACTTCCTTAAAGGGATCATTTTGGGGATCGAACATGCCGACCCACATATAGAGAACGCCTTCGACGCAAAGGATACCATAGCTTTTGCCCTTAAACGCAGCCGGGTTGGCTCCTTCGTGGCCGCCCCAGACGTTGTGGCCCTGAGGGTTGTCCCACGGGCCTTCGATGCGCGCGACGCCGAGACTGCTCCGGCCCAGCGAATTCGTTCCGCCGAATCCCCCGCCGTCCCCCCATGCGGCGTATTGATGGCCATCGTCCGCCCACGTCACGGGCCAGTTGTCACTGCCCGGTGCGGCCCGTTGATGCTGCATCCAGTCGAATTGAACGTCTTGAATGACCGGACTTGGTGGATAAGGCGCCTTCGGGACAACCGCCGCTCCGACAGTAAAAAACAAGACAATGGCACCCAAACCAATTCGACCCATTGTCATTGACACGCTCCCGTTACAAATGCCACGGACTGCGCATGGCGCGTTTGAGCATCCGATTGGCCTGGTCGTCATTGATGAAACGCTCCTTGTCGGGATCCCATTGCAGTTTGCGCTTGAGCGTCATGGCGATATTGCCGAGGTGGCAGATCGCGGTGGAGCGATGACCGATTTCCACCGGCGCCGCCGTTTCCCGATGGGTTTTGATGCAGTCGAGGAAGTTGCGATGGTGATCGTTGCTCTCGTAAAGGTGGATTTCGTTCGGGCCGATCACGGAGGTCGCCAGCGATTCCGGATAGTACGTCGGTTGTTCGCCTAAGATCTCAATCCAACCTTCCGTCCCTTCGAAACGCAACGGGCCGCGGCCGCTTACCTGGGTCTTGCAGATCAATTCAACGCCGTTCGCATACCGGGCGCGGAAATGCACCGTCGTCGCGGTCGTGAACAAGCCATCCTCGGGAAATACGCCGCCCAGGTCTTCCACTTCGACCGGGCCCGTCTCGTCCGCGCCGTTGGCCCACTGGACAATATCGAACGCATGCGTCCCCAAGTTGGTCGTCTGGCCGCCGGAATAATCCAGGCTGAAGCGGAAATTATACAGACAACGATCCTTATGATACGGCACCCAGGGTGCCGGCCCGAGCCACATGTCGTAGTCCAGCCAATCCGGCTCCGGCATCGGCTTCCAGTCCTTCTCGGACGCGGATTTGTTATTCGGTCCGATGTTCGCGACGACCTTCTTAAGTCGGCCGATTCGACCGTTTTGAATGAGCTCGCAGATAAATCTGTATTGTTGCATTGAACGCCGCTGGGTCCCCGTCTGAAAAACGACCCCATGCCGGCGAACGGCTTCAATCATGGCCCGGCCTTCGGCGATCGTGAGGCTCAGGGGTTTTTCACAGTAGATATGCCGCCCGGTTTCGGCGGCCCGGATCGCCGGGATGGCGTGCCAATGGTCGGGCGTCGTGATACACACGGCGTCGATATCGTCCCTCGCCAGCAACTCGCGAAAATCAACATAAGCCGCACAAGCCTTGTATCGGCCGGTTCCGTTCTTTTTGGCGTAATGCTCGTCAGCGATTTTCCGGGCCGGCTCCCGGCCGAACCACGCCCCCTGCCAGCCTTTCTTATACCAGTGCCCGTATTCTTCACTGGCTTCCGTCACATCGCAAACGGCAACGACCTGGACGTCCGAATGCGTCAGGAACGCTCTCATATTATTCGTCCCCATGCCGCCGACGCCAATGGAGCCTATTGCAATCCGTTCGCTCGGTGCGACATGGCCGGCCTTGCCCAGGGCCGATGAGGAGACAATATAAGGAAAACTCCCCGCGCTCGCGGTAACAGTTATCGCTCTTCTGAGGAATCCACGACGATTGATCTTGGTGTTCGCAATCATAAAACCTCCCGTTTCTTGACATAGTTGCCCAGGGCACGCACAGGGGCCTGCCCCTACCTCACCTTGCCGGTGGCGGCCCACTCGACGCCCCGCGCGATGATCTTCTGTACGTTCGGGGTCATCAGGGCCTTGCGGTCGTGACCGAAGGCATTATGAACGACGCGGCCTTTGCCATAGGGCATCGTGAAGACCAAAGGCTCGGTTTTCTTGCTCCAGTCGGAATCGGCCGTCACGAGAATATCGATATCGCCCGCCCCCTGGAGCTTGGCGTATAGCTCGTCGTCAACGTCGAAGTTGCTCAGACCTTTTGTAATGGGATGCTCCTTATTGGCGATTTCCGCCTTGAATACCGAACGCGGTCCGTGCCCCGAGGTGCCCATGATCCAATGCCGGCCGCAGAGTTTGCCGAACTCCGCCCACGTGGGGAACGAGGCGCTGGCCAAATGCTGGACGAAGAAGCCCTTGCCGCCTTTGACGAAGTTCATCAGGTTCTCCCGGGCCTCGTCGGGAAGCATTTTGATGCGCCGGCTGAAAATCAGAAAAACGATCACATCGTATGCCTCTAAGGCCTTTTCCGATTCGAGGATATACGGATCTTCGCATACCTTGACGTCGAACCGTCCCGAGTTGACCAGGATTTCCCGCGTCGTCTCGGACATTTCGCGCCAGGGATGCGCATCGACGTCGTCGCCGGTGATCAGGAGGGCCTTAATCAGGGCGGGCTTTTCAGCCGCCCGGGCCGGGATGCAAAAACTCGATACGACTACGCACATCAATGCGAAAACACAAGCTGAACGCCACATCTGGTTTCTCCTTTCACAAGTCCTGTAAAATTGAAGCTACCATCCTCAAGGGATTTCACACCCATAGCATAGGTCAAAACGGTGATTTGTCAACACTCCTGAGGTTATATCGAAATATTTCCGGAAATGAGTAGTGGGAATGAGGGAAGGTAGTACGTTGAGTAATGGGTTTTGAGTCGTGTGTGGCTGGTGCATCCCCTACAACCCACTCCCACTACTTCACTCAACTGCCCCAATACAATCATCAGGATGGCGAGACGACCTGTTCCGTTGCGTCAAAAACATTAAAAGCGGGCCCGTACTGGCGCAGGTAATACAGCGAGTAGGACCGATGAAAAACGAGAATCGGCAATAGCAATACGGTTCCGATAAAAGGAATGCCGAGGATACACGCGGCACAACAGCACGTCACACACGCCAACGCCACGATTAAGAACATCACCACAATCCAAATCGCAATCTGGAACAAGACGTAAAGGATAAAACGTCCCGAATTCACCGTAAGGACCGCCAGAAACTCCCGCCACGCAGTCGAGCAGCTCGTCGTGCGGAGAAACATGATGGGCACCACGAAATCCGTCGTGAATTTCCGAATGAGAAACAAGACAATCCCAAGCGCGATCATTAAAACAAAAACGGAAACAACCCCCAGCACGGCCACTCCTCCGGCCCCGGACATCGCCGCTCCGGCAAAAAGCATCATCCCGGCAAGCACCGCCACGATAACGGCCACAAGATTGATCAGACCCACAACGATTCGAAAGACAAACAGGCTGTTCGCATGCCGTTCGTACTTGTTCCAGGGCACACCCACTTCGCCTTTATTCTCGACCACACAATGCAGAAACATGAATTTGCCCCGGCTGCTCAGCCACATCAGGAGCAGCCAGATAATAATCATGATCACGGCTCCAACGATGGCGACCGGAACAATCCAATGCATATTCTGCTCGACATACATTCTCGCCTCAGCGAAGAAATCTCTGGCCCTTTCCGTTATTTCTTCCAGGTCGGGACGTCCATCGAAAGAGAAGTGAGGGCCTCCGTTTCCTCCGCCTCCCCCGCCGCCATTGCCACCTCCTTTGGGTTTTCCCAACTCGGCCAGCCACGCGCAGAAACCGATCACAAACCATTTGCCCAGGTCGAAAGGTCTGAAAAGAATCGTCTTAACCCGTTCGATCGCCGGCGTCAGAGGTTCGACCACACTTACATAAGATGACTCGCCGTTCATCCGATACGTCCTCCAAGATAAACCAACCAGTTAATCAGGAGCCCTCCCGCCAGTCCGAGCGACACATACATACCAATCCGCCGTAACATTCCATTGATTGGGCGGGTTGACCATAGGGCGTGAATTCTATATGGAATTTGCAGACAGACAAAGACAAAAATGACGGGGCCTAAAAGGTGAAAATGCATTGCCGCCGACCACTCGCCCGCGGCCATCGCACAAAACGAGCGGGTCAAGCCGCACAGAGCGCATCTCACGCCGAAGTTCTCGTATAAAGCGCAGCTTACCGGCCAGCGGATTCCAAACAAACGAAGTCCGTCCCCATCATGGCGAAGGAGCAGTGACACCGTCACGGCCAGTACGCACAGAATCAATACGATCCAATGAAACGCCTTGTCCGGTTCACATAGGCGCCCCGTTTCAGAAGTTCGACCAATTGACAAACTTGTACACTGTTGGAACATACCTGAATCCGATAAGACGCCGTTAACGCATTTGTTTAAGCTGGCGCAATTCCCTTCTGACGGGCCAGTCGCCAAAAGCCAGAACAAAAATCATGACGATATTGACGATGGGAACCAGCATGAGCAAGCCAAAGGCCCACGAATAGCCGGCTTTGTGAAAAAGCATACAGCTAATTAAAAGCTTAATCGGAACGATGATCAACAAAGCCAAAATAACGACAAATACCCCAACCAAGGGAAATACTTCCGGCATGGGAGGTTGTGCAAGAAGACAGTCCATATTTCTCCTTTCCAAAAGCCCCAGAATCATCTTACGGTATCGACGTCAATATTATTGACGCACGACCCGGATAAATATTCACGTTTTTTCCCACTTTATCGTGGGAAATTCACACTCAGATCGGGAATCCTGCGTCATAACGGCTTGATTTTCATGTTGACGTGTATAATCCCGGCTTCCTCAAATTCACCGCCGGAACGCTCGAATCCCATTGTTTCATAGAATCCAACCGCCCCGATCTGAGCCGACAAGTGAAAATCCGTGATCCCCTTCGAACGGCCATAGTCCATAATCGCTTTAAGAATTTTCCGCCCGACGCCGCGGCCACGATACTCGCACAGGACGGCCATTCTACCGACCTTGCCATTCTTGTCCATCCGCGCCGTTCCGATGGGTTTACCCTCTCCATCGGACGCCAGTACATGCCAACATTCGGAATCTTTACCGTCCAGCTCGATGCGCTCGGGCACGTTTTGCTCCTCGACGAAGACGGCCCGGCGGATGGAGGTTAGTTCGGATTGCTTGTCCGACCAGGCTACAATTGATGTGTTGATATCGTTCATGATAGACTAAAAACGTGTATCAGGGTATCAGGAAATCAGGGAGTGGATATCAGGGAAACAGGATCTCAGGGAAGTGTCAGCACATGTTACGCATTCCTGATATCCTGTTTCCCTGATAATCTGCATCCTGATACCCTGATATCGTGATACCCTAAAATAATTACCGTTCTTCCAGCGCTTTCAAGATGCTATTCGCCACCTGTTCGGCCAACAGTTCCGAACCCTGCGGAGTAAAATGAACGTTCTTCGGCCTTTGGATGTCGCCCAAACGCGGTAAAGCAAACGAATACAAATCGTCAATCGCGATCCCGTGTCTGTTCATCACTTGTAACGCCACACGGTTGTATTTCTCCGCGTCCCCTTTCACCCGAATTCCCGTACCGTCCGGCACCGGCGTCGTCGTGGCGAAAATCAATTTAGCGCCGGTGGCCTTCAGCCGGGTCACGATCGCTTCCAGATTAATCTCATAGTCCTCGATGGGAATTTGCTGTTTGCCCTTTTCGACAACAATATTTTTACCTTTCTCATCGATGTATTTCAGATCGTGCAGGCCGTGGTTGAAATGGATGACGTCCCACTGCGTGTCCCCCAGCCATTGGGTTAGCTTTTGAAGTCCGTTGGCGGTGTGAGCCGCGTTGCCCGGATTATGCACGACGTCGGCTTTGCCTTCAAGTAGTTTCTGAGTCGGCTCGAAATATCCGATGGAAATGGAGTCCCCGATAATCAACACCTGGGGCAAGGGAGGCTCCTTATAAACACCCATAAATTGAGTGCCCGTCAAAGTCTTATATATCTCCTTCGCGATGAGGAACGCCCCTTCGGCGTCCGGGTGGATGTCATCCGGGAAGTATTTCGGCTTTCCGCTAAGGAGCTGATATAGATTGATGATCGGGACACGCTTTTTCCGGGCCACCTGGCTGATGATCGGGATGACTTCATTCTTGATAACAAATTCGTTGATGCCCCATCGATCGCCGAAGGCGGGGACCGGGTAACAGATCCAAATACGAGGTTGGGCGGGTAATTTCGAGAACTGATCGATCATATCCAGATAGTCGCGGGCAAACTCGTCCTTGAACCTCCAGTTTTGCGGCTTGGTATCGTTCGTGCCCAGCTTAATGATGACGACGTTAGGATTGTAGGCTAATACGTCTTTAAACGCCTGTTGTTTCCAATAAGGCAAATCGCCTTGCTTGAGCATCGTGGCCGCGCTGACGCCGAAGTTGCGGACCTCCCATTGATCGCCCAGCATTTGCCCTAATTGAGCCGGGTAGCATCCTTTGAGACGGTTCGTAATCCCATGGCCGTACGTGATACTATCGCCTACGCATGCCACACGAATCGTCCCTTGATAATCCTGAACGCGGACAGGCTTTTTCGCTCCATGTTGCGTGCAACTGATCGTCGGCAAACACAAAACGATCGAAGCTATTACAACCCTCAAGAAACATTTTTTCATAACGGCTATCACTCCTTTCCCTTGATACTATGCCACAAACGAGCGAAACTCCTCAGCCATTCGTTTCGTATAGTCGCCCGGTTTGCCGTCGCCGATGACCTTGTCGTCGAATTTGACCACAGCGAGAACATCTTTCGACGTCGAAGCCACGCAAAGCTCGTCCGAAGCGACCGCCTGATCGGGTGTTAAGGATTTCTCCACAATCTTCAATCCAACGCGCCTTCCTGCTTCGATGGTAAATTTGCGTGTAATGGAAGGTAAAATGTTCGCCGATAGCGGAGCGGTTTGTAAGGTTCGCCCCCGGATGGCAAAAAACGCCGAGCCGGCCCCCTCGGTAATCAGGCCGGCCTCATCGACAAAAACCGCCTCGCCGCACCCTTTTTTGGCCGCATCCGTACAGGCCATCACGTTCGGCAGCAGGTTCAGGGATTTAATATCGCATCGCTTCCACCGGCAGTCGGGATATGTCGATACGGCGATCCCTCTGGCCTTCATCTCCGTATTATCCTTCAGTTCCGATACGCTCAGGAAAAAATTCGGTACCAAATCATCGCTCCAGACCCGTTCTCTCGGCGCCGAACCCCGCGTGATATGAAAATAGACCGCCGCATTGGCGATCCCGGCCGCCTCGAACGCCCTGTGAATCCGGGCCCGAACTTGGTCCAAATCCACTCCCGCGATTTGAATACCGGCCAGACTCTGGGCGAATCGCTCCATATGCTCCTCGAAGGCGAAAAGCTTGCCGTCATAGCTTCGCATCACCTCGTAAACGCCATCCCCGAAGAACATTCCGCGGTCCAAATAAACCGGCTCAACCTCCTCGATCGGCACGAATTTGTCCTGAATCATCACAATCTGCATAAAAATAGCTCCTTTACCAATAGCCGCAAAGACACCAAGACACGAAGATTTCTGAATTAACTATTTCTTTGTGTCTTTGTGGCTTCGTGGCTAATAGAATACAAAAAATCGAAGATTTTGCTTTACAAAAAATATAGAATCCGTAAAATGCCGCTTTTTGAACCGATGAAAACCTGGAGTATTTTAGTATGTACGCAGTGATCGAGCAAGGCTCAAAGCAATATAAAGTCACCGAAGGCGAGTGTTTGAATATCGATTTAACGGATGTTTCACCCGATGCCAAGACCATCGAGCTGGATAAGGTCCTGCTCGTCAGCGACGGCGAAGACGTCAAAATCGGCACGCCCTATATCGATGGCGCCAAGGTTGTCGCCTCATTCAAGACCACCGCGGATGAAGCCGTCGTTAAGGGCCAAAAGCTCTACCCGACCCATTTTCGCCGACGCAAGAACAGCAAAAAACGCATCGGCCACCGCCAGAAGTATCTCCAGGTCGTCATCGACAAGATCGAAGCCTGATAAGAAACTGGATGTATCTGCTTTCATAGCTTTCGTATCCTCGCGGGCATGGGATAATACGAAGTTATTGTTACGGAAACATGATTTGTCATTCCCGCGAAGGCGGGAATCCATTTTTACGCCTTCGCCCCCTGCCTTCGCAGGGGTGACACGTGAGTCTTTTCCTCTCCGCAACAGGAACGAATTTAGGATTGTTTTGCCGTTGCTTTTTCATTTTCCTGGCAAATATCGACTTCACTCATAACTTGTCGGAGTTGAGCATGAAAAACAGGACGTTCGATTTCATTCGCACCACCTCTATCCCAAGAATCGCCCTTCCGTTGATGTTGCTCACGGGAATTCTTTCGGCTTGTTTCTCATGGGAAAAAGAAGTATTCGCTGCTCCGAGCCGTATTCCAAAAGGCGTGACGCTCTACGTCTCCAAGCTGGGCGATAACACGGACGGGCGAAGCTGGAAAACGGCTTTCAATACGATCCAAAAGGCGCTGGACGCCGTGCCCGATGATGAGGGCGGCCACCAGATTGTCATTCGGCCGGATACGTATGTGGAGGCCAACCTGGCGCCGGCCTTCAAAGGCGCCGCGGGGGCATATAACAGCCTGGTCGGCGATTTCGACGGTCGCCTCGGCTCCGGCGCTAAAGGCTGGACGATCATCGATTCCGGCGACCCCGAAAAAGGATTCAAGAGTTGGGACTGGTGGGGGCCGATCCGCGCCTCGGACAAATATTGGCCGCACGGCAACAACCAGGAGACCTTCTCCAGCATCGTTTGGGATCGATGGAAGCTGCGTTATCTCTACACGGCCGGCGGAGACGGGGGCTTTTTCTGGGATCTCACGAATAAGAGCGGAGAGGGATTTACCGTCGTCGTCGAGGATTGTATAGGCACAGGCCGCGCTTTTGGCGGAGGCGTAGCCTACCCCACGGTGCGAGAGAATGAACCCAGCCTATTTCGGCGATGCTACTTCCTCGCCCTCGACTGGGTCGGCGATACCGCGGCTATCCTGGTGGGAGGATGGGAGAAAACGATGCCCGAACATCCCCACGTCGTATTCGAGGATTGCACCCTGGTACATTCCGACAATGCCCTGGCCATTTCCTACGCCAGCCATTGCGCCCGGGCGAAATTGGTAAACTGCCGGTTGATCGTGCTGAACTTCACCCAGCCGGAGATGGGAGGCCAATCCACGGGGATCATCTGTACCCAGGGACACTCGCCCACCGGTCGGCTGCACGTCGATCTGGAAGACTGCACCCTGGCCGGCTACAGCGTCTTGACGCCGGGCGAGGCGGGAAAAGCTGTCACTTACACGACCAGGGGCAAAACGCAAGTTTACGTGCAATTCAAGCAAGAGGTGCCCGAAGGTTTCGAGCGAATGGGGCTTTGGCCCGCGGACTTGTTCTTTCAGATCGCCCCGCCACGGCAACCCTATCAATCCCCACCGAATCCTACCCGGCCGACGTTAACGAAATTACCCATCGCCCTGCCCAAGGCAATGGAAAACACTCCGGTCGTCTTCAATGGCCAACCGTTGCATGTGCTCAATTATCGCGACGACACCAAGAACAACACCGACGAGTATAAGAAGAGCATGTATCTCTACGTCACCGACCTATCCACGGGCGACGAAGTCTGCCGTTTCGGCGAGGGCCACTCCTTCGCCAACGCGTTTGTGAACGGGCCGGAACTCCACGTGTTCGCCAGCGAAGGGAGCAATCACGACTGGTTCCAGAGTCTCTATCATTTCTCGACCCGCGACCTGAAGACGTGGAAGCGCGAGCCAGCAATCCCGAAAGAATCCAACGAGCATCTTTTCAATGCGTCCGTCTGCCGTGATGAAAAGGGCTTTTTGATGGCCTATGAATCGAATCAGCCTGTGCAATTCTGTTTCAAGTTCGCTCGCTCCTCCGACCTGTCGAAGTGGGAGAAACTGCCGGGGCTGACCTTTACCGGCGTGAACCACGAATACAGCGCCTGCCCAGTGATTCGATATGTCGCGCAATATTACTACGTCATCTACCTGCATTCGCCCATCCAGGGCCACAACGGATATGTCTCGTTCCTGGCGCGATCGAAAGACCTGGCCACATGGGAACTCAGCCCGTTTAATCCCATCCTCGAAGCCGGGCCCGGCGAAGGGATCAATAACTCGGACGTGGACCTGTTCGAGTGGGAAGGCAAAACCTACATCACGTACGCCACGGGCGACCAGGCCACCTGGGGCGCC
>JAFGTG010000551.1 GCA_016934255.1 Sedimentisphaerales bacterium
GTATGCCGCCTTCGAAGAGATTGCCCTTATAGCCGGAGTAGGGTGAATTATTGCCGGTCTTGTTGGCGCCGTTGTCGCTCATAAAGACGACGAGCGTCTTGTCGGCGACGTTGTGTTCCTCCAGCGTCTTCACGATTTTGCCGATGCCTTCATCCATACGCTCGACCATGGCGGTATAAGTGGCTCGTGTTCCCTTGTTATAATTCTCCTGGGAAACCGGTTCGGGGCTCTTATCGTCAGGACCCTGGTAAGGGGTATGGGGCGCCGTATAAGCGACGTAGAGGAAGAAAGGCGAATGATGCTTGTGTTGAATGAATCTGACCGCCTCGTCCGTGATCAGGTCCGTGAGATAACCTTCGCGTTCGACGGGCTTGTCGTTGAGATAAAGGGCGGGCTCACCCGTATATTCGCAATGGTGAAAGTAATCGACGGCTCCGCCTATTGGGCCGAACGAGAAATCGAATCCATGCCGGAGCGGGAAGAACTTCGGTTCGTATCCGAGATGCCACTTACCACTGATGGCGGTAGCATATCCGGCGTTTTTAAGGATTCGGGCGATGCTTGTCTCCGGGGTGGGCAGGCCCATATCGTGTGACTCTCGCAGCCGGATCGCGTCGTCGTAACGACCTACGTTACCGATGCCGAGGGCGCATTCGAGGCCGCCGACGCGGTGTTGATAGCGGCCCGTCAGCAGGGCGGTCCGGGTGGGTGTACATTCGGGCGCGTTGGAGTAAAAGGTCGTGAATTTGACGCCTTCAGCAGCGAGATTGTCGATCGCAGGAGTTCGGATGTCGGTACATCCATAACAGCCGACGTCGCCGTATCCGAGATCGTCAGTCAAGATGAGGACGATGTTGGGGCTTCGTGCATTTCGTGAATTGCCGAGCCGGCAGGCCGGTCCAATCACACTCAGAGCAGTCAGTCCGGCGGTTCGGGCTAAGAATTGACGTCTCGTCATGGTCCCAGCCATGAAAACACTCCTTCAATTAACAGCGTAGAGAAAAACCCTGTACTTTGTATTATACAATTCTCTTTGGATGTATAAAAGCCTATTTTTGAGTATTAAAGTGTTAATCCGTCTCCGATTGTTAAAACAGGTGGACGGGCCGTAAGCCCCGGACTATAATAGGGCCGAAATCGATAATTTTGCGTGATACGTGAGGATTTGAATGAAGGCATTAGTTTATAAAGAACCGTATCGTTTCGAGTGCACGGAATTTCCCGATCCGACAGTGGGCGACGATGACGTGCTGGTTCGAGTGAAGGCTTGTGGCATCTGCGGTTCGGATATTCATGGCGCCACCGGCAAGACCGGCCGACGGCTCCCGCCTTTGATTATGGGCCATGAAGCGGCTGGTATCGTCGAAGATATGGGTAAGAATGCGAATGGTTTTGTGAAGGGCGACCGGGTCTGCTTTGATTCGACCGTTTATTGCAATCAATGCGACGCCTGCCGGAGCGGCCGTTTTAATCGCTGTGTTAAGCGACAGGTTTTGGGCGTATCCGTGCCGGAGTTCAAGCGGCATGGGGCTTTTGCCGAATTTGTCGCCGTGCCGTCGTGGATCGTCTCGAAGATTCCGGAAAATCTCTCTTTTGCGAATGCCTCTCTTTTAGAGCCGACATCGATAGGAATGCACGCCGCCAATCGGGCGCCGATCTCGAAAGACGATACGGTTTTGGTCATGGGGGCCGGGACGATTGGTTTGTTCATTTTACAAGGGTGCAAGCTAAGAGGTGCCGCCAGAGCGATCGTTGTCGATATTAATGAGTTTCGACTGGACGTTGCAAAGCAACTCGGTGCAGATATCCTTGTCAATCCGCTTAAATCCGATCTTAAGGGGACGGTCCTGAAGGAAACGCAAGGCCAGGGTGTCAATGTCGCTCTTGAAGCTGTTGGATATGCCAAGACGTTTGCCGACGCTGTTTCCGTGACAAAGACCGGCGGGTCTATTGTGGCCGTGGGCAACCTGGAACCCAAAGCCGAATTTGATCTGCAACAATTAGTCGCCCGAGAGCACACCTTTATCGGTTCGTATGCGAGTTCCGGCGAATTTCGGGATTGCATCCAATTGGTTGCATCCGGCCAAATCAACGTCGAGCCACTCATCAGCGATATTTTACCACTGGAGGAAGGCCCTCGTGCTTTTGAGAGATTGCTGAAGGCTGAGGAGAATCTATTGAAGATCGTTTTGGAACCTTAGAAAAAAAGTGACTAAAGTGAACTAAAGTGAGCTAAAGTGACTAAAGTTAACGACAAATTTTAGGCACTTTAGTCACTTCAAACTTTAGGCGCTTATTTGGAGAGTTGAATATGCAGAACTTGTTTGATCTTTCGGGTAAAGTGGCTATCGTCACCGGGGCAAGTAGGGGACTGGGCCAGTATTTCGGCCGGGCGCTCGCCAAAGCCGGCGCGGATTTGGTGATTACCAGCCGGACGATAGCGAGCCTGACCGAATTCAAGCAGGAAATCGAAGCCCTGGGGCGAAAAGCTCTGCCCGTTCAGATGGATGTTCTTTCCCAGGATGATATTGAGAATATGGTTAAGGCGGCCATAAAAGAATATGGCAAGATTGACATTTTGGTCAACAATGCGGGATTGAATATCCGAAATCCGAGTTTGAAATTTTCCTGGGAAGACTGGGACACCGTCCTAAACACCAATCTGAAGGGTAATTATTTCTGTGCCCAGGCGGTCGCCAAGGAGATGATAAAGCGAAACTACGGCCGAATCATCAATATGGGGTCGTGTACGTGCGTGTTTGGTATGGAGGGCATAGCCCCCTACACGGCAAGCCGGGGAGGCGTTCTGTTGATAACCCGGAGTTTGGCTGTCGAATGGGGTCAATATGGGATTACGGTTAATGTACTGGCCCCCGGCTGGTTCAAGACGGCTCAAAACGCGGCGTTATATGAGAAAAAGGAATGGTGCGATTATATCACGGACCGTATTCCCTTGCATCGCGTCGGTCAGCCGCACGATCTTGACGGCACCGTGATCTTTTTGGCTTCGGACGCCTCTGAATACATCACGGGCCAGATCATCCTGGTCGATGGCGGCTTCACGACGGGTGCAACAAAGGCTATTCCGTAAGAGTGTCCAAAGGAATTTACTATTGCGAAGTGTTCGCATGGAGGCAGCTATGAACTTAAGAGGGATCGTCCTCGCCGGGGGGACCGGATCGCGGCTTCGGCCTTTGACGAAGGTAACCAACAAGCATTTGCTTCCCGTCGGGCAAAAGCCCATGATCTACTATCCCATTGAGAAGCTTACATCCGCTGGGATTGACGAGATTTTGATTGTGACCGGCGTCGAGCACATGGGAGACGTGGTTAGCTTGTTGGGATCGGGGAAAGATTTCAACTGTCGATTCACTTACAAAGTCCAGGATGAGGCGGGAGGGATCGCCCAGGCCCTGGCGTTGGCTGAGAATTTCGCTCAAGGCCAGTCGGTCGCGGTGATACTCGGCGATAACATCTTCCATGCAAACCTAAAAAGCTATGTTGACAAGTTCATGGCCCAAGGCTCAGGGGCCAGGGTCCTTCTGAGGCAGGTACCCGATCCTCAACGCTTCGGCGTCGCGGAACTGGCCAACGGCAAGATTATCAGCATTGAAGAGAAACCTCGGAAACCCAAATCGAATTACGTCGTAATCGGTATCTACTTCTATGACGGCGGCGTTTACGATATTATCCGCACGCTCAAGCCGTCGGCGAGAGGCGAGCTTGAAATCACGCACGTCAATGAGGCCTATATCGCCAAGGGCCAGTTGGCGTACGACATTATCGAGGGCTGGTGGACGGATGCCGGGACGTTCGAATCGCTCACCCGGGCTGGAGAATTCGTCAAAAACGAACCACCTTTATAATGCAGATTAAGGCGTCGAAAAAGTCTAAGTACGACCTATACTTATGAATGTCATAGAAACAAAACTACCCGGCGTTATCCTTTTGGAGCCGGACGTGTACGAAGATAGCAGAGGATTCTTTCTGGAGACATGGAACCGGAAGCGTTACGAGGAGGCTGGGATTCGGGAGACGTTTGTTCAGGATAATGTTTCATTCTCACAAAAGGGAATTCTTCGCGGCCTGCATTTTCAACATCCTCAATCGCAGGGCAAATTAGTACAGGCCCTGTCCGGCGAGGTGTGGGATGTCGCCGTCGATGTCCGCACAGATTCTCCGAATTTCCGTCAATGGATCGGAGAGGTTCTTTCGGGGCAGAACCATAAACAAATGTACATTCCCCCCGGTTTCGCACATGGCTTTTGTGTCACGAGCGAAACGGCGCTCTTTGCGTACAAATGCACGGATTTCTACAATTCAGCGACCGAACACGGTATCCTCTGGAATGATCCCGACTTAGGTATCGACTGGCCGGTTGAGAAGCCTCTCCTATCGGCCAAAGATGCGGATTGCCCAAGGCTAAAAGATCTCCCCCCCAGTTCATTGCCTCATTTCAGGAAGGCGGTTGGCGATGGATAAGCCCCGGATTGCTATTTTAGGCGGCAGAGGGATGCTGGGTTCCGATTTGGCTTCTGTTTCCCGTGAACAGGGATTCGATCCTATCCTTTTCGATTTGCCGGGATTTGACATTACGAATGCCGATCACGTTCGACAAGCCGTCTCAAGAGCCGGGATGATCGTCAATTGCGCCGCTTATACGAATGTCGATGGCGCCGAGAGCGAACCTGAATGGGCGTTTCAGGTTAATGCAGAAGCCGTAGGACGACTCGGGGCTATCGTGCGGGAAGCCGGTAAATGGCTAATGCATATCAGTACGGATTTTGTCTTTGATGGAAAGTCGGATCAACCCTACGTCGAGACGGATTCTGCGCATCCTATTAATACATACGGTAAGAGCAAGTTGGCCGGTGAGGAGCTTTTAGCGGAGAGTGGTTGCCGGTATTGTATCATGCGCGTGGAGTGGACGTACGGCTTGGCCGGCAACAACTTCGTCACAAAGCTTCTGCAACGGGCCAGGGCCGGCAATGCACTGAAAGTGGTCGATGACCAGGTTGGCTCGCCGACGGCGACCCTCGAAGTCTCCAAAACCATTTGCGAACTGTTGAAAAGTCAGCCGGAGGATTTGTTTCATTTCGCGGCGGCCGGGTATGTCAGCCGATACGATATGGCGAAGTGTATTGTGAACAAGCTCTCGATGGATGTTGATGTCGCGCCCTGTAAAACCAGCGATTTTCCAAGCCCCGCAACAAGACCCTTGAACAGCCGATTCGATTGTAGTAAGATTTCACGTCTGCTTTCTGAACCGATTAAGCATTGGCAGGAGCCATTGGAACGTTTTTTAGGGCAATTATGAGAAGACTCTTAGTCACAGGTGGGGCCGGGTTTATCGGCAGTAATTTCGTACGCATGGTGCTCGCCGAGCATCCCGACTGTTTCGTCGTGAATCTCGATAAGCTGACGTACGCCGGTAATCTGGGCAATCTTGCCGAATTCATGGAGAACGATCGCCACACGTTCGTCAAAGGGGATATCTGTGACGGTATATTGATCGAACAAATCATCAAAGAGCATCAAATCGAGGCGATCGTCAATTTTGCGGCGGAAAGCCACGTGGATCGTTCGATTACCGAGCCGAAAGTCTTCATCGATACGAACATTGCCGGCACGCTAACCCTGCTCGAGGCCGCCCGCGACCGAACGTTGAAGAAGTTTGTTCAGATTTCGACGGATGAAGTCTATGGCGCACTCGGTCCGGAGGGTCGATTCACGGAACAAACCCCCTTGAGTCCGAATTCGCCTTATTCCGCGAGTAAAGCCTCGGCAGATATTCTCGTTCGGGCGTTCGGGCATACCTGGGGCGTCCAATATAACATTACCCGGTGCTCGAACAACTACGGCCCCTATCAATTTCCGGAGAAGCTGATCCCGCTGATGATTAATAACGCGCTCAACGACAGGGAGCTTCCGGTCTATGGCGACGGCCTTTACGTACGGGATTGGATTTATGTCTATGACCATTGCACGGCCGTTTGGGACGTTCTGCAAAAGGCCCCGCCCGGCGAGATTTACAACGTCGGCGGCTGTAATGAAAAGGCCAATTTGGACGTTATTGATTTGATTCTCAAACGCCTGGACAAATCCAAATCACTCATTAAACATGTAACCGACCGCCCCGGACACGACAGGCGATATGCTATCGACGCCGGTAAGATCATGAGTCAATTGGGTTGGGCACCTTCGGTAAGCTTCGAAGAGGGGATGAATATGACGATGGACTGGTATCTTCAGAACCAGGACTGGCTGGCGAATATCGTCTCCGGCGATTATCAAAC
>JAFGTG010000552.1 GCA_016934255.1 Sedimentisphaerales bacterium
TGATAGGGGGCTTTCTCGTATTAAGACAACGAAGTAGGGTGCGATGAATCGCACCACCCCCACTCATTCAAAGTGATGACCGCACGTTTCCTGAGTAATGAATTCAGATTCCGTCCTGGGGTACTTTCTACAGTTCAATGGGCGTATCTTATAAATCGAGCAATACGATGAACCGTCAGGTTTGTACTTGAGAAACGGGCAGACGTTCGGTAGCTTGCAGCACGCTCCGCAATTGATGCACTGTCCTTTGCGCCGCTTCGAAACGGGCAGCATACACGTCATGGTTCTTCTGATTCTTGCGCGCCAAGTATTGGCTTGTCCATTTGTCATGTCAAAGAGCATACTCCATTCAAGTGGAAAGTCCAAGCGTGAATTGGGAAAGTGCACAATTGAATCAGAGTAAATTATAGATTATCGGCACAACCAAATTACCTTTAAAATTCGTATTGACATTCCGAATATTAAAGGTAATATTCAATTTATGATCGAAAGACGAGGATATATAGATCGCGTGAAGAAGGCTATTTCAAGATCGCCCATCGTGGCGCTACTGGGACCGCGTCAGTGTGGCAAGACAACCTTAGCAAGAATGATCTGCGAGCATCAGCCCAACACCTACTTCGATCTCGAAAGCCAAGCCGACCTGAGAAGGCTCGTCAATCCTGAGTTGATTCTGTCGTCGCTTCAGGGGCTTGTTGTCATCGATGAGATACAGACCAAACCCGATCTATTTCCGGCACTGCGCGTTGTCGTGGATAAACCGGACAATAAATGCCATTTTCTTATTCTCGGAAGCGCCTCACCCCATATTATTCGAAGTGTATCCGAAACACTGGCCGGCCGGGTGGAGTTTGTGGACATGGCGGGTTTTGATATGACCGAGCTTGGCGTCGAGAGCTGGAAGCAACTTTGGACCCGAGGCGGATTTCCACGCTCATACCTTGCCCGTGACGACCAGGACAGCCTGGCGTGGCGCGAAGGTTTTATCCGTACCTTTCTTCAGCGCGATATCCCACAATTCGGAATCAACATTCCCGCCCCGGCGATGCGAAGGTTCTGGACCATGCTCGCCCATTATCACGGCCAAACCTGGAATGCTTCACGAATCGGCTCCGCACTCGGCATCAATGACAAAACCGCCCGGTCATACCTGGACATTTTAACGCAAACCTACATGATTCAACAACTCCAACCGTGGCACGAGAACATTGCAAAGCGACAGGTCAAGTCGCCGAAAATTTACTTTCGCGATACGGGCCTCCTGCACAGCTTGCTGGACCTTCGGGATTTTCATTCCATCATGGGACACCCGCAAGTCGGGGCGTCGTGGGAAGGCTTTGCGATGGAACAGATCATAAGAAAAACTCATCCATCCCAAGTGTACTATTGGGCAACGTATAGCGGCGCCGAATTGGACATGTTTTTGATTGTCAACGGAAAACGCTATGGCATTGAGTTCAAGTTCAGCGAAGCGCCGGATAAGACAAAATCAATGGCTATCGCAATCGAATCACTCAAGCTCGACAAGCTACTCATCGTCATTCCCGGCGACAAAAGCTGGCCGATCAACGAAACCATTTCTGTATGCCCGATAGACAAGGTCGAAAAAGTCTTGGTTTAGATTAAGCAATGTGTTTCACGTCTCTCTATTGATCGTCTTGGGTCCCAAGAGCCATTTCATTAGACCAGTTTTCACTCAGGACGCGGACCTTTTTGTCGGGACCGAGGATAATGATCTGTCTGTCTTCCTTTTCCCGATCCTCGCCTTCTTCGGGCTTGGGTAAAAACGAACTCTTACCTGAAACCATAAAAGACACGGCATCGCACCCTTTCCACGCCGGTGCGAGTTCAGGCAATTCTTCCTCCCCGAAACCTTCTTCTTCCAGGATCGGGATGTCCATCGAATCCGTTCCGAGAGTATAAACGACAAACCTGTTGTTTTTGATGGGGAGCAATACTTTTTTTCCGTCCGGCGATAACGAAAATTGCGACAAATTAAAAATCTGTTGGCTCGTATGAATGGACACTTTCAAAGGCAGAACATCCGATACGGTTCCCGTGATGGGATCGTAGCAGAACAGGGAGCATTTCGCCTCATCTTTCTTATTGACCGGCAACGACAGGGCGGCGCTTGAGAAGAAGATGCGATGGCCGAGCCCGTACTCTACCTTCAGCCACGGGAGAAATACCGTGCCGGCGAGTTCCGCCGTTCCACCGACGAAGCGGTCGGACTCATTCGAGCTGTGTGCCGATTCGACCAATAGGCGCCCATTAGTATCTACAACGATAGTTTCATTGAGCGTACCCAGGATGAGATCATCATGCGGTAAATCTTCCGAGTCGGCGCTGAGATACGCTATGGCTCGACTGTCCTCTCGCCAGTCGTATCCGAAAGCGACGCAGGAATCCAAATACACGGCGTTCGCGTCCCCTTCGGTCGCGGCCACATACAGACTAAATTCTTCATAGGTATTGCTGGTTTCACCTTCCTGCATATGCATCAGGTAAGCAACATATCTACCATCGGGAGAAAATTTTGTCGCAAACGTGTGGAATATGTTGGTCGCTACAATAGTTTTTTTCTTCGGGTCATTGCGAGGGACCACGACAACCTGGAAGTACTGAAGAGGCATTTCGAGGCTTTCGTTGATTCTTTCAGGACCGATTATCTTTCGCAATTCGCCATCGGCATTGTCACACAGGTAGCGAATCGCCCAGTTCTCATAATCCTCAGGGACCAGAGGGCCGTCGTCGGGAGAAGGAAAGTCATCGTTTTTCAGTGCGCCCGCTTCCCGTATCTTTCCGGCAATCTGTTCGGCGGCATCCGCGATGGCCTCGACCTGCTCCGGCGCTAATCGTTTCAATCCTTCCCCCAGATGGGAACACTCCACTTGTTCGCAATAGGCCATCCATCGGCCATCCCTGGATAGGCCCGGCAACAAATCGATCGTTCCTTTGACGACTTCGGCTAATTCACCGGTCTTGCCATCGACCAGGTACAATCCGTCGTCGGTCTTCAACAATCCGACCGAACCATCTTCGGACCATTGAAGAGAATCTTCCGGAACGCACCCGACGACGAAAATGGCGGCGACCAAGAAAGCCACTAAACCCGATGTTGCTTTATGATTACTCATGGTTTTTCTCCTTCATATATTGTCTATATGTATCCCATGATCTGATGTCACGAAGATCGGCTGTATTCCCTCGACCGGGCGGATGTTCCAGCATGGCCAGCATTTTGTCGCCCCAGAACGTGCCTGCATATCTTTCTTTCAAATCCGATACGGTTTTGGTCGGTATCGAGACCCGATTGGATTCCTGGAAAGCAATTTTTTGTGTTCGAGCGGGAGTCTCCCAGCGCCCCGCGGTAAAACCAATCAACATTCCTAAAACAATCACTGCCGCCCAGCGAGCAGTCGTCCGCCACATTAGACGTGATATCGGACTTATTTTAGGAACGATCTGCTCGACGTCAGAATGAGCCGTCTTCGCTTTAAGAGCTGCTTCCGTCTGTCCATAAACCTGCCGCACGTTTTCCGCCCATTGTTTTGCTTGCGGGTGCTCGTCAAGATAGAATTGTAACAATGCTTCGGCATCTTCGTTCAGCTCACCCGCCGCGGAATCTATCGCCAATCTTTCTATCACTTCACGGTTCATTATCATAATCCCCAATGCATTCTCTTATTTGCTTTAATCCTCGATGTAACCGCGACCGCACAGTTCCAATGGGAATTTCAAGGGCGTGAGCGATTTGGGCATAGCTCAAGCCCGCCGCAAAACGCATATGAATAACCTGACGGTGTTCAGCGTTCAGATCCTTCACGGCATCCCATATTCTCTCGAAGCGATCACCTTTAGATCCGCTGGTATCCACTTTGTCAAATTCGTCCATATTCTCGGAGTGGACGACGAGCTCTTCACGTTTCTTTCGCCGGAACCAATCGACGCGCGTCCTTCTGGCGATCCCGAAGAGCCATGCCTGCCGGCTTGCCCTTCCGTCGAATTGGCCCCAGGCCCGCAAGGCCCGCAGGTAACAATCTTGTGTCATGTCGTCCGCATCGGTCCAATTTTCACACGCGCAGAACATATACGCCCGCACTTTGCCGGCGGTCTGAATCCAAAACTCCTGAAATTCCCGCTTGATATTGCTCATCATTCGGTCTATTTGCAAAGAATGTCGGCGCAATCCGAAAAAAGTTCCCGGAAATACAAAGAAAATAGAGACTGTAGCACAATTACCTGTCGTTTTTTAAAGCCTATCACATCAACCAGTCGATTTTACTTCCAGAAACGTAACCGAAAAAA
>JAFGTG010000553.1 GCA_016934255.1 Sedimentisphaerales bacterium
AGCCATGGGAAGATATCTGACTATTGAGGTACTTCATAGAGAACGGAAGAGTATTAATAACAGGTAATTATGCTACAGTCTCTAAAAAAAAGATGTGACCCTCTATTCCTCCCCCGGGAGAGTGGGTTCGTATAGGCGCATGTTACGACGAAAATTGCCCTTGGTCGTACAACGTCTAATTGGTAGAATAGGTTGAGGGAACAATTCTTTTTCGGAAAGGTGTATGGATATGTCAAGAGTAGAGCGAACGAGTATCTTGATAGAATAAGTGAGTTGTGACTGAGACTTTAGCTTAGCCCGGATTCTCTGCGATCCCCTGCAAAGCTTAAGTGCTACGACTGCGAAAAGGAAAGTGTATAAATGGAAACAACATATAGTATTGTTGAATGGACTATCTGGGCAGTAGCCCTTGCTTTGGGGGGATGGTTTGCTTTTGGAATCCGTCGGACCGCTATTCTCAGAGCACCACCTCCTATGTGGCCCACACTCATTTTATCTTTTTCATTGGTTTTTGTGCCTTTAATCTTCCTTTTATTACCCTTCAGCAAATTACATATTCTCTGGATAGTATTTATCCTTTGGAAGCTTTCTCTTGTGGCTGGCATCGGCTACATTCCTTTTGTCTCTCAAATATTGATCTGGCCTGCGTATATCTATGCAAGGATTCTTACAATTGGCATGGGCGTCTCTCTTACAAGCCCAGCAAAGCAATCACCGTGGGCCGCAAGAGATGCTGGCATCCCTCTACGATACTTGGTCGGTGGATTCCTTAATAGGCAATCACATAAATTGTCTCAAGATCAAAAAGAAATGATCGAAAAGTTCATGGAATCTCGGGGATCTATTGAGAATAAAATAAAAGTTAAATGCAAAGGTTGTGGCAGACCATTGGAACAGGTTGAGATAGACTATACGCTTGAAAATCTCGGATACGAAGAGTGGTTTCGCACAGGTTTCTATTGTTTTTCCTGTTTTGATAAAAATAAACATGAGATAAGAGAATGAACAAGCAATATTTCTATGCTTCGTTCTAAGTGCAGGAGAATTCTGCAAATGATATAGGAGATACTAACAATGGGTTTCTTTTTACGTAAAAAAACACCTGAATATTATGGCTTAGAGTTGTCAAAGCAACTGAAGCAAGCCATGGACACTATCCCCGATGCATTGTCATCAATCGGTAACCAAGATTCCTTACATCTTAAAGACATTAATAAAACAAAATTAATTTATGAGTTGATAATCTTGATATTTGTCGGCCAACGACTTGCCTTGCAACTTTTACAAAAAAAAGGTGGTGGAACAAATCGATCATTAAGAAAGGAAATCTGTAACGCTCTTGACCAATATGCCATGGAATTGTTCGGTAATGCTGAAGAATTTTATGACCTTTTAGAGAAAAGAGGAGAACAATACTTCCAATTGACGCAATCTCACATTGAGGATATAAGAAAGGGAAATGTGAAAGGGTTTTTTGAATCTTTACAATTCAAATTTGTACAGTTCTGTCGAGGAGGGGGAGATGAAGGAGAGGCTATTCATATAGGTAGTTTTTTTTCATCGGTTCCATTAAAAATACTTGCCAGTCAATATTGGGCAATGGGTTTCCCACAGACAGCCGAATACATCAATGAGCAAGGGATATGATCGAAAAACTTTGAAAAGGGCATAGGAGAAACAGTGCGAGACGTATATGACGTGCAACAAGTATGTGAGAACGGACATCAAATTACTTCTGGTTTTTTTATGTGGCCAGCAGAGAGGAAAAACTTTTGTGAAGAATGTGGTGCTCCCACTTTAACTGAATGCCCAAAATGTGGACAAGAAATTCAAGGATCCCCATTTATAGAGGGACCAAGAAAGTATAAGACTCTTGAAAGCATAGTATCAGTCCCAAAGTATTGTAGGAATTGCGGTACACCTTATTCATGGACACAAAAGTGGATTCTAACGGCTATTCAGATATTTAGAGAATCTGGTAATCTGAATGGAAATGAAGAGGATACAATCGAGCAAGACATAGAAAACATTTCTAAGGATATTCCAGAGACAGAACTTTCTGCAAATAGAATACAACGGATTTGGAGGAAGGGCAAAGCTGTGGGCTACGAAGTCATAATGGAGCTCGCAAGTAGAACAGCCGCCAAGATATTGAAGGGACCATATCCATAGAAGTGCCATTCGGGTCAAGTGTTAAATCTTCCGGTCGTCTTTTGTACTATGATATATTAAGAGGAGACGGGGAAATAAAGGGGGGCGGTACTTTTGTTTCGGACCTATGGGTATCACTCCGGCTTTTGCGTGGGCAGACTGCTCAAGAGCTTTCGTCGATGGAAACCGCTGATGAACGGGGATGAACGCCGACGGTCGATACGTGGGGAGTAGGCTGCTCAGGAGTATTCGTAAACCGGTGTCTCGACCGTTCTGGCGGGCTTAGCCTTCCCTTTGATGAGGGCCTGAATGCGTTCGACCGTCTCGAAAATCCAGGGACGCCTTACCTATTTCCATGTTGAATTGAGTATGATATCCCCGCATTCCTCCCCGCATCCCTGCATTCCTCGGGACCGTCGTTCACGCCCTCGTCGGTGAGTATAACGGCATCTGGCAGATGTTTCTGATCCCACTTTCGTCCTTTTCGACCTTAAGCCTTCTTAGTTTTTGTTTTTAGTTTTTTGGGCAGCAGTGGAATTAAACAGCGTAAAGTCCTATTTACAGATTCTGAATCTGGAAAATAGGCTCTGACATCTGGTTCTAAAACAACTGCACCCTCTTTCGGAATCACATCCTTAACGATAGTTGTGCCATCGGATTCATGAATAGTCATTGTATATCCGGCTTGCATAGCTCTGTAGTGTTTGCCACGCACTCCACCTCTAAAATCATACTCAGCGCGCATATCGTTATCTTTCATTTGTGCCATGTTATTTGCCTTCTTCTTCATAAAGTGTCCGCTCCGATGGCGTTGCCTTGCGGCAACTGATAATTCGTATGTTCGAGCCGCGTTCGGTGTAAATCACTACCAGCACACGACCCTTATCGGAACTTCCAATATCAATAAACCGCTGCTCTTCCATTGAGTGGTCGGGATCAGGGATCGTTATTGAAAAGGGATCAAGGAAAACCGTTGTTGCTTCATCAAAACTGATTCTATGTTTTTTGAGATTCGCCTTGGCTTTCTCAGCGTCCCATTCAAACCTCAGTTTCATTAGAACCTTCTTTAATTATGTCATTTCATTTAGGCCTGACAACCTTCTTCTCAAAGCCTAGGGGGCAACCGCCTGAGCTGCAGGCGCCCGACTCGATCCGTCTGTTTGTCGAACTCGCAACATGCGAATCTCCTTCGCTTACGTCGAAAATTATAGTATTCATATAGGTTCTTGTCAACTAAAATAACAATTAAGCCAAGGAGAGAAGATATTAGAGGAGAGGAAGAGGCTGGGTCAGAGTACCAGGCGAATACTTTAGTATTTCGTGCTTAGGATTTTCGGCTTCAGCGGGCTTGCAGCCTGTCTCCAAAGCTACGTTCTTCAGGCGGTAGTAGCTTATTTCACATTCTCTTCGACTGGCAGCACGTCGTCCGTGTGCCACTCGTAGGCGCCGATATCGATACCGTTGCCCTGGGGGCGCGGGATGCGGTCGCGATCCAGTTCGGGGGCGTTGAGATGGCTTCCGGCGTCGATAGCCGGGGCGTTGGGTAATAGATGTAAGTCGAAGTTTATCGCGTCGATGAAAAAGTCCGCGGGATCTCGGATAATCAGGTTTTTCTCTTCGCGCACCTGGCCGGCGTTCGCAAGGGCGGTCGTCAGGTTGTTGCGGACCACGCAACCGACGGGCGCCATGCCCTTTTTGTGGTTGTTGACGCGAATCCAGGGCGGCCCGGGCCGGGCGTCGTTCAGGTCCAGCACGGTATTGTTAATCACCAGGCAGTTGCGCGCCCCGAGCAGGGTGATGCCGTGCCAGTGATCGGTGATAATGACGTTGTTCTCAACCACCCAGTCCACAAACGTGCCGTCGAAACAGCCGATGCCCTGAAGGGTTCCGCGGTGGGGCTGGTTCGGATCTTCGTAGTTGATGATGGTATTGCCCCGCAAGACGAGTCCGACGACTTCGCCGCTGCCCACGCCATCGGGGCCGACGGACCAGGACTGAAAGCCGTCGTCGTGATTGGCGTTCACGTCGTAGCAATTCTTCACGGTGTTGTACTGGAACGTGCAATAGTTGCCGAGCCCGCGCATGCCGTCGCCTGCGAAGTTCTTAATGAGATTGCCGGAAATGAGGGAGTCGGTCGCGTTGACGGAAATGCCGAAGTTCACGTTCAGCAGGCGATTGTTGCGGATCGTCATACGTGCGCCGTCCACCTGGAGCCCGGTGCAGGCCAGCCGGTCCCACTGGTCGGCCGTCCAGGCGGACGCGTCCGCCACGGACCGAATCGTGCAGTCCTCCACGACGATGTCGTGGACGGGGCCGGACCAACTGTGTTTGTCCAGGTCGATGAGGGTGTGTCGTGTATAAGTCTCGCTGAACTCGGCGCTGACGGCCAGCCCGCGAATCGTCCAATGAGAGCCGGACCGGATGCGCAGCGACGACAGGCACGGGGTATGTCCTTGTTCGGCTGCGATGGTGATATTGCCCGTGTTGTAATACCTCAAGATGGACAGATCGCCATGATACCCCGACCGGAGCCAAATCGTATCGCCCGCTCGCACCGTTGCCCCGGCGTTCTTCGGTACGAGTGTGCTTTGTGGGGTATAGGGCAATTGCGCCCACTGTTGCGATTCCACCCGCCCGGCGTCGAAAACCTCCTGAATCGACCGCCAGGGGCGGGCCGCGCTGCCATCGCCCGCGGAACTGCCCGTGGCCGGATCGACATAAAACTCTGTTGCTCGTGCCTGGAGGGCAATAAGACATACTCCAACGCATAACAATAAGGCTCGTGCTATCGCTATTTTCTTACCTGGTATTTTCTCTGTACGCATCGCTGAAAGTCTCCTGCCGATTTAAAGTCATTGACTTCAAACGGATCCATCCTACGTCTTTCTACCCATGCGGACCTGCCTGGATTATATTTTTTCGATTTTTCCGAAGAGGGCGTCGCCCAAACAAACTTCGTTTTGCATGGCGGCCTTCATTTCCGCACCACAGGATTCGGAACAGACCATGAACATCAGGTCACGACCGTCCCGGCGGGCTTGCGAACCGGCGCCGGGAATGATCGCAACGACCTCCCGATCTTCCGTGGCCAGGGAAACACGGATCGCGCCGCCTTCAAATTCCGAAAGATCCATTCCGGGTCTTTTTTTCCCACCAAAGGCAAAGACCGGTGTATCATCCGGAATCATTTTCCCACACCACGAACATTTCCCGATAGCCTCTTCAGCAGGAACTCGACACGTCTTCATATTCTTCCCCTTTTTTTGGAATTTCCAATACGTATGTCTGTGGGACTTTGTTTCGAATCTTTAAATTGAATGCTATATAACAAGCGGCTGTTTGTCAAAAAGAATAAAGATTGGGTCGCCGGTTGTGGCGAGGGCATCTTGCCCTTGATTTTTATTTTAGCGAGGCTGAGACGGCCTCGCGACACAAGGGCGGGACGCCATCGCTACGAGAACTGTAGGATGGGCAGGTTTCCTGCCCATGCGGTTTAAAGCTTTTTGAATTGTCAGCATGGGCAACGAGTTGCCTATCCTACGGATTATTAACAGCAAGTTCTTCTTTTGTGACGAGGGCCTTGCCCTTGATTTTTTATTTTAGCTAGGTCGAGACGCCCTCGCTACGGGCGGGGCGTCGTGGCCGGTTCGATAATGATGGCCAAACCGCCGCGCGGGTTCATGGCTATGTCGAGTTTACTGGCGGAAGTAACTTGGGTCACTTTTCGTTGAGCGTCGCGCGTGTTTGGCGCGTCGGTGAAGAGGGTGACACGGTAAGGGATGTCGTCGGCGAGGAAATCGAGCGGGAGCTTGACTTGCCGGGCGGTCTCGTCGTTCATTCCGCCGATGAACCACCGGCGCCCGCTGCGCCGCGCGATGACGACGCAATCGCCCGGCTCAGCGATCAGGACCGCGACGTCGTCCCAGACGGTCGGGACTTTTTCGAGAAATTCCATTTCCGGACCGAATTGCTTGCGGCTGCCGTAGGCCCGGCGGATCGATTGCCGCGCCCCGTGATAGACGACAAGCTGCGCCAGTTCGTACAGCCTGGTCCGGCCGTCGTCGCCGCTATAGAGCGTGGGCGTGTGGTCGTGCGTCCCAATCAGGTGGCGGGTGAACGGCAGCATGAGTTCGTGCGTGACGGGCGGGTTGGTCTCGCGACCGCCGCCGCCTTCCTGCGTCAGCAGGTTGGGGTAGGTGCGGCGCATTCCGTCGGCGATGTAGCCGTCGTGGATGTTCAGAACGAGTTTGTACTTGGCGGCCAGCGCCACGAGCCGGCGCAACCATTGGATATCGTCCTGGCTGTTACATGCGACGAAGCCCGGCTTCAAGGCCGTCACGCCCCAGCCGGACAGCGTCTTCCACACGAGTTCGACGTCATGATCGCCGTAGGGTTTCAGCGTACCGCCGTTGACGTAAAGCGAAAGCCCGACGCCTTTGGACCGGCCGTAGCGGATGACTTCGGGCATGTCGATGTCGATATAGCTGAGCGAACCGTAGAACCGAGTGAGGAATTGCAGGTAGGGCACGTATCCGCGGGCGACGGTCATCGGGTTGCCGCCGGTGTTCTTGATCCAGTCCCGGCCTTCGAGCTTCTTGCGGGTGCTTTCGGGCATGTGCTCTTTGAAGTGGGCGATGGCCTCGTCGGACCACTTTCGCTCGGTGCCGTACCAGCTCCAGTCGATGTGGACGTAGCCGATATTGTGCTCGGCGGCGAAGTCCATGTTCCGCTTGATGTTCTCCGTTTCGATGGGGCCGGAGCGGTCGATGAACTTGCCCGGCTTGATCCA
>JAFGTG010000554.1 GCA_016934255.1 Sedimentisphaerales bacterium
AAGAAAAACATCATGGACCTGACGGTCGCCGAGCTTAAGGAAGCGAAAAAGATGATCGAGGACCACGGCCTGAAGGTCAGCGCCATCGGCTCGCCCATCGGCAAGGTGAAACTCGACGAGCCGTTCCAACCGCACCTGGATAAGTTCAGGCACGCGGTCGATCTGGCGGTCCTCTTCAAAACGCCGTATATCCGGATGTTCAGCTACTACGCCCCCGAAGGCAAAGACATCAACGATTACCGCGAACAGGTCATGGAACGGATGGCCGCGAAGGTCGAGGCGCTAGAGGACGCCGACGTGACGATGGTCCACGAAAACGAGGCCAACATCTACGGCCATACCGCGGCCAATTGCGTCGATATGGTCGAGACCATTAATTCGCCGAAGCTCCGGTTGGTGTACGACCCCGCGAATTTCGTCTGGGGCGAAAAGCTCACCAATAACGTCGAAGTCTGCTGGCCCGTGATGAAGCCTTACGTCGTCCACATCCACATCAAAGACTGGAAGCTCGGTTCCGGGGACGTCGGCAGCGTTCCGGGCGAGGGCGACGGCCAGATCAAAGAATTGCTGGCCGAGCTTGCGGCGATGAACTATGACGGCTGCATGACGATGGAACCGCACTTGCAGACGGGCGGCCAGTTCGGCGGCTCGACGGGACCCGACCTGTTCTCGAAGGCGATTGCCGCCGTTCGGGAACTCGCCGACGAAGTCGGCCTGGTGTGCGAATAAAAAATAAATCAAATATCAAAATGAAAAGATCAAAATCACAATGCAAAAATCAAAAATGCCAATGTCGAAAACAGAAATAGATTTCGGCTACAAGATTCACGGTTTACATTTTGAATTTTAATCTGTAATTTTGCATTTTGATTTTTGATCTTTGATTTTCTTAAGGGAGACCAACTATGAAAAGCTGGAATTTTGGAATTATCGGAGCCGGATTGATCGCAGACTTTCACGCACGTTCCATCGGGGACCTGCCCAACGCCAAACTGGTCGGTTGTTGCGACAAAATCCCGGATCGTGCCAAAAAGCTCGCGGATAAACACGGCGTTCGCGCTTTCGACGATTACGAACAAATGCTCGCAAGCGATGAGATCGACGTTGTCACGATTGCCACGCCGAGCGGCTTCCACATGGAGCCAACCATCGCGGCAGCGGAAGCCGGCAAACACGTCATCTGCGAAAAGCCGGTGGAGATTACCCTGGACCGAATCGACGCGATGATCGCCGCACACGAAAAAGCCGGCACGCGACTGGGCGGTATCTTCCCGTACCGGTTCAACGACATGATGACACCTATGCGGGAAGCGATCAATTCGGGACGTCTCGGTGTGATTACCTACGCAAGCATCTTCGTACCCTGGTGGCGGACCGACGAATATTACAAGGATTCCTGGCACGGCACCTGGAAACTGGACGGCGGCGGCGCGCTGATGAACCAGTCCATCCACATGGTGGATATGCTCTGCGACGTCATGCCGCCGATCGAAACGATCCAGGCGTTCACGGGCAAGCTGGGCCATCCGCAGATCGAAACCGAGGACACTGCGGTCGCCGTGATGCGCTATACGAACGGCGCTTTGGGCATGATCTACGGCACGACAGCTTCCTTCCCCGGCCAGTTCCGGCGGTTCGAGATCACGGGCACGAAAGGCACGATCATCAACGTGGAAAACAGCATCACCGTCTGGCAATTCGCCGACGAGAAGCCCGAGGACGCCGAAGTCCTCAAGAAATTCGGCCAAATCGAAGGCGGAGGCGGCGTCGCCGACCCGGCGGCGATCACCCACGAAAATCACACGCGGAATTTCAAGGCTTTTCTCGATGCCCTGGAAAGTGGCGAGGACTTCTGGATCGACGGTAAAGAAGCCCGCAAAGCCGTCGAAGTCATCCTCGCCATCTACGAATCCGCCAAGACCCAAAAAACAGTTAAATTAAGCTGATACGTCTCATTTCCATGATGAAATGAAGGATACGATCCTTGCCATCGCTGGTTTGGTTATCGTTATTGGCATTTTTTGCCTTGTTGCATCGTGTCTCTTATTCGTGCAATTTAGGCAATGGACAAAAACACGGCTTTTAGACATTGAGGTAGATATATCTCAACCGGGCGAATTTTCCGGACAGTTTGTTCCGAAATGTCCCATAGCTGCCTGTTACATATTGTTGCTCGAATTACCTCCCTCTTTCACTGAGGATTCCGACACCCAAACCTTACTGGATGGCTTGGAGGCCCATCTGAGCGTTTTGGATTCTCATGGGTCGGAATTGAGGGATTTTAAAGAGCGCGATATAAAATATAAAACACGTGGGAATCCAATAATGCTGGAGCAACTGTATCATCTTCCAGAGGAGTCTTATACACTGAGATTTACAATCGCTCAAGGAGCTAAGGCATTATCGGGTACGAAACAACGCTTGTTTTTAAAATATCGTCTTGGATTCCAAACGATCGAACTACACATCAGCCTTTTAACGACCGTAGTCGCGTTAACCGTCGGTGCAGGATTAACCTTCTACGGACTAACATTAACAAAGAAAAAACAAGCCGAGATTTAAACTCCTTATTACACGTTCACCGTTTGACTTTACCGTTGATGCTCAAGAACGATGACGGAGGCGATATCATCCGGAGCTTTTTCCGGGAGCCGAATGATTAAACCGTCTGTTTTCTTTGCAGTCTCCAAAGCTTTTTTGTCAGGATCGGCGAGTAAATAAGCACGCTTTATTTGCATATCTCCCGCAGGTACCTGGAGAACGCCGTTCTGGGGCCACTCGAATACGTGGGCGTAAATCTTTCCGGGTTTCTTGGTGTATCGGCCCCATGCCGGTTTCTCGAAGGGGCTGGCGGTTGTGCCGTAGATCGCTTCGCCATTCACTTTCATCCATCGGCCGATGGCGTTCATGGAGTCGATGCTTTCCTGCGTGATCGAGCCGTCGCCTTTCGGGCCGATGTTCAATAAGTAATTGCCGCCTTTCGAGACGATATCAATCAGGTTGCGGATGAGCGTCTCGTTGGATTTCCACGCGTGGTCGTGCTCGGAATATCCCCACGTCGTGTTCATCGTCATGCAGACTTCCCAATCGACGCCGGGCACGCCGGTCGAGGGGATGGTCTGTTCGGGCGTGGTGAAGTCGCCCTGTTCGGGCTTCCAGGTCTTTAGACGACCCACAGAATCGCCCTTTTCGATATTGGGAATATGATAGAGGCGATTGTTCGAGATGATGGCCGGCTGGAGGCTCCGCGCCATGGCCATCAACGCGTCGGCGCGCCAAAACGGGCCGTCGTTGCCTTTTTTCGAATAGTCCCACCAGATGATATCGACGGGACCATAGTTCGAGAAAAGCTCGCGCGCCTGGTGGTGGAGATAATCGAGGTAGATATCGTGATGGCGCGGGCCGTTCGGGGAAGGCTGGCCCTTGAGCGGGTGAGGCAACTGGTCGGCCTTGAAATAGTCGTACTGGGGATGGTGCCAGTCGATGACGGAGTGATAGAAGCCGACCTTCAATCCCTCATCGCGGACGGCATCCACAATCTCCTTGCAAAGGTCGCGACCGACGAGTTCATGGGCGTCATACGTTGTGTATTGAGATTTGAACAGGCAAAAGCCGTCGTGATGCTTCGTGGTGAAGACGACGTATTGACAGCCGGCCTGCCGGGCCAGCTTCGCCCACGCATCGGCAAAGCCTTCCTCCGGACGAAAACGCGGGACCGCCTCGTGGGCGTATTCCCAGGTGTCCACGCGGACGCGCTGTTGTATCCATTCCATACCGCCCCGCGTGCCGACGGGCTTGTCCTTCCACGTCCCGGCCAAACCCGAATAGAGACCCCAGTGAACGAACATACCGAAGCGCGCCTGGCGCCACCATTGCATCCGGGCGTCGCGTTGCTCGGTCGTCTCGGCGCTGGCTGGGGATATTTGAATCAGTGAAAAGGCCATCAAGCTTAATATCAGAACAAATGTTGCATTTTTCATAATTCATTCCTTTCTTTAGGTCTGTTGAGCTAACTGAAGGAATTCTATCATAAACGGTTAAAGATGAAAAGACGCAAACGAGGGTATGGTAAGTTGCTATTTTGAACTTATCTCAATACAATGTGCACGTTGTCCATTCAGTAAAACAAACAGGAGTTGATATGAAAAGAACACGGTCAATACTTCTTATAGGTATTCTCGCTACCATCACTCAGACGGCTCCCGCGAACGCGAACACGGAACAATTGAATATCGCGCCGAATCCTTCATTTGAAGATGATTTAACCGGGATCAAAACGAACGTGTGCGTTTTCGGCGGCTGGTTTCCTATCGGTGTCGTGACGGAGGACGGTAAAAGTGAAATAAGAATCACAGACAATGTTTCTCGGACGGGAAAGAAATCTCTGCGAGTGACACCGAATTCGAATACTTTGAGAGGGACGATATACTATAGTCAATACAACGGAGGCGAAGAAGTCCGGACGAATATCACTCGTGCCGGGGTCAGCGGCGCTCGGACCATTGCGTTTCGTCTCGACCGGGATATTCTCTCGTGCGATGCAACGGTTTGGATTAAAAAAGCAGACCGGCAAGGAATCACATTAAAGGCGACTTGGTACACCCGCCGAAATCGAATTCCGTTTATAAAGCTCGCCGAAAACACCGTTGACGAACCGGTTGAAAATACGGACGGCTGGTTTAAATATTCTCTACACGCCATTCGATGCTACACCGCCCGACAAGTTCAAATTGCTATTGAGACGAATGACTCGGAACCGTTTTATATCGACGACGCGGAAATCTATTTCAACCGTTATCCCCATGTGAACGTCCTGGTCGATCAGTTCGGTTACGAAACGCAATCCCACGCCAAAGGCGTTATACTACAATCATCCGCGTCTCTCTGGCGTCCGCCCGTTTCATTTTCACTTATCGATCTTGAGACGTCCCAGAACGTGGCGACAAAAAAATGGGAAGAAATCGGTTACTGTCGCGAATGGGATTTGTATCACTGGCAAGGAGATTTCTCAGACTATTCTATCCCCGGACGCTATGTTGTAGAAACGAAGGTTGACGATACGGATTATCAATCGCCGCACTTCGAGATTCACGAGGATCTTTTAGTTCCCGAAACCGCCGAGCCGGCTTATCGGTTCTTTTATTATCAGCGTTGTGACACCGCCGTTTCTTTCTTTCACGCCGCGTGCCATCTCGACGACGCCAAGATGCCCGACGGAAGCCACAGGGACCTGTCCGGCGGCTGACATGACGCCGGTGACTACAACAAATATAATGGCTACACTCTCGAGTTCGTGTATGCTCTGGCTTTCGCCTACGACCGTCGCAAGGACTTCTTTAACCAATTTGATCGAGATGCAAACGGTCAGGCGGATATTCTGGATGAAGCCATTTGGGGAGCGACGTTCCTGGAAAAGTGCCTGAATCCCGAAAGCCTGGATATGGTCGCGACGATTAGCTCGGGCTACGGCTATTGGGGCCAGCCGGAGGAAGAAACTGACAACCGGCCGGGAACCGGCGACGAGCGTCCAGTCCGCGATGGCATGAGGGATTCCTCCGTATGCACACGAGGTTTTGCATTGCTGGGTAAGTATGTTCCTCATTACCTCGCGATAACCGAACGGCTCTATGAAAAACGCGGCGGCCATATGCCGGAATTGCTCGCTCTTTTCAGTGCCACGAAAAAAGATCTCTATCGTAATGCGGCAAAGAAACGCGCCGAAGCGCTTCTACAACAAGGCAAAGACACAACAACCGGTGGCTGTTCCTCATCGGAATGTGGTGAGAAAATGCCTATGTCGTCTGTGAAATTGGAGGCACGGCGACAGCACTCGGTTCGGGTGGGCGTTTTGTAGGAAATTTGGGAGCGGCTTTTTCCCGGGTGAATTTGACACCTCGGCCGGTCACGATTTCTTTTTGCTCCCGGATAAAATCCACATATTGAAGCAACGTCCAGGCGCTGTTATGCCATCTCATCTGGTAGCCTCTCTGGTGGGCCTGCTTTTCCATCATGAGCCGCTTGCTTTGGTTGAAGACTACATAATCCAGAGCCAACGCAATCTGCTCGATGGATGGCTCGCCGGGATCGATCAACATGCCGCGGGCGTACTTGCCGACCACCAGACCATCGGGACATCGCTTGTTGGAATTGATCAGCTCGCGTGCGTAGAGGGACTTCGTCACGATGGCGACCCGACCGGAGCCAAGCGTATCCGCCAGGATACCGCTGGAAATCTGCTGCATGTTCAGGTAGGGTAGAAGCATCACATTCGTCGCGGCGTAAAGCTCCACGAAAGCCGCCTCGTCCAGGAACGTATCGAGAAAGTACACGTCATATTCGCCGAAATCCACACCTTGCATCTCTTTGATTTTGCACCACGTCAGATTCGACTCCGTCAGGGCTTTATTTATCTCGTCCAGGTATTCCCTGTAATATTTTCCGCTTTCGGCCTTGACGAACTCCGGGTGACATTGCCCGGCGATCAGGTACACCATTCTTTTTCTCTGGGACTCGGTGCACGAATCGTTCAGAAACTTGCCGTACCCCCGCAAGCCGTATTGGATGCCTTTGCCCGGCGAGAGTAAACCGAGCGTCGTGATTAAAAATCCATTCTCCAGGCCGTACTTGTTTTTGATTTCGAGCCGGTCGAACTGGGACCGGTGCTGCATCCGAATCCCGTGGTCGATGTGCTTGAGCTTGGCGTGAGGAATGCTATACGTGGGCGATTCGAGGATATTAATAGCGCTTTCGGTCGTCACGACAAGCCCATCGCTCACTTCGGCGAGGTCTTGCAAAACCTTTTTCTGGTGCGGATCCGGCTCGTCGAGCACGGTATGCAGATAGACGAGCGTCGTCAGACCGTTTTCCACGAAGGCTTTCGCCATCTTGATGAAATTGGTGCCCTGGCCGTCTTCGCCGTTGTCATCCGGATCGAGGCCGTATTCGTGCTGGAGAAGGACGACAGTGGGATTCGGACTTTGTTTGGCACGGGTGATGATGTGGCCGGTTGTGTCCCGCCAGGACGTGGGATTGTATTGATCGATGGTTAAGTCCACCGGAATCCGGTATGGTCCATTGTCGCGATCGATGGCGGCCACGCGAATATGGCCGACTTCACCCGTAAAATGCTCCAGCGCCGTCGCCAGGTCACGCGAGAACGTGCCGATCCCGCAACGACGCGGAGGATACGTGCTTACGATTCGAATGTTATACGCCATAGCTAATCATTGACTAATGTCTATTGACTATTGACTAATGAACGGAACGTACCTATCAGACAATCTCACGTGCAAATAGTCAATAGTCAATTGTCGATAGTCAATCCTTCGTTAGATTGCCGCCATGATACCCCGGACGTAGCCGACCGACTCGGCCAAGCCCGCCAGCGGGTCGTCGGCGTCTTTTTCATATTCGAACGACGCAATACCGTCGTAGTTGATGTCGATTAGGGTTCTGACGAGCTTGGGAAGATCGATAACACCCCGACCGGCCTCTACGGCGCTGCCTTTTGCATTTGCGGCGGAGACATCCTTGAAATGGATGTCCAGAAGTCTGTCGGCGTATTTCCGAACGGATTCCGCCGGATCGACTCCCGCCCGCATTGTGTGGCCGATATCGTTGCAAAGACCGATCCGCTTGTCCAGGTTCTTAATTTTCTCGTAAGCCGTGGCCGGTATGGGATACACATTATCTGTCGGCCCGTGGTTGTGAATGGCGACCTTAATATCGTACTGCTTGACCAATTGATCCACCAGAGGTAGCATCTCGGGCATCGGGACGCCGACAATGATCTTCATTCCGGCGGCCTTGGCGTACTCAAAAGCCTGACGAACCTGAGCTTCATCCCTCATGTAAATCACACCGCCGCCGTAGAGGATCAGTCCGGCGTCTTTGACTTTAGTAACGGTCGCCTCGATTTGAGCCGGCGTACTATCCAGTTCCAGGTGCATGCTCTTGAAACAAATGTATTTCAAGCCGACCCGCCTGGTCATTTCCAGTGTTTCATCCAATGGGAACTTTCTTAAAGTGTATGATGCCAATCCTAATTTGAGCGGTGGATCGCTCTTCTTGGAGGCTCCGGAACGACGAGGCTGGCCCAAACTGCCACAGCCGCCCACCAATGAAACGGCCGCTCCCGCCCCGGCTAATTGTAAAAAGCCTCTTCTACTTTGTCTGTCTGTTCTCATCTGTATTTACTCCTTATTTGGTATTTACAAAAAAGAGTTCTTAAAAATTGTAGGTTAAGCATATATTATTTAAGAAAATCTTCTTCCGGATTTTCTTAAAATAATTGGGAACTGTTAGGATGACGCGCTGTTGAGTAAAATGTTGCATATCACCTCATTTTCACAAATCTCATGCA
>JAFGTG010000555.1 GCA_016934255.1 Sedimentisphaerales bacterium
CCCGAAGGAATATTCTTTTCTTTTGTAATGCCGGCGAATTCGAGTGTCGCCGTGCCGTCGGCGCTGGTTTTCGGAAATCGCAGTCTGACGTTATACTTGTTCGGCTCGGCGGCGTACAATTCCCAGTACCCGTTCGAGTTCTTCGCCCACGGCTGGTCCTTGATATGCCTCCAGTCCTGGCGCGTCAGGACGACCGGATTCTCATGGCGCGTGCCGATGTAGATCCGCGGAGGAGCGTAGTTGTCCGGCCGGGTGCTGCTGACGTCGGCAAACCATGCTTCGTATTCCTTGCGCATTTTCTCGACCATATCGGGACGCTCCGCCGCAAGATCGTTCTGTTCCAGCGGGTCGGCGACCATGTCGTACAGCTCGAATTTGGGTTTTCCATCGAAATTTTCTTTGCCGAAGCCGCTTGCATGAAGCAGCTTCCATCGTTGAGACCGGGCGGCGAAGTTGTGGTAGAGGAGAGGTTTGTCGCCCCGGTGAGATTGGATGAAAATCGTTCGGTCCGTCCACTCGATTGATTGGCCTTTTAGAAGGGGCAGCAAACTTCGACCGTCCAGTTTCAATCCAGTAGGTTTGCGAATCCTACAAGCGTCGAGGAGGGTTGGTAAGACATCGATGTGGGCGGCAATAATATCAGAAGATGAGCCGGGCTTAACGACACCGGGCCACTGGAAGAAGAAGGGCGAGCGAATACCACCTTCATGGACACAACTTTTATTCCCCTTCATCCCGGCCACGTAACGTCGTTCGTTCGGGCCGTTGTCCACAAGGAAGATGACAATGGTGTTCTCGGTTATACCGAGGTTGTCGAGCTTTCTGAACAATCTGCCGATGTTTTCATCGACGTTTGTAATCATTGCGAAAATCCGTGCTCGTACGTCCTGGTTGTTCTTTGTCGGCAGGGGATGGCCTTTGTCCTGGGGGAAAGCTTTGTTGCCGAGGTTCATCTTTTTATAACGTTGATAGAGATCATCTGGCACATCGTGAAATGGACCGTGCGGGGCGTTCGTTGGGATATAGGCGAAGAAGTTGTCACCTTTTGCGGCGCATTTGGATATCCAGCTCATGGCCCTGTCGAAATAGACGTCAGTGCAATAGCCTTTGAATGGTTTCAATTTGCCGTTGTCGAGAAGAATCGGATCGGTGTACTTGCCTTCGCCGCCGGGCGGATCGGAGGGCTGGCCGATCCCGCCGCCGCGATGGACGAGCGATTCCGTGAAGCCCTGGTCCATCGGGCGCATCGGGTAACTGTCGCCAAGATGCCATTTACCGAAGATGCCCGTTGCGTAGCCGGCGTCGCGGAGGATTTCGGCGACCGTCGTCTCCTCCGAGTCCATCATCGCCCGGCCGATAAACGTATCGATGGCGCGCGTGCGATAGTTGTACCGGCCCGTCATCAGGCACGCGCGCGTCGGAGCGCAGACGGGGTGGACGTAGAAATTTGCCATCGAGCCGCTGCGTTTGGCCATGGCGTCGATGTTCGGGGTCATGATGATGGGATTGCCGGTGGCGCCGAAGTCGCCGTAGCCCTGATCGTCGGTCATAATGAGGATAACGTTCGGCCTGTCTTTTCGAGCTGCAAATGTCGGCACATTTTGAGTGGCAATAGCGGCTGCTCCAAGACAAAGGCTTTTGAGAAAACGGCGTCGTGTTTGTTCGTATCGTTTCATCGTTTTTTCCATTTTTAAAGTTTTTTGATTCGGATATTGCGATACCAGACCGGTCGGCCGTGGTCCTGAAAACCGATATGGCCGACGCGGGAGAAGTCTTTGATCGCTTTGTCTTTAAACTTATTGGCTTTTTCGTCCGGATTCCGGCCGGCGGTCGTCCAGTTGTCCACGTTCATGTCGATGATCTCTTCACCGTTAAGTACGACTTGGATTAGATTGTCCTGACAGGTAATCCGGCATGTGTTCCATTCGCCGGCGGGCTTGATCGCGTTCCTGGACGGTGCGAGGCAATCATAGATCGCCCCGGCTGTGCCTTTATTGCTCAGACCCTTTCGCTCGTATGAATTAGTAACTTGGATTTCCATTCCCGTATAGACGGGATTCTTTCGGTCGGGCGTGCGAATGAAGATGCCGCTATTCGTACGGTCATTCGTCTTGAATTCCAGTTCCAGAATAAAGTTGCCGTACTGCTCTTCGGTCCAGAGATAGTCGAGATTATGTTCCTTGCCGTCCATTTCTCGGCGTACTGTCAATGCGCCGTCTTCGACGACCCATGCATTGTCCGGACCGGTCAACCAGCCGTCCAGATTCTTGCCATTGAACAGGGGGACAAAGCCTTTTATATGCTTCGGCGGCTTGTCGCCGAGCGGTCGAATCCAAATATTGCGAAATTGGATGAGACTGGAAGCCGGACTCATCTGGCCGGTCTTCTTGTTCAGACCTCCATGATGTTGCAGGCCGATGGGACCTTCCGTCTCGATGCCCGGGATCAAGGCGTTTTCGATGACGATCTGACTATTGAGCATGATGGTCACCCGGCCATCCACTAAGGTAACGTCCATCGAATTCCATTGGCCGACCGGTTTGTCCGCGCAGACTTTGGGCACTGCCGCGGCGCGGAGTTCGGGAGCCAACTCCTTGTTGTTTCGGACCGACCAGAGCTTGCCCGAACCGATTGGCCAGCACCACAGATTTGCCTGTCCTCCTGATGATCCGCACAGAAGAATACCGGAGTCGGCGTTGGGAGTTGGCGTTTTGATGACGTTACCTTCGGCGTCGGTTTTGTAAGAGCCGTCTGGCAAAATCGTGGGCATTGGGTAAAGCCCCGACGTTTTCTTAAAGCGCCATTCGACGTGAAGGGCGTAATCGCCATAGGATTGTTCGGTCCAAAGGTTCTTATCGCCTTTAGCCTCGGACATCGCATCGTAGTCGATCACGCCGTCGATCACTTTCCAGTGACTGTTGTCGCCTTTTGGCACCTTCCATCCCGTGAAGTCCTTACCGTTAAAGAGAACTTTGTACGTCGGCCATTCTCTCCATGTTGGATACCTGTTATGATCGGGCAGTTTATCTCGCACGCCCGGTGTCGTGGGATTGCCCTTATTGAAGAAGATATACAATCCACCTTTGCCTGCGATGATAACATCATTGCGACCATCCCGGTCGATATCTGCGATGTTCAGTTTCATGCCGACGCTGACCACGTAATTCGGGGCGGGATTGAGCATCTCGCCCGGATAGTGCGGCAAGTGGTTGAAGGAGAGGATATGCCGCTCGAAGTTGCCTTTTTGGAGATCGTACCAGAAGGCGTAGAGCGGCTCGCCGGAGCCGATGTCACCACCATGATGGGCGAAGAGTCTTTTACCGGTCACCAGGTCCGGCTTGCCATCGCCTGTCAGGTCGCCCATCGCCAGGGTATGGAATTGACTGTATTCGGTGTCGATCCAATGTGTCTCGAAGGTGCGTTGGCCGCCGGTGATTTTCTGTTGCAGCCAGGCCAGACCGTAGGCGTGCGCCGAGCCGATGAGAAGGTCTTTCAATCCGTCTTCATCGACGTCGTACACGAGGATCGGATGTGAACCACTACCCCCTCGGTGCTTGGCCGGCTCGAAACGATAGTCATCGTGGAAGGGCCACTCCCGATCGACGGCGCGGGCGGGTTGTTCATACCAGCCGACGGGCGTGACGATGTCCGTGCGTCCGTCGCCGTTGATGTCCCCCAGGCCGTTGCCGTGGACGTCGCCTTTCGTGCCGACGATGTGCTCGACGAACCAGGGGGCTTTATCGATATGTTCGAGCCAGGTCATCCCCTGGCCCTTGACCAGTCCCCAGTGATTGCAGAGGATGTCTTCGTCGCCGTCTCCGTCGATATCTCCGTGGATCACGCCTTCCATATTTAGGGCGATGTGAATCCGCGTGGATTTCCACATATCCGTTTTGTTGCCTGGATTCTTATACCAAAAGGCCCCTTTCAAGAACATCCAGCCTGAGCTGACGATGTCGGTTTTGCCGTCGAAGTCCACGTCCATCGCGAATTCGCTGTTGTCGTCGATCTCCGGGCCGTTGGTCTCGGCGCCGTCGCGGAAGTCGGCGTGTTTGGTCCAGTGCGGATTCTCGTACCAGTTCCGCCCGCTGGCGATATCCAGGTCCCCGTCTCCATCGACGTCCAGGACCGAAGCGCATTCGCAGAACGGCCCGAACCAATACGTGTGATTGGCCGGGTCGTGGACCGGGCCGTCGATCTTGGTGGGTATGAAGATCGTTTCTTGAGCCGCGAACGTCATAGAAGCCGTCATCAATATTGTCACGAAGAAGAAATGGCTGGCTTTCATAGTTCTAAGACCTCCTGAAAAAGAACAAGATCCTTTGGTTTTATGTTGAGTTATAGAGACCATCCGAAGCGGTAATTCGGCCTGATGTATTTATTGGCCTCGTCGTTATTGGTGAACGTCATCCGTCCGCCGTCGTAGTTGAGGGTCTTGCCGGTTCGGATGGCGATATTGCCCAGAAGCACGGCTTCGGTAATCAGGCTCGCGTGGTCGAAGTGGCAACCGGCCTTTTCGCCGCCGCGAATCGCTTCGACCCATTCGCCCCATGTCCCCGAGCGTCGTTTGAGCGTTTTGGGGGGCATCTTATACGCTCGCATTTTGGATTCCGGAATAATTCTCGTTTCCAGGATTTTACCTTTGTCGCCGACGTACATATTTCCGTTGTCGGCTAATTCGCGTCCATCTTCAAGCTCGTCCGGCCGGGGTGGCTTGAGCCCTCCGTCGTACCAGTAGAGTGTTACGGGCGGCATCCCCTCACGCGCCGGGAACTCGTACGATACAATCGACGCCAGCGGAGCGGTCTCTTCGAAGACGATGGAGGAGCTTGCACTGATTTTCGTCGGGTAGCGCAGCTTCAGCGCTACGAATATGTTGTTGAAGTGATGACAACCCATGTCGCCCAAAGCGCCGGTACCGAAATCCCACCACCCTCTGAAGTTCCACGGATGATAGACGCCTTTGGGCGGATTTTTACTGGCCTTAACCTGACGGAGGGGCAAATCGCCGTCGAGCCATTGTTTGACGAACGGTCTTATCGCCGCCGGACCGATCCACAGGTCCCAGTCAAGCGTCTCCGGCACCGGGTCTGTGCGGTTCGGTCGAAGCATTCCTTGCGGCCACAGGGGGCGATTCGACCAGCAATGCACTTCCCGCACGTCACCAATCGCTCCATCCTGAATCATTTCGCGCACCCGACACGCTTCTTCCATCGTACTTGCCGAGGCCGTTACCTGTGTGGCCAGCCCGCGTTCGGCGGCGGCTTTGGCGAGGATACGGTTCTCCGAAATCGCGAGGGTGAGTGGCTTAACACAACAGACGTGCTTGTTTTTCTTAATGGCCTCCATGCAGATAACGGCGTGGGTGTGGTCGGGCGTGCCGCAATAGACCGCGTCGATCTTGTCGGCTGCGGCGCCGAGCATCTCGCGATAGTCGCGATATCGCTTCGCATTGGGAAAGCGGTCGTAGGTTCGTTTGGCATAGACATCGTCCACGTCGCACAGATAGGCGATTCGCGTGCCTTTCTGCTTGCTGACGCTGGTGATCTGGCTATGGCCGACGCCGCCGACGCCGATTCCCGCTACCTGGATCGTTTCGCTGGGCGCGATCCGTCCGGTCCCGCCCAGGACGTGACGCGGAACCACCGTTAGACCCGCCAAAGCTATCCCAGTGTCGCGAATAAACTGACGGCGCGAACATTTTTGACTATTTCTATTTTGATTGACACTTCTCATAGCTTTACTCCTTATCTATTTGTCGAAGGTATCGCGTACGAATAAGGCGCAGATTTTTTCAGATGGGATCTCGCTTTGCGTTTCGCCTCTTGTTTCCGTAAGATGTGGAAAGCTACCCGGCCGGAATGCTTTTAACTGGGAAACAACAATCTCATTTGAATTCACCACATCGAGCATCGACCGGTCTCCGAGCTTTTTGACGTTGCCATACATGCAATAAATCCTGATGTCCTGTGAGTCGGAGATACGACAAGGCGTATTGCCGTCGCCGGCGTTCGGCCGGTCAATCGTTCCCGCTTCCACTTTGAAATAATAAACGCGGAGGTGCGAGCAGTTTTCTATTATCGACTGGGGATTGGTTAGCACACGTTCGATGTTGATTGCATAGAATGAGGTCGGTTGTTTAATCTCTCTCAAGACGAAAGGCCGACCCATTGCCATGACACCGTAGAACCTGCCGCCGCCGTGTCCGGAGATAGCCGGTGGTCCCGAGGCAAGCATGTAGGTTCCCCGGCCGGATCTCCAATCTATTCGTCCGCGCACCGTCAGGAACGAAAGCCCCGGAGCGGCTTGTTCGTCTTCCACGGTGACTAATGAGAAGGCATTGTCTTCGTTTCTGTTTGATCGCCACTCTCGTTTAAAGCTGCCGTTTCCGATTGAAGTGTATGTGCGTGCAAGCCCGAAAAGGTGTGTGTTGCGACCAAGGCGAAGTGTACCGGAGAGAAGATAATTGCCTTTGGGTACGAATATTTTATCGTGCGAAGCCATTGCCTTCTCGAATGCTTTCGTGTCGTCTGTTTTACCATCGCCTTTGGCGCCAAAGGATTTAATGTTCACCCCATCCATATCCTCGAACGACGGTCCACGACTATAATGTTTCTTGCAAATGGTGTCATATAACGGTGCCGCACGGGCAGGTTTCCATTCAACGATCTCGTCGGTCGATTGCTCCCCGTTGATCAGATTGACGGCTTGATGGGTATGGGATGAATACCTCTCAATATGAGTCCATGTATCTGAAGTGGGGAGTTTAGCCCCTCCGTGACAGATAAATTCAGCACCTTTAATAAACGAATTTTCGATGTGAATGTTTTCTTTCTTTTTTGTTTTTGCGACTACACCGCCTTGCTTCATCGCAATCTCGCAGTCCACTATGTTGATTCCCGCATAAGCGCGTTGTGTGATGAAATCGATCGCACAATTGCCGGCGGGCTCGATCCGGCATCCGACCAGCAGCGTCGGCACTTGCGAACCGCCTTTAGCATAGGTGATCGCCGCTTTTGACTGACCTTTGAAAACGCAGGCGGTGAGAATTGGGAATCGACTGGAGGGCTCGATCACGATCCCGTATTGTCCGCCGAGCACTTCGATGTTGTACGTGCCGCCTCCCTGTCCGCAACAGTTATTCATCCCGGCATACGCACCGTCCGCGTAGATCGTCGAATCCTGCAACGTGGAACCCTGCGAGCCGGAGTGGCGAATGCCGATGGCCCCGGCGTGGTCGCGAACGTCAATATCAATCCCTTTGAAAATGTGGTTGAAGGAGATATTCGGCTGCTCTCCAGTGCCGTCGCCGTACCAGGTATGTGCCCATATATA
>JAFGTG010000556.1 GCA_016934255.1 Sedimentisphaerales bacterium
AACGCTTATCAAATATCCCCGGTGCGATTCGAACGCACAACCTCTGGCTCCGGAGGCCAACGCTCTATCCAATTGAGCTACGGGGACGAGAGCCTCTTATAATCCGCCTATTATACGTTTATATCCGTATGACGGATAGTTCTTTTTGGTAGTAATTTTTCCACAAGGTCGATTTTAACAGAAAAATATATCATATCCACCAATCGACGAAAGATAAAAGCATCCGGCCGCCGATATAACTCATTAAGGGAATGGGGAACGTGTCGACAGGTTTCTGCCGACGTTGCACCGACTGGTAGGTTGTTGAGGCCGGGGCGTAACACCGCGATGGATCGCGTTTAGTGTACAGCAATATTTTCCGATAACCACGAGAAGTGCGAAACAAAGGTTCGCATGTAAATCATATTCATCGCGCATGACATGAAATAGAATGGGATTATATTATGGCGAAAGATGCGAAAATTGGATCGTTGATCGGATTGGCCCTCATATTTATCATAGCATTCGTGATTAATGGCTTTACCCGCTCCGGCCGAACGGCAAACAAGAGCGGACCGAGTTCAGCGAGGGCTGATAATACGTTGAATGTTGAGGCTACGGAGCCGGTTGTTGGCGGTATGTCAATCCTACCAACGCCAAACGAGAACGAAGTGGAAGATCGTCCCACGCCGATGGATAACGGAGTGATTGATGCTAATTCATTCCTTCCGCCGACAGAGCCCAATGTACCGGAACCTATAACGAACGAGAATACCGAGACCCCGCAACCCGACACCCAGAGGCCTTCTCTGTCGAACGTCATTTATACGGTTTGTGAGGGGGATAATCTGGCCGATATCGCCAAGAAGTTCTACGGTCCCAAGGAAGGCAACAGGAAAGCGAACGTCCTCCGGATATTCCTGGCCAATCGTAACGTGCTGACTTCTCCGCATGATCTTCGTATCGGACAGAAACTTGTTATTCCGCCTTTGAAAACGGAAGGTTCGGACGGGGAACTCTTTTCAAGTTCGATGTTTGAAACGGTCACATCCATCGGCAGAAACTCTCTATCGACTCATGAACCAACCGGGGAACGGCGATACGTCGTCAAAGAGGGCGATAGTTTGTGGAGTATCTCCGCCGAACTGCTGGGTGACGGTAGTCGATATAAAGAAATAAGCAAGCTCAATTCCGGCATCCTGAACAATGACGATGAACTTGCTGTCGGAATGCGCTTGAGAATCCCGGCTCAATAAGATGGTTTTGTAATGGCTTATGACGGATTTCGTCTTGGAGCCGATTGGAGAGCTTCAGCAACCTCTATTGCTTTGCGAAAAACACGCATGAAATTGCCGGCCCAGATTTTTCGAATTTGCTCTTTTGTATAGCCGCGTCGGACCAATTCAAGCGTGATATTTCCCAATTCGCTTACGTCGTAACATCCGTTGAGACCCGCGCCGCCGTCTAAATCCGTACCGATTCCGACGTGATCCATCCCGGCTACTCGGACGATATGGTCGATATGGTCAACGACGTCAGATACCGTAGCGAACTGACGTGGGTATTTTTTATCAAGAGCCTTTTGTTCTTCCTGAGCGTTTTTCTGCTCTTTCTTAGAAAGCTCTTTGGGATTCATATACTTTTGCTTGAGGGCTTTTACCGCGGTTTCCCATTCAGGATTTGGCGCCGTTTTCTTGACGTAGGAGCTCACTACGCAAACCTGAATCACTCCGCCGTTTTCAGCCAATTTTACGAGCTTTTCGTCATTTAGATTCCTTGGATGGTCGCAGAGGACCCGCGCGCAGGAATGCGAAGCGATCACAGGGGCTTTCGTTATTTCCATAACGTCGTCGAACGCTTCGTCAGAGATGTGCGAGACGTCAACGAGCATACCCAACCGGTTCATTTCGGCGACGACTTTCTTCCCGAATGCACTCAGACCGCGATGTTCGGGCGTGTCTGTCGATGAATCGCAGATATCGTTGTTTTTTATATGGCTTAGCGTGATATAACGCGCGCCAAGATCGTAGTAATGTTGGATGAGCGAGATATCATTACCCATCGCATAACCATTTTCGATACCGATATAGATAGCTCGTTTACCTGACTTTTCGATGCTGTACGCATCTTCCGGAGTCCGTGCAAGTTCCAAGTGGGTGGAGTGGGCATCGATGGTCTGGTTTATTGCATCAAATCTTTGAATGGCTTGCTCCTTCGCCCGTTGGTTGCCTTGAGGTGTTCGAGGCCCTTGCGGGATATAAACCGCGAAAAAAACGGCGTCCAGCCCGCCTTCTTCCATTCGCGGCAGATCGACCTTGCTACCGGTTGTTCGGGGATCGTGATGTTGGCCGAAATCGAAGTTGGGCCGCAACAATTTCATCGGCGTGTCCACGTGGGTATCGATGGTCAACACCTCGGCGTGGATTTTTGCCGCTTTCGCCTCGATTGGTTCATGTCGTGCATATAGGTTGGGACTCATCAGAAAGAATGACAAGCAAACCAACAGTATTACTGAGACAGACTTTCCAGGCATGATTGTCTCCTAACGTTGTTTAACGACGATAGTCTTCGCGATATTAGAGGTTATTTTTCATTGCCCCACAATTGATCGTTTTCACCTTTGCTTTTTCGCCATTCATGTCTCCATTTGTGGATGTCGGCCGGTTGAATGAAACGTTTCGGTTGCCTTGTTGATTTGTCTGGAATGGGCGGAAGTTTCGTTAAGGGTGGGGCTTGATACCAGTATGCGACGCTCGCCAGGTCCAGCGTTAAACAATTGTTGTGTCCATGTTCGATGGTGAATTTCAGGGACTTGTCAAAATACAACGGATCGCTGATATGGAACCGGTGGACGTGGGTTCTTCCGAGCCAGCCCAGATCGTCATTCACGCGCGAGTATCCGAAGTAGGGATGGGTGTACAGCGTTTTGGGACACCAGGAGGTGTTAAAGTAGTCCTCCGTTCCCGTACCGTGTAGCGTGGGCATCTCGTCACCGTCGATAAAAATCATATCGTCACCCTCGCCGTACCACATGGTCGTCGGGCAATGAACGTAATAATTAACACCCACGAAATGGCCTTTACCTTTGATATCGGCAATAAGATAGTTGCCGTCGCCGCGCGGGTTCTTTCCCTGCGGTCCGAGCGTGCCCCACTCATTTTCACCATCCGGCGGCGCTTCTGTCAGTTCGTGGTTGTACCACGCACAGAATCGTCCCATGTCTTTCGGTAATTCTTTTAGTTCAACATAGTCCACATAATAGTAGAAAGCATTGACTTTTCGACCTGTTTGGTTTTCGACCTCAATTCGCGCGCCATTCGAGAACGGCATGACGAAATATGAGACGAGCGCCCGGCCTTCGGTTGGTCCGACGGCCAGAGGCAGGCTGACAAACGGGTAGCTTTCGTTCCATCCCTGTCCAAAAAACGGGCCGATCGGCGATTCGACCGAGGGAAAGGGATTGCCGTCCCAATATATTCGTAGGATAATGTCATTTCGATTAAGCTGTTCCGGTGGAGGCGCGATGGTAATCCAAATGTGATTAATCATACCCGCTCCCTTGACATTGAAGAGTTCCTTCACTTCGCTGTCCTGGATATTCTCGAACCGGTCGTTATTACCGCCGGTACGATCGTAACTGCTGATCCGTTTTGTCTTAACACCCGTTTGGATCCTGGCAAGATCGGACAATTCGCCACGCTCACGGGCGTCAACCCGTCCGGCGAGAAGGACGACAAGCGAAAAACTCACCATCGAAATCTGAAAACGTCGCTCCATTTGTTTGTCTCCTTTAAATTGGGATTACATAAGGTCATTCTTTAACGTAAACGATGCGAAAATGATACTCGACATCGGAATTTGATATCTTCAAAGACTATCGAGCAATCGATCGTAGTTGACGCTATTGATTATTTTTAACGACCGGCGCAGAGTTTTCAGCGGTTGTAATCCCTGGCGGGAGTTCCATGATCTGGATATTGCGGAAGTGGATTTCGGCGCCTTCAGATTCGAGGCAGATGTAGCCCTTCTTGATCGTGGCCTTGCTGATACCGTTAACGAACTTGCCGTTGATCGCCAGTTTGATGGTGCCGTCAACCGCGACGAGATCGTAGGTGTTCCATTCGCCCTTGCCCTTGCAGCGCAGCTCGACCGATTTACTCCGCTCGCCGCGGGGATTGTCGGGAGTCGTCTTGAGCCCCCCCACGCCCCACACTTCGCCGCTCACGTAAGCGATGTCGCGGGGTTTGCCGTCTCTGTCTCTGTTCAGGTTTGGCCATTCGAGTTCCAGCATCTGGACCTCGACGCCGCGCGGGAGGCGCTTGCCCTCGGGCACCATGCCGTCGGCCCATAGGAACGTGCCTGAATTGCCGCCCGCTTCCATGTGTCTCCATTCGATGTGCAAAATGAAGTTTTCGTATTGTCTATCCGTTCGCATAACACCAATGGGATGTCCGCTACATACAATCATCCCGTCTCGCACGGTCCACGTGTCCTTGTCGGTATTGACGTTCACCCATCCCGACAGGTCCTTACCGTTAAACAGCGGCTTGAATTTCATCGGTTCCACGGCCTGTAAGGCAAAGCTTCCACAAAGTAATATGACGAGAACACCGATCTGCAACTTTTGCTGGATTTTCATGATTCTGTCTCCATTTGTGTTTTTGTTTCCAGTTTACACTTCACATACTGATACGCCATCATAGCACAATTTCTCCGTA
>JAFGTG010000005.1 GCA_016934255.1 Sedimentisphaerales bacterium
GATTTGCCCCGCCTCTTTCTGATTGTCAACCATACATTCGTCAATCAGCGTGCTGATGCCCCGGCCTTCGCTAAGGAGCACGCCTTTAAAGCCCAGTTCCTCCCGCAAGAGTTCTGTAAGAATCTCATACGACCCATGCACTGGCACACCGTCGATGGCCGGATACGTGGCCATGGCCCCGAGCGCGCCGCAGCGTTTAATTCCCGCCACCCAGGGTGGCAGAAAAACCTCGTGCAATTTCCTTGTGGAAACATGCATAGCGCCCCGTTCCAATCCACTTACAGGCTCGCTTTGTCCGGGATAGTGACAAAGAAAAGCCGCCAGTTTGTCGGCCGCGCGAATATCTTCGCCCTGCAGCGCACGCACAATGGATTCGGCAATCTGCGAACACAGGAAAGGACATTCACTGAAGGCTTCTTCGTTCCTACCCAACCTGGGATCCCGAATCGACTCGACTACCAAGGTACACAAGCCATGGACGCCGATAGCCCGACCTTCCCGGGCCGCCGCCTCATAAACCGCCTGGACAAGCGTAAGGTTCCAGGTGCTGCCCAGAGAAAGGCCCTCCGGAAAAATCGTTGCCCCGGAGCACATAAGCCCATGCGTCCCTTCCTCGATCTGGAGCAGGGGAATCTTCAGGCGGGTCTCCGCTTTAGCGATTCTCTGCAATTCATTCAGCAGTTCCGCCTGCTTTCGTGTCCCTTCGTAAACGAGCCTGTCACATAACGTGAAAAAACCGCCTCCAGGCCCCAATCCCTCAGCCAACGACCCCGCAGTGAATTTTTTACATCCTTCTATTTGCCGGGCCCTTACGTCCGGGGATAGTGTTGTGTGCATGGACACGTCTTTTTCGTTAAGTCCCCACCCGATTCGTTTTTTATACGTACAGGGAATATTCATCTGGCCGACTTTTTCCGGAAGCGTCATCCGGGAAAGCAAATCTTCGACCCTCTGGTCGATAGGACGACCGGGATCAAGATAGGGCATCCGCTTTTGATCGATTTTGGCCGTTGTCTCGGGGATGGCCTCAAGAGTCACATTGAAGCTCCCATCAAGCCGGATATCCTTGGAGGAGTGGCCGATCATCACCTTAAATTCGCCCGGCTCCACTACGCGTTTGAGATGTCTGTCTAAAAGCGACAGATGGTCCGGCCCCAGGACAAAGCGGACGGTTTTTGTTTCGCCCGGCACCAGGGAGACCTTTTGGAAGCCCTTAAGTTCCAACGAAGGTGTGGTGACGCTGCTGATGACATCCTGTATATAGCACTGCATGACCTCACTGCCTGCACGTTTTCCGGTGTTTTTAACATCCACCGTCACAGTGACCGTCTCTTCCGGCGGTATGGCTTTCGGCTCGATACGCAGAGCGCTATAGCCAAAGGTGGTGTAACTCAGTCCGTGCCCAAAGGCATAGAGTGGTTCCGGACTCATGTCTGCATAAGGTTTACCCCAGCCCTTTTCAATCCAGTATGTCTTTGACTTCTTATGATTGTAGTAAACCGGGAGTTGCCCCACATGACGGGGGATCGTTATGGGCAGACGTCCGCTGGGATTCACATCCCCAAAAAGCACGTCCGCAATGGCAGCGCCGCCCATCTCTCCACTGAGCCAGGTCTCCACAATCGCATCCACGTTTTCAGCAGCCCAGGCAATGGACAAAGGACGGCCGTTTATCAGGATCAGAACCGTGGGCGTACCCGTAGCCTCAACCGCTTTTAACAAATCTTCCTGCAAGCCAGTCAGGTCGAGACTGGCCACGTCATATCCCTCGCCGCTGGTAATCTGGTCGCCTTTGGTTTTCCAGGCATTCTCACCGAGAACAACCACCGCCACATCCGCCTCTTTCGCCGCCTGACGAGCTCGGTCGATCTCATTTAAATCGCGATTGAAAACATTACATCCCTTTATATGAACGACATCCGAGGCGGTGGACACCTTATCACGAATTCCATCAAGAACAGTGACGACATCCTGCAGGATTTTATTGGAGGTGTAATCGCCCAACTGGTTGAGGACATTGTCCGCATTGGGACCAATCACTGCGACTTTCTTCAGATTCTTATCCAAAGGCAACAGATGGTTTTGATTCTTCAAGAGCACAATCCCCTCATGTGCCGCCTCCAGGGCAAGGTCTCGGCTCTCCTTTGTATGAACGACACGTTTAGCGCGGACAACGTCCACATAGGGTTTTTCAAAAAGCCCCAGACGAAATTTAATACGCAAAACTCGGCGCAGGGCCCTGTCAATAAAGTCCATGGAAACCTTGCCCTCTTGCACGTTCTCGATCAAAGGCAACAGGTAAGCCTCTTCGTAAGAAATCCCCACATCCACACCGGCTTTGATCGTCATTTCCCCTGCGATCTTCTGGGACGGAGCCAATCCTTCGTTGATTAATGTGGACAGTCCGCCTCCTTCGCCTAAGACGATTCCCTGGAATTCCAACTCATCCCGCAGCAAATCCCTGAGAATAGCGGAAGACGCGTGCACGGGCACTCCATTAATAGCCGGATAGGTGGCCATAACGCCTAAAGCCCCGGCCTGCCTGATCCCCGCCTCCCAGGGTGGCAGAAAAGCTTCCCGCAGGATTCTCTCCGACCATTCCATGGCTCCCCGCTCCAAACCGCTGACCGGTTGGCTCTGGCCGGGATAATGACAAAGCCCGGCCACGACCTTGTCCGGCTGGCCGATATCATCGCCTTGCACAGCCCGGACAATCACCTCTGCGATTCTGGAACACAGGTAGGGGTCTTCACTGTAACCCTCCTGGTTTCTACCCAGTCGGGGATCTCTATTAGGCTCAACCACCAGCGTAAACAACTGATGTACGCCAATGGCCCGGGCTTCCCGTGCGGCTACGGTATAGATTTTTTGCAACAATCTCATATTCCAGGTGCTTCCCAGGGCCGGCCCTTCAGGGAAAATCGTACCCCCGGAACACATCAGACCGTGAGTGCCTTCTTCCGTAATCAAGAGCGGGATACCCAGACGCGTTTCCTCCCGTGCAATCTTCTGCAGCCGGTTCAGGAACGTCGCCTGTTGCTCGGTTCCCTCTTGAAGAATCGTATTGGGAAGCGTAAAAAAACCGCCGCCCGGACCGATGCCCTTAATGCGAGTTCCCCGGGCAAACTCGATACACGCAGCCATCTTGGTCTTGATATCCTTGCCCAATTGATGCACATAAACACAGGGCATATTAAGCTGACCTACTTTTTCCTCTAAGGTCATACGCGCCAGCAGGTCCTCGACCCGTTCCTCAACCGGTTTGCTTGCGTCAAGGTACACTGGTTTGCGGCTATCGGATCGAGCAGGGCAAGGAAAACTGAGGCAAAGCATGAAAACGCCGACAAGATACGAAACCGCAATTGCTTTCTTTCTCAACATTTTCATCTCCTTTGATTTAAGCGACGCTCGGTAATGCGGCGAAAAACCGAAATACTCTTTTTTAGCCTTGCTACTACGTTGTAGCACGAAGAATATCGTGGTGCAAAATCAAAGAAATGTAAAGAAAAATATGAAGAATTTAACCCTACCGGCATCTTTTTTCGGAAAATTCACATAATACAGCTTTCGCACGGTTGTACACGTAACACAAAAACGCTTTGATTATATGGCCGAAAAAAGTGATAATAGCACCGATAGACACATACGACATGAAACAAAAGACAACGAAAGTACGACTTAAAGACATCGCGCGAGAAACAGGGTATTCGGTCAGTACGGTCGCTAAAGTTCTTTCCGGCTCAGCGAAAAAAGCCCGGATATCCGATGCCACGGCACATGAAGTACTCTCAGTTGCCAGGCAACTCGGATACGCTCCGAACCTGATGGCGCGAAACCTGCGTTCGAAAAAATCCGGATTGATCGGCATTTATCTCGCAAGTGCAAATGACTCCATTATCGCAGCGACTCTGACCGCGATTCTCCAGGAATTACCCGCCAAAGGATACGTCCCCTTACTCACGGTCGAGGATACAGGTTACGCCACCTGCCACGAAACCTGGATTCACAACAGAGTGGAAGGCCTGCTTTTCTGCGGTCCGATCCAAAACATTCCCCTCAACTGCTTTACAGAACTGGAAAAAAACAACATTCCTATCGTGACAGCCGGGAATCCTTATAAATCTCAAGATACCCGCATGAGCGCACCTGAGCTGGCTGTCGTTCAGATTGACAACAGGCTGGGAATCCAACTGACCATCGATCACATGCTCGAAAAAGGAAGGAAACGGATTGCCTTCATCACCGGTCCTCCCTGGCACTCCGACGCCGATGAAAGAAAAGCCGCATATGAAGCATTGATCTGTAAACATCACCCGCCGGTGATCGCGGAGATCGCAGGCCGGGAACTCTTTTGGCAAAGAGGATTCCTGGGAGCAGAACAACTCATCCAGCGCGACGCCCGTATCGATGCCATTATCGCCTATGACGACAATGTCGCACTCGGCGCGATGAAATATCTCTCGGATAACCATATCAATATTCCCGAGGACATTGCAATCGCGGGTTTCGATAACCAGCCGTTTTCCGAGTACTCCATTCCTTCGCTAACCACCATACACCAACCTGCAGACGAGATCGGCAGACAAAGCGTTGAACTCCTGGAGAAACTCATACGCCACCAGACTCTCCAGGAAAACCATATCTACATTAAACCCTCTCTCGTCGTTAGAGCAAGTACGGCTTAATACTCGGTCCAAACAGTAACGTCATTCAATCCTGATTATTGAACAGACAAAACAGACACCTTTCCGACTCCAAACGACCTGAAGAAGTAGTCGTCACTCCAGTATTTATTGTTATGCCTGTTTGTGTACCATCGCGCGCCATCTCCAAGGGAAGGAGACGCTTTCAGGCTCCATTGCCCGCCGGGAGAATCCTTTTTAGGTACATAATGCAGTGAACCAAGGAGGTTACGCAACGAGTTCGTCAGAATGATCTCTATTTTATTTTTTCCCAGCCGGACAAAGTCCGTTATTTCTACCCGGTAGGGCTTCCATCCCAGGGTTCCCGCCGGACAATCATTGATTTTGATTTCTGCAATAACAGTATCCAATGCTTCCATATCGAGGTAATACTTCCGGTCACGACTCATATCCGGAATAACAACCTCCGAGCTCAGTGTCAAAGTACCGTTAAAGAAACAGTATCCGTCGGTCAGCAAATTGCCGCTCGTCACACCTGTTTCCTTCGTTAACAAAAAGGAGGGATTGAACCTCTCCCTTTTACACTCGAAGTCGTCTTGTCCGATTTTCTCTCCCTGAACGGCAAAATCTCCTATAACGTATATTTGTTCGAGCTCGGTGCCGTAGAATTTTCCAAGGTCGTTATTGTCGATAGTGTTTTTATCCGCGGCTTCGAAATGCCGCGATAATCGAATGATATTCTTTCCCGGCTTGACTAAATGAGTGATATCGATTGGAAGAAAAGATTTATCACGGTAATAAGGAAGATTGTTATACTTGACCTCCTTATTATTTACTGTGACGATATAGTCCTTCGCTTCTTCAATCACGACCGAGCATTGGGGGGGTGTCATCTCTGACGCAAATTCAAACCAGAGGCTGACAGGGCCTGAATACTTTTCCGCCGAGAGAATATCTTGAACACCCAGCACAGGAAAAACATCGCTCCATGGATTATCCCCTTTACGGTATCGGCAAAAATCGAGTGTTAAGGCATTGGGACTTTCTCTTGTTACTTTAAAGTGATCTACGGAAATCCTTGCCACTATTTTTTCCGTTTTTGGCATGACATTCCGTTGCGGTTTTGCGCCGTCGTGAAATACGACCAGGGAACCGCCTGGAGCAAACCTGTAACGTGTGCTTAAAAATCCTCCTTTAGCTGATTGAGGAATCGCCTCAACGGCGCCTTTTTCAAGGTCCCATCGTTCGAGCTCTCCTTCTCCCCTGATCATAATTTCCATGTCGGCCTCATTCGCTTGGTCCGTGTTTGTCAGATAAAATAAATTTCCGTCATCCAGGATTCTTTCATGGACCCAAATGTTATCCGATGAACCGCTTAACGGATTAATCCGAATATGAGAAGGTATATGTTTACTGATTTCACGCTGTAAAATGTCAGGAGTGTTCGTTACCTTTACAATCCTCTTATTAAAGAGGTCTATGTCGGCATTGAGTTCTCCATCAATGCATTCAGGCAAATCCCCGGTGGAAATGATTGTCCCTCCTGCATCCAAGAAATCAGCCAACAGGTTCAGCGTCGTTCTTCGCAAGGTTTTAACGGAGGGCAACAAAACTAACTTATAAGACATGTCCCCGACGACAAAATCGCCGTTTTTAACGGCTCCGTATTTTGAGAGGATTGTTTCATCCCCATAATCATATCCCCGATGGATTTTTAACAGACTATGACTGAGTCCTATCAGGTTTTTTGGATGGGAACAATCACCTTGGACAGTTTTCTCGCGATTTTCCCTTCCAGGTAATACGATTCAATCGAATTGAGCACAAGAACATCTGCTTTATACTTACCCTGTTTTAAAAGATATGACAGACGTGCAGCGAAGTCCGCGATGAACTTGTTCCGACTCCAGTACGGCTGTTGATAGTTCAGGTTGACAGGGTATTTGCGCTTTCTTTCTCCCCTCATGCTATAAAACGCGCCGTGATAATTCCTGTAATTAATGCCCAAAACAGCTAACCACTGAAATACATTTTTCCGGTCTTCAAATGAGTTTCCCAAATCCGAACATCCATACATTTCGGCAAGGACTTCTTTTTTTCCCATTTGATTGGCAACGCTGGACGCCATCTTCGGCGTGTAAATAAACGGGTCCCCCGTGGGCCAGTACGTATCCATCGTCAAATGGTCGATCCCCGGAATATCCATATATTCATAATGAGGCATGATATTCACCGAATACTGAAGCTGGCTGACGAAAGAGTCTTCACCCATCAAATGCCCGGTAAATTTTAAATTGTATTTATGGCTCCATTGTTGCATGGTTTCGGAATAAGACCGAAGCACCAAACGACTTAACGTCCGCCAGTAATGGTAACGCACCTTCTGATAATCACCGATATCCTCAAAAAGCTTTGGGACGTTTTCAACCAACGGATAGCCCCATTCCGCCAGAAAAATATCGTTCAGTTTCGGCGTCCACGGGAGCGTATCGTGACTACGAGGATTTCCCATTGTTATATGGGGTTCGGCAACCCATATAGCCTCAATTGTTTTCCCCAGATCGGGACCAAACTCATTGTCGAGAAACGAGAAAAGAGCCGACAAATAGGAATCAACCGTATTCTTATCCAGCAGGTCCAGGTAACAGAAGGAACCTTCCCAGCCTTGCCTTGGATAGGCCGTGTGCTGGTAATAGTTATATTGACCGTCGTTCAGTATGAGTATTTCATTTTTTGCAGGCTCTTCATCTGCATTTCTTTTAATAAGATATTTATTTCGGTATTCGTCTTTCATACCCGGTATCTCAGTGGGCGCTGCTGAATACCATGCATTTTTATCCGCCTCCTGGAGGAATACTTTCATACCTAATTTTTTAGCGGCTTTGATGATTTCATGAACCGCCTTGTTCCATGTTTTCCCGTAAACAGGATTCATAAGCCCGCCGTAGCGGCGGGGCAGCACCTTGCCCCATCCGTTCTCATGCATTTCTCTCAATTGCCTGACGGCTTCTTCCGCGTCGATATCGTCATTAAAGAAAAGGAAGGGCACACCCCGGTGTTCGGCCCCCGGGTTCAAAAATTCCTTTGGGTTCAGTTTCCCTAAAGAGGCCCTTGGCCCTTCCGGGATGTTGGAAAGGATTCCAGGTAAAACGGTAAAACAACCTAAAGAAACGGTGCCTGTCGTTTTAATAAAATCTCGCCTCGACACATTCATCATATCTCTCTTTACCATCAAATAATAGTAGAACGATTCACGATGTCGATGATAATGCATCGTGAAGTTGAAGGGCCGTTTCGATAGACTCTATCTGATATCAGTCATCCAGTTTTCCATAAATGCCGCCAAATCCAGCATATCAATTGTACCGGCGGGTACGCTAAGATCACAGCACGTATTCCAATGAGCATCTCCCGGTTTACTCAACCAGGCAGACGCGAATACAGTGAAATCCGACAAATCAATATCGCCGTCTTTATCCAGGTCTCCCCGCAGAGTCTCAGCCCATGTGCCCTTTAGCTTGATGAGTTCAATACCCTCACCCGTCCCTAAATTCCTGCTGTACTGCTTATCCTGAGGATTATTCCAATGCTCGTGAACGCCCAAGCTCGTCAGAGCCACTCCGTCTTTATCGGGGTCGTAGAATGTCCCTGAAGGGGGACCGTCCGCCAGGGCTGCTTCGTGCAGATAATCCTCCTCACCGCCCAGGAGGCTTCCCGGCTTACCTGTTCCCCCGGTCACCACGTCCGGCCATTCTTCCCGCAGGAAGTCATACGCCACCGAGTCGATCGCCACCGGATCCAGCGAAGCGAAAAGACTCGATGGCCAGTCATCGCCCTCATCGCCAAACGGAGAGGATGTCCATTTGTAAGGGTGCGAGCCCGCGTAGTATCCGCCATAAAGTCCGTCAATCAAGTAGAGCAAGGTCTTGCCCCCCAGTTCCGGATGACCCATCAAATCCACTAAGGCTCGATAATATCTCCTTCCCGGCGCCCACTCGGCGTTCGGTAAACTCAAATGCATGTCATAATAGTTCAGAACACCCACATCCCGAAGATAACTGTTCGGACATCGTATCAGCGAACCGTAATGGTTCTTGGCACACACCGTGATACCCGATGAGTGACCCTTCAATACCGCGAAATTGATGATGTAGTCTGCTTCTGCAAATGAGACGGGTATATAGTCCTGCAACGTACCGGCGGCATCCGGCGCACTCCAATAAAATGGGACATCGGAGAATTCCACCCGCGTTCGACCGAATCGACCGGTATTGTCCAGATAGCGGACGTTCGGGAATTCCGGGTGCAGCATATTCCATAAATAATTCGGTACCCGACAGGTTGGGTCGCCGATGCTGATATCGCCCGGATCCACGCCGACCGTCTCGACCAGATGCCGAAGCAGCGTAAGAATCATTTGGGGCGAATTGTCGATGCTGTTGGGATTATTCTTCACGTAGGTCGCTCGATTACAGCTATTCCATTGGTCGTTGCAGGTGGTCAGGTTTATCTTGATAGCGATCTTTTCTCCAGGCTGATACCCGATGTCTCCCTTGCCCCTGTTCGCATTGAAATAACGGAAAATGGCGTCCCATGCGACGGCGTCCGTGCTCTTGCCGGCAAGTTCCCGAATCGCCTGTGATACCATCGTTTCCACGACCGCCAGGTTGGTATGATCATCATCGTACCAGTGTTCGGATGAAGAGTAGCCGTCCCAATCCGTCGCATTAGGATCCCACACCCATACCACCCGCCCCGGATAAATCCCGCGAGCCTGACCTATCGGTCCGTGAAGCCTCCATCGCCCTTGCGCATTGGCCAGCCGTTCCGGAAGATTGATGAGTGATACTATCCCCATCAATCCTGCTATGATCAGGCACAGACACGCCAACGCGACTCGAGACTCTTTCAGAAGCTGCTTGGCTTTCTTAAATACGGTAATAGAAACGACCAGTCCCACGAGCCAGGCGATAAATCCCGAAGCAAGCGGCATGGCAACGCGTTGACACGGATACGTCGCACGGGAAGGTTTTGGCATGACGCGAATAAGAAACCAAATGAACGCCGATAATCCCGTGATTGGAAGGATCCATCTCACCCAGTTACATTTCTTTTTACCTCCGGAGTACTTACCATTCTTGGGACAAAATGACGGTGTGAGTTTTTCTTGCATAGTACTTTCTCCTTTTTGCTCACCTTTGACCCAAATGCAGAAGCAAGTGTTATTATACAACATTAGCTATGAAAATCACAGGTTCTTTGCAGAGAATTATTATGAATTGAGATTTTATAGGATGCGCTTTTAAATACAGGCTGCAGGGTGAACAAGCTCTTCCTGTGCAAAAGTGACTTGAAGTCCTCGAAGGCCACCGTCTTGTACTTGGTGGCACTCTTCCACATACAAAGGAGTCGCTTAATAACTCAATCGAACTTTACGAAGCCTGGGACAAACCAGAAAAAGTCGAAGTTTGGCGATCAAAACTGAGATCAATTGAAGATTTTGAAGAATAAAATGTTACCTATAATGTCAGCACGGAGTCTAAATTATTTCGATCATCTTTATTGCCGACGGGCGCGTCAAAATTAATTTAACGAATATGGAAATCTAACTGATAGTGAATCGTACGAGCTTCTTGCTGGCTTGTTATGTAGATATCGGGTAGGAATATTACTGGTTCAGCCATAATCGTTATATCTTCTGGTATGGATAACACTTACCTCGAGATCAGAACATGTTTCAACAAGAACGAGTTTCAAATAATCGTACGTGATGTAAAAAGAGCAGTTCAAGGAACATGGTATCAAACTCATCCGTCATCCGTGTACAACATTTGAACTCGTGAAGGGGATTGGTTCATTTTTATCAACCAACCAGACAGAGTTTATAAGAATAGTGTGCAAAATGTGTAGCAATTGATCGAACGATGCCGATAGACACAATACGAGCGAACAGTTTTTCCTCCAGGGAAACACCGGCAAGTCTCGAACTTTTTGATGTTCCACTTGGAATACTTACCTCCCGCCCGGATGCGTTCACCCTCTGGTGAAGGCGCCCAAGATACAGGGGGTAAGATTCGAAGGATTCGTTCTCTCAAACCAATAACAATATCGGCCCGTCGATTCGGATTGTTCATTCTCATATACAAGGAGTCTATCATGCGAAGAATCTCAAGGAAGCACGTTGCCCTGATCGTTATTCCGATAGGAATCAATGTTTTAGGGCTGATATGGATTCACCACGACTTGACGAAAGTCCCCCGACCTTCCGCCCGTGTTATCTCGTTATATGCCTCGCCCGACACCCACTTAGCCGATCGGTTTTCACTCACCTTCGATCGGCACATGGTCCGACCCGCAGTTGTAGGGCAAGTTGAAAAAGCTGCGATCTTTAAGCTCACTCCGGAATGGCCCGGCGAGTGGATGTGGTCGGCCCCCGACAAGCTTGATTACATACTCGCCAAGCGATTACCTGCGGGAAGGATCTTTCGAATAAGTGCCACCGAAGAGCTCCAGCGCAGAACGGGAAGAGCCCTGGAAGGTGAAAATGAATTCGAGTTTAAAACCAAATCACTGGCACTGGACAAATCCGAACTGGTTGCTTTCGACAATAGCGATGTTACTTTTCGAGTCGTATTTAACCAGCCGGTCGATCCCGGAGACCTTCTGCGTCATATAAGCTTCTATGACGAAAACACCAAGGCAAAGCTTGGCGAACCGGTCTGCCTGACACAAACGCCCCAAGAGAATCTCGTGGTGCGTTTTCGCCGGCCGGAATCGAACCGTTTCCAAATGGTTCTCGACGAGGAACTTAAAGGAGATGGTGCAGAATTAGGACTCGGCAAGCAAGTGGTTCAAGTCCATGAGGTCCCCCTCGCTTTCTCCCTGCTCAACGTTCATACCACAAGACCGACGTTCGAAGAAATCGCCTCGGTGGAGCTAAGATTTTCTCACGAACTTAACGTAGAACAGAAACTGCCGAATGTCGCGGTCGAGCCGGCGATCGAGGAATTAAGTGTTTATCGGAGCACCAGCAATCTGACAATAACGGGAAAGTTCCAACCAGGCGGACATTATACCATCGTCGTGCCCGGCACGCTTCTGTCCGAAGACAATAAAACACTGGGAGAAGACAAATCTATTTCAGTTCACATCCCTGAATATTATCCCAGTTTTCAGTTTGTCCATCGTGAAGGCATTCTATCTCCCCTCGGGAACCTGAATCTCGATGTCGAAGCAGTGAATATCGAAGGTCTAAATCTAAAAGTCTGGCGTGTGCACGCGAATAATCTCATGTCCCATCTCCAACATACTTATTATACCGAAGCGACGTCGCGATTGGTAACCTCGAAGGAAATAGAGTTAAACTTGCCTCCGAATAAACCACAGAAGCTAACACTCGACATTCAAGACCTGCTCCCGACATCAACAGGTATATACCGCATCAGCGCTACAGCAACCAACACACGATGGACTGACGACAGCGTACTTTTGACTATAACCGACCTGGCCATTACAACCAAAACCGAACGAGATGGTTCGCTCATTTGGATAACTTCGCTCCGAACCGGAGAACCCGTTCCGGACGTTCACGTTGAAGCCCTGAGCTTTAACAATCAAACCCTATCGTCCGCCAATACCGATAAGAACGGCATCGCCAGACTGAGATTCGCACGCAATCATCCGGACGGCAAGATGTGGATCATCACAGCACAGAAGGACGGCGATCTCAGTTATCTCCAGCCGGAGGATAATCAGTGGGTCATTGATGATGTTCCGCAACCCGACCGGCCTTATGCGGAAAACTACGAAGTAATGCTATATACCGAGCGGGGAGTCTATCGGCCCGGCGATACGATTCACACAACAGCTATCTTTCGCAGCAAGACCGGTTCGACTCCACCTCCTTTCCCGTTGGCGGTTAAAGTTAACCGACCTGACGGCCGGCAGGTGGCTGAGCTCATCGCGAAACCTCTGGATACCGATCAGGGTGTGTTCCATGCCGAATTTGCCACTCGCGCCGATTGCCAGACCGGTCCTTACGGTTTTCGCGTGGCTCTACCCGGTTCAGACAAAACCCTTGGCTCAGCCCAAACGCTTGTCGAATGTTTTATACCGGTGCGAATGGAAGTCAAGGCGGAGCCGACGGCTGAACGTTTCGGCTCCGACATGCCCCCGTCAATAAACGTGAGCGCCCGATACTTGTGGGACGAGCCGGCGGCCAAGATCCCGGTAACCATTACAGGCACTCTCCAGCCAATCAATTATGCGTCAAAGGATTATTCCGACTATACATTCGATTGGCAAACCGATCACCGAAGCATTTCATTGCCCGATTCGGAAGGCGAATTGGATGAAAAAGGGTGTGCAAATATCCAGATCCAATTGCCTGAGTCATTTAAACCTGGGCTGTATCGCATGATGCTCTCAGCAACCGTCACCGAGCCGGGCGGGCGTTCGGTCTCAGCCAACACTTCGGCAACACTCGATATGATGAATCGGCATGTCGGTCTTCGTCTGTCGTCAGGTCAGGTAGCTCCCGTCGGAGAATCCTTAAAAGTAGATTGGGTCCGACTGACGGGAGACGGCAAACCTGCTGCTGATGGCGATATAAAAATGCGTTTCGTGCGGGTGGAATATGACACCATATTAAAACTGGTCGATAACCGTCGCGTGTGGAAATCCATTGAGCGAACCAGGGAAATCAGCAGCGAGCGGGCCATATCAACCTCCGGAGCTGAAGGCGATTTCGACGTTGTCTGTCCGGAACCAGGTACCTACCGGATCATACTGACAGATGGCCCGAGTGGAAGTTCTTCTTTTCTGGAATTCTATGCTTCGGTGTACTCGGCCGGGCCGCAGAGTGTACCGATGAATCAGCCGGAGCGTCTGGAGGTCGTGACCGATAAAGACAAGTATACCCCGGGTGAGACGGCCAGGATTTTGATTCGCAGTCCCATCCCGGGAAAATGTTTGCTCACAGTTGAAAGCGACCATGTCGTAGCCACACATACGGGCACAATTCAAAACAACACAACAGAATTCCAGGTACCTCTGGCGAAGGACCTTCGTGGAAGTGTGTTCCTGACCGCAACCGTAGTTCGTGCGATTGATCCCCAGCAGAAAAACTGGCTCCCGCACCGTGCGATGGGGATGACCGGAGTAAAATTGGACCACGTAAAACAACAACTTCCCGTGAAGATTGTCGGGCCGACAAGCGCCAAGCCCGGCGAGACCGTCCGTGTAACGGTCGAAACAGATATTCCGACCGATCCGAACCGTCCCACACTGGTTCATCTCTGGGCGGTAGATGAAGGAATACTGTTGACAACATTTTATCAAACACCGGATCCCTATGGATTCTTTTTAGGACCACGCCGGCTTGGCGTCTCCACAGCCGACATCTTTTTACGCTTACTCCCCGACTACGAACGACCTACCGGGACCGTTCGGATAGGCGCCGACGATTTTGAACTCGACTCTCTTCGACGCAATCCGGTCCCGGCCAAACATCGCCAGGTAGCTGTCGTCTGGCGTCAAGCGATCCCCGTGGATGAGCACGGCCGGGTAAGTACGAATTTCAAATTGCCCGACTTAATTGGACAAATGCGCCTGATGGCTGTAGCTATCGATCACGATCGTTACGGCCATGCCGAGTCAGCCATGACGCTAACGTCACCACTTATCGTCGAAACGACCTGGCCTCGTTTTGTAGCACCACAAGACGAATTCGAAGTCCCGGTTAAGTTGTTTAACTCCACCGAGAAATCCTTAACCGCCGATTTGAAAACTTCGATTATAGGACCGCTCGAAGTGATATCCGATGGAACTTTAGATAAAGTGAAAATTGATCCAGGGCGACCAACGTCGCTTATACTCCGGGCAAGAGCAACGAGTATGGGCCCTGTAGAGGTCAGTGTCGAAGCCCAGGCATTCGGAACGGATGACGAACCAATTACGGCCCGGAGCCAGACAACACTTACCGTTAGACCGCCGACGGCTTTGCACAGCCAGGTAGAAGTCAAAGCCATCCGCGCGGGCGAACAATATCGTATCCGACCTCCCCAATCTTTTATGAAGGGAACCGCCCGATTGACGGTGTCGATCAGCTCGCGTCCGAATATTCAGCTCGGTCCCGCCCTGGAAGAACTCATCAGTTATCCGTACGGCTGTGTCGAGCAAACCAGCAGCCGGTTACTTTCACTTCTATACGCACCGGATGTGATCGGAGACGACCGCGTCGAGATGATCCGCTCAATGGTGGAGGCAGGCATTGCGCGTTTATGGTCTATGCAAACGCGATCAGGAGGTTTGAGCTATTGGCCGGGTGGATCGACTCCTGATCTATGGGGCACGGCTTATGCCACCTCTTGTTTGCTCGAAGCTCAAAACGCCGGCTATGAAATCGATCCACAATTCACAAAAGAACTGGTCAAGTATCTCGATCAACGCCTCAAAACAACTGCCGACGACGGCCCGGATCTGAACACGAAAGCATTGATATGTCGAGTTCTCACGGTCTTCGGAGAACCTCCTTTGGGTTGGATGACACGCCTTTCCGAACAGAAAGATCAGTTCGATCTGGCGGCCGCAGCCCATCTCGCCGCAGCTTTCCACGCCGCAGGTCGCAAAGATGAAGCCCTCGCTCTGATTCCCGAACAGTTACCCTATAACATCGGTAAGACCACCACAACCGGCAGGTTGACTTCACCCATCCGCCAACAGGCGGTCCTGTTAGCGGTATTGCTGGAGATTGAACCCGAACATCCGGCTATCGTCATTCTTGCCCGCCGATTGGATGAAGCGAGGCAGGGGTGTCGATGGGGAAGCACTTTGAATAACGCTACGGCAATCGCAGCATTGTCTCGTTATCAGGCGATCACGAACAAGGAAGAACAAAATTTCTCCGGAACCATCAAACTTGCCGACCGTGAAATTGCGATATTCGACCACAACTCGCCGGTATCACACACATTTGAAAAAATCTCCGAACCGGTCGTTGTCTCCTCCGATGGAAATGGAACCGTGTATATTGTCGTCTTAATCGAAGGTCTGGCTGCGAAAGGACTGGTAGAACCTTTCGATCAGGGATTGCGTGTCAGGCGAAATTGGGTAGATAAGAACGACAATCCCATTGATCCCAATACGCTTTGCGTGGGCGATCTTGTACGCGTGAAGACAACGATCAGTACGCCCGGTCCCACGATCCATAATATCGCACTTGTCGATGCGTTGCCTGGAGGAATGGAAGTGGAGAATCCACGATTGGCGACCTCGGCGAATTCGTACTACGCGTATTCTAATTTCCCCGACCATGTAGAATTCCTCGATGACCGCGTCGTCCTGTTCTGCTGGGCAAATCAAACCGAGCAGACCTTCGAATACGCGCTGCGCGTGACCACAGCCGGCACGTTCTCCTTACCACCGATCCAGGCATCGTGCATGTATGAACCCACCGTGGCCTCAGTAGGGCCGGAAAGTCAACTGAGCATTCAAAACCAC
>JAFGTG010000557.1 GCA_016934255.1 Sedimentisphaerales bacterium
AGGTCGCCGAACAATAATCTGACCGCGTAGCCGGTTCGCTACGCCCGGCCGGCCTGGATTTTTATGGACGACGATTGATTGGCCGAAAGTATTGCCCGCCGACAAACACAGTACTGTTCCAACCGCTGCGATGAGGATGATTCTTTGCCTTAACATGATACGCTCCTTTCTTGTTGCTCCGTTTAACTAATCTTACCTTATTGTTATCGGAGCGAGCTAAACATCGCTCTCTACTTATGTAAGGCACTGCAAAGCAAGGAAAGTAACACGATATTCGAGAAACGGTGCTCTCGTTTGATGGTCTTTATTCATCTTTTAGGTTAATCCCTCCGTCAATCTGGCCGATGGAGAATTTTGATTTTGTGATAACCCTTCAAGTGAAAGAAGAGGGACGAAAACAAATGTTCGAACCGGAATACGAAAATATAACCTGCCCAAAATGCCTGACGCGCGAAGTGTATTTCGACCGCGAGATGGGTCATTATTGCATGTTTTGCGGCCATCAGTTCAGCACCGAAGAAATGGAAATGCTCCTCGAACACGAACTTTGCAACGCCAGTGCGGACAAGTGAAAATAAACAAAAGAGAAGAAAATTCGGACGTTCCTATTCAGCCATTTGACCCGGCGAGATCGGCAAAAAAAGGCCCCTGCCTAGCGGAGGGAGAGGAAAAAGCGAGATCGGCAGGGGCATGTGAACTCATTGATAGTTTAATTTTATCACATCAAGCCAAATACGTCAAGACCCATTTTTCGAAGAAATTGAGCCTCAGTTAATTTTTTAATCGGGCAGAGGTTCTTTCAACGAATGGTCATAGATCGACCGATATCCACCGCCCATATTTCGCGCCAGCCACAAGCAATAATCCAGGCTTTCAGTCGCCGCGACGTATCTACGGTCAACAGGATGCGTCGCCGTGATGACCGCTATGAATTTTTTACGATCTTCGCCAGTTACCGATAAAACCAGCTCATCCCGGAAATCCCCATATAAATCCGCCACCATTAAAACGTAACTATTTTTCGGTAAGTCCGGCTGCTCAACACCGGTGAAAATAATCTCTTTCCCGTCAAAGTTGCCGATTTGTCTGCCGAGCAATTCACGGGCGGGATCGCCGTCCCATTCGAGCGGAGTCAATCCGTTGGGGAATGGCTCCAAGAGAACATTGCCCTTGGCTGAAAACAAGATCAGATTATAGTCGTTATGGCCCGCCCGATTCGACACGCACTCTATGCCGGGTGAATCTTCCCAAATATCGGATGTCCATCCCGTATGCCCGTGCGTCCAGCGTGGATCGTCCTCCCGATTCACCTTCCAGATAACCTGTCCCGAATTCGCGTCCACCATATACACCCCGGCGTGGACGCTCGATTCGACAATGTAGAACACTTCCAGCCCGGGCCGGTCGGGTAGATAATCGTGAATGGAAACGATGTCGGGATGCTGTCTGTAAATAGACCAGCGCAGCGTCCCGTCGTGGTTCAGACACGTCGTACCGTCGAAAACTTCCTGTTTGCCGTCGCCATCGACGTCCGCGACTTCGATTTTGTGACCGCCGCTTCCATTGGTCTCGGCGAAGCTGTCAAAACGCCATAACGGTTCCAATTGATGATCGAAGGCCGCGAAGACCTCGTTTTCATAAAGCCCGGTCTGGGTCACCACGGCCGGATGTACGCCGTCCAGGTACGCCACGGACATATGAATTCGAGTCGAAGATTTGTAAAAGTCGGAGACCATCTTCGGCCACGGGGCCTTGTATTTGACGTCTCCCGTCATGCCGTTAAGGATCGCGACATACACCAGGTCGTCGATTTGAAGGCGCGTGATGACTTCCGCTTTGCCGTCGCCGTCCATATCCCAGACATTAAAGGGCACGTTGTTGGCGCTGCCGTAGCAGTGATCGTGGGTGCAGATGTCTTTGCGCCACAGCGACCGGCCGTAGGAAGTGAACGCCTCAAGCTGGACCGGAATGCCGGGGTCCTGGGACATCTCCGCATTGCCGTTGTCCATTCGAATGACGCCATCGAACGTACCGTCGCCGTTCAAATCGCCGAAGATGGGAACGAGCGAACCTTGCTTGAACAGCGGCTTAAATGTGGCCACAACCGATGCAGGCTCCGAACCGACAGTGATTCCAACCCATTCCGAGCGGTTCCCTTCTTCACCGGTCCGGTTGACCGGCCTGAGATAATATTGATAGCGCCCGTCGAGAGTCAGGCCGGAGTCGATCAATGTCGTCGATTGAGCAACGGGTTCTTTCGTTATCCGAAAGCCGGCATGGTCGCGCGTTTGCGCCCGATAAACATGGAAACGGATTGATGATGTGTCTTCCTTTAAAAGAGACCAGCTCAGAAGCACTTTGCCATCCCCTAAAGAAACGGCGCATAGATTCCGGTTTTGAACCGTCCAAGCCCCCCGCTTCGGCTCCCGGACCGGCCGAAAACCAAGATCGGGATGCCGGATGCCGGCGGACACGCCTAATCGATATCCATTCTTGAGATATTCCCGGCTACGCGCCCAGGACCCGCCCATGACCGCCGATTCGATGACAAACGGATCTTCGATACGATACCGAAAGCGCGAGGTCGCGGGATCATAGTTACTCGTAACCATCTGCCATACATTCCCGGCCATTCCGTAAAGACCGTACCCGTTTTTATCACCCCAGCGGGCGGGCTTGAGATAATCTTCCCATCGGTCGAAACGGCGCCGCCCGTCGGGATCGTAATTCGCTTTGTCTTGCGGGCTGTCGTCTCCCCAGGGATAAGTTTGGTTCTTCAATCCGCCCCGGGCGGCATACTCAAATTCAACGGACGTCGGCAGGCGATAGAGGCGTCCGTCTTTTTGGGTCAGCCAGCTCAGGTAGGTTATCACGTCACGACGATTGACGAAGATGACCGGATAATTTCCCTTACCGGAAGGAATCCTGCCGTCAATCCAGTGTAACGGAGGCGGAGTACCTGTGTCCTTAACAAATGTTTCGTACTCCGAGTTTGTGACGGGGTGATCCAGAATCTCGAAATCTTCGACGTTCACGCGAGCGCCCGTTTGCCTTGCCCCTGTCCCCCGGTTGAATTCATTCCCTTCGATCAGGATGAATCCGTCAAGTTGGGATTGACCAAAGCAGGCTTGAGCCATCGAAACGATGCACAAAACGAGCGCGATGATGAGCCGTTTCATTACGTTTTCCTTAGCTTGACAATCGTTCACATCAATTCGGCA
>JAFGTG010000558.1 GCA_016934255.1 Sedimentisphaerales bacterium
ATGCGGTGCCAGTTTCCATCGAGGATTTCCATGTCGGAAGAGAGAGCACTTCCGTTCCGGCCCCACGCGCACAATTCCGTCATCAGACAACCCGAAGCTGAATCTGCTCGAAGCCAGTTGGCCCCGTTTGATTGGGAGATCACCACCTGCCCCGGTGCGCCGCCTTGAATCCAAGCTAAGACACTAAAGGGTCCGTCAGCCGGATTCAGAACTGGCCCGGCGACGACACAATCATCAACTCCATCCAACTGAAGGGCGCCATCTACATGTCCTCCAAAGGGCTGCCAGGCACTACTACCAACAACAAAGGCATCATTTACACCCGCGCTGTCATAAGCAATATCGCCTTCCGCTTCGTCCAAAGCCCAATGAGCGATCAGCGTCGGATCATCCACGGGTTGTTCCCAATAGCTCATTAATCGTTTCAAGTCTAAAGCGTCCACGATGCCATCGCCAAACGGTGGTGGTGCTATATCCGTCATTGGATCATCCTGACCCCAAGATTCAATGAGTATAAGAAGATCTTTGATATCCACGAGGCCGTCGCCGTTGAAATCAGGAGGTGGCGGAGTCAGATCGTATTCTTCTACGATTGACAGACCAGAGCCAGGGTAAAAGTCCCGCGCTCCTCCAATGGCATAAAGCCTGGCATTCACAAGACTGGTGGAAAAACCGAGCCTCGCGGTTGGCATATCAGGCCCGCTCGTCCAGCTATCCGTCTCCGGATCGTATATTTCGACTGTTGAGAATGTCGCCCCACCATACGTTCCGCCTCCGATGGCGTAAATTCTCCCATTCACTGCGCATAGAGCGGGAAAACTCCTCGCAGTGGGTAGATTTGCCTTCGGAGTCCATGTATCCGTCTCCGGGTCATACACTTCAACTGTTGAAAGAGATGGATTATGAGTGCTTCCTACGACACCTCCCATGACATAAATCTTACCGTTGACTGCGCTGGCGCCAGCCAAGCCTCTTGGTGTAAGCATACTCCTTTTTGTCACCCAAGTATCCGTAGCCGGATCGTACACTTCCAGGGTCGAAGGATTCGAATCGGCTCCGGGGACTCCCGCTGTGACGCCGCCGAAGGCATAGATTCTTCCATCCACCGTGCAGGCGCAATGGAACGTCCTTTTCGTAGGCATATCGGCTTTTCGCGTCCAGGTGTCTGTCGATGGATCATACTCTTCCACAGTCCCAAGCGACGCCTGAGGAGTTGGTTCACCTCCGATGGCATAGATCTTACCGTTCACGACTGCGGTGGCGAGACCATTTCTTCTCGTAGGCATATTGGTTTTCCGTGCCCAGGAGTCCGTGATGGGATCATACACCTCCACCGTCGGCAGATAGGTCCCGTGAATCGATGTCGCACCGCCGATGGCATAAATCTTGCCCTCCACGACGCTGGTAGAAGGACAGAGTCTCGCGGTTGGCATATCGGCTCTACGTGTCCATGTGCTGCCGACTGCCAAATTCGTATTCGCAGCACCTAAAAGTACAGCCATCACCAGAAACTTGTTACTACGTATCGCATTCATTTTTGACATCCTTCCCGGTTTGCTGTAAATTGATTGTATCTTATCTCCTTGCAGGCAAACCGTCTGCTTGGAGCAGGTCCGGGCTGGTGAGCTTGTCGGCAAATCAAGTGACTTACCAGCCCGTACTTTTTCACATTCCAGATCACTTCGTACCATTCTTCGTTCCGTTGACGGTTCCCAGATAACGATCCAACCAACCAAGCACATCACCGCGAATCTGCTTGCTAAAAAGGCTTAGCAGCCCATGTCCACCTGGATACACACGGTGCTTCTTGTGTGCCTCAGGCGTACCCAGGGCCTCGTACATCGGCCGTTGCGAGCGTTCCAATGGAAAGAAAAAGTCCCCTTCCCCATTGATCATCAAAACCGGCGTTCTGACTCTGGGGGCGTGATTCAGTGGGTCAATAGCGGGCATGTTATCCACCGGAAGGTAGATCGGAAATCCCCCCACAACGAGCACCGCCGCCTTGAAACGGTGTTCCACAGCCAGTACCATAGGGCCGAACGAAGCTCCTGCGCTCATTCCGTAGTAGGCTAATCGATCCGGGTCGATATCCGGACGAGTCTCCAGATAATCGAGGGACCGACGCAGGTCTTTGCAGGCCTGTATGATCCACTCTGTAAATGCCGCCGGAGTCCCGTCTAGGTCGGGCCTCTCAATATAACGGCGTTCGAAGGTTCCCTTGTAGACAGGAAACAGTAACGCTCGGCCATTCGTGATAACACATTCCGTATAATCCCGCTCTGGCAAGCCCTCAAAGGATTCTTCCCTTGTGGCACCGTCTCCCGGCCAATAGACCACTGTCTGATACGGAGGCTTAATGCCCTTTGGAATGAACAGATAGGCGATGACCCGTTCACCTCCGTAAGCCGCATCGAAGGAGATCTTCTCTTTTCTACGCCAGAAGGGAGAACTCTCGTCAACAATCTCAACGGCGGTGTTCAAGGGTGTTCGATCGCAGTCATATTGTCGCTGAATGATTCGAAATTCCTCATCTGTGCAGGGCGCCGCTGTGGAATAGTCTCTCGTTTCCAGGGGTTGCTGCATGGGATGGAACAGCACATCTGCCACAGTTTCTTCGCCTCCTATATACTTTACGCAGCGGAAGCCGTTGACGGCGGCTCGATCCCACGGGGATCGAAAATCCCTTCTTGTGAACATGTAAGTCTGCTCGCCCCAGCCGCCGCCCAAGATATATCGCGGTCCATTGGGATCATCGATTGCACTCCAGCACCATTCCTTGACATTCCCGGCCATGTCATACAATCCCGTTTGTCCCATACCGATATGACTCCCCACAGGAGCCGTCCCACTCATGGCAAAATTGCTATAAGGGGTAATGATTAACGATTTCCAGAGGCAAGCGGCGTGTTCCCAATGATGGACCGTTGGCAGGCTCTTGCCCGCAAACCTGGCATAGGCGGCCGCCTCGAACCAACTGACGCCGGAAACCGGATAGTTACCCTGCCCCTGTGAGTACGTTCCTTCTTTCCAAGTGGACGGGCCGGACCGACCTGTGCCGTCGCGGAAATATGTTATGGCTTCTGACCAGCCCAGCTCACGATTGTCCTTGATGAACGTGAATCCTTTCCAGTATTGGGGATCGTCGTATCCACCCTGATCCACAAATACCTTGAATTGCTCATTCGTAACTTCATATTTATCAATAAGATAGGCCGGCGCTTCGAGGATTGTCGTTTGATCGAAAGGAGAGGTGGATATGCTGCAAGTCCAAGCCTCAATCCATACCATTTCACCCCCTTGCAGCCGGACATTAAACGAACTGTCCGTGACGCATTCATGCGGCGTAAATCTGGCCTTTTCGATCTTCCAGCGATACATGCCTTGTGCAAGGGTGACGTTTATCAATGGAGATCGTCCGAGATATTGCCAAGGCTCATCCATCGCGTCATATTCCCGGTAGTAAATATCCGCTCCGGCAGGCGTCGTGGTAATCGAGTAGTCCTTACAAATGAGCGGCCATAACTCGTTGAGTGTCGGATTATCAGGAATAAACTGTTTGGCTCTTTTCGCCAACGAAAAGGCTTCACGATAGTCCTGCTGCCCGACGAGCTCGACAATCTCCGGTAAAGCTACGTCCCGTGCCCACTGGATATTCCGAGTATTGATACTTCGTCGGTACAAAATCATCGTGACAATAAGGCCAATTAAAAGCACCGTCACGATAGCGGCGATAGCGATATATGAACGGTTTCGACGCCAGAATTTCCGTGCCCGATATGTGAGACTTGGCGGCCGGGCAAGAATCGGCTCATTTCTCAAATGACGCCTTAAATCCTCGGACAATTCATGCAACGTCTCGTAGCGGCGGGTTCGGTCCTTCTCCAGGCACTTCATCACGATCCAATCTAAATCGCCTCGCACTAATCCCGAAAGAGTATGAGGATTCGTCCGCCGGTATCCGGCAATCTCTGTCAAAGTTTTTTTCAATGTGTTCAACTTTGTGGAGGGTTTCGTCGGCTCTTGTTCACAAATAATCCTCTGCATCTCACTGAGGCTTGCTTTATGAAG
>JAFGTG010000559.1 GCA_016934255.1 Sedimentisphaerales bacterium
AGCGCCATCGTCAACAGCGGCTACAAACATCCGAAAACAGCATCGCTGATTAACCTGGCGCCCGCGGATGTGAAAAAGGCCGGGCCCGCTTTCGATTTGCCCATCGCTCTGGGTATGCTCATCGCGCAAGGCATCCTGAGCAGCCCGATTTTGCGTGAAACGATCATCGTCGGCGAATTAGCCCTGGACGGCCGGGTCAGGCCGGTCAACGGCGTTTTGAGTATGGCGATGAGCGCTGCGGCCGAGGGTTTTAGGCGAATGATCGTTCCCCTGGACAACGCCGAAGAAGCGTCGGTCGTTCAGGATATCGAAGTTTTTAGGATTGGCTCCTTGGCCCAGGCGGTTGGATTCCTTTCGGGACAACTGCCGCTGGAGACGACTATCGTGGATATCGATGGTCTTTTCAACGTGGCATCGAGCTACGATGTGGATTTTTCCGACGTGAAGGGCCAGGAAAACGTCAAACGGGCGTTGACGATAGCTGCTGCCGGCGGTCATAATATCATGATGATTGGCCCGCCCGGAGCGGGAAAGACCATGCTATCCCAACGATTAGCAACGATCTTGCCGCCTCTGAGCCTCGAGCAATCCCTCGAAACGACCCGCGTCTATTCTTCCGTCGGGCTGTTGGGCAAAAACAAGGCGCTCATGGCGACGCGACCCGTGCGTATGCCGCACCACTCGGCGAGCGGCCCGGCCCTGGTCGGAGGCGGACCCATACCCCGACCGGGCGAGTTGTCGCTGGCCCATTTCGGTATCCTGTTTCTCGACGAATTCACCGAGTTCCCCCGGCACGTGCTTGAGATGATCCGCCAGCCGCTGGAAGACGGCTACGTCATCGTCTCGCGCGCGAAAAAGACGGTCCGGTTCCCCGCCCAGTTCATGCTCGTCGCGGCAATGAATCCCTGCCCGTGCGGCTACTTCGGCAGCGAAGCCCGGCGGTGTAAATGCACGCCGGGCCAGATCAGGCGATATCTGTCGAAGGTCTCGGGACCGCTCGTGGACCGAATCGATATTCATATCGATGTACCCACAATCGGTTTCCAGAAGTTGCGCTCCAGGTCGGGTCAGCTTGACTCAGCAACGATGAGAGCCGACGTGATCCGAGCCACGCAAATCCAGGCCGAGCGATTCGACGGAGATAAAGTTCATACCAATGCTCGAATGAGTCATAAACAGGTGGAGAAATTTTGCAAGCTCGATTCGGCAGGCGAGTTGATGCTCAAGCACGCCATGCAGGAATTCGGCCTCAGCGCCCGCGCCCACGATAAGATATGCAAACTGGCCCGCACGATTGCCGATTTAGCCGGCGTTGAAAATATCGCCTCCGAACACATCGGCGAAGCCATCAGCTACCGCCAATTAGACCGGAAGTTATAAATATTCACACCTATCCGGCCCCTGAGAATTCAACAAGGAGACACTTACATGCAACGGTCGTCAATGTGGTTCAATATTGTGCTGATCTTACTTTTTTCGTCCGTCTTGCCTGCCGCCCAACGTCTCACAAAAGAGCAACTCCAGGAAAAAGCACAGGCGTTAACAATGATGGCCGTCGCACCAGGTACTAAGCCAGAACCCGGCCTGGGTGTCTTCTGCAATACGAGGGAACTTCAACGTATCCGCAAAGAGATTCAAGATCCACACTCAATCACAGCCGCTTACTGGCAACAATTGCTGGACCCAAACCTCAAGGGAAAGGGACATTATACCCAGGAGGCATTCATCTATATGGTGACGGGTGACACAGAAGCCCGCGACCGGGCACTTCGTGACGTTGGCGTTGTCCCTCCCTATAGCGACACAAAGGCCTGGAGACACTGGGGCGATCCGGTTTTACCTATGTTTAATACGGAGCAACCGCGTTACTATCTGGCCTGGCTTGATTTCATGTGGTCCGCACTTGATGATGAGGCGCGGAAAGAAAGCGTTACCAATCTCGCACAAGCGTTGCGTTACAACTGGCGTTTCGGCATCCTGGCGGAGGGCCATTCCATGCTTCATCCCCGGCTTCATACCAACCAGGCTTTTACGTATGTCGGGTCCTGGCTGATGACGGCCGCGGCGCTGCGGCCCCACATTCCCGATGGTGAACGCATCTACCGCTCCATTCTCCAGACGTACCTGTGGATGGCGAACCTTCTCGGCGATCCCGGCGGCGGCGATCTGGTTCGCGAAGACGCCGGCTATTTCACCTGCGGCCTGTGCGGCTGGCTGGGTGCGGCCGAAACGTGTCTGCGCTTGACCGGCGTCAACTTGTACCCACACCCTTTTATGCGCAACCTCTCGCGGCGGGAGTCACTCTACACCGGCGTCGTCCGCCCGTACACCCAGGACGGCGGTCGCTTGGCCGTATCCCCTAAGGATCATTTGATGACGTGCATGGTCTGGGGCAATTCGACGAAGAAACAAGGCTCGTCGCCGCGTATGCGTTTCGCGTTACCGGCCCAGCGTCTGGGGAATCCCGACTCGTGCTACTGGTGGCGCCGGACGGGTTTCAAAGACGGCCGTCCAAGTGGCCAGTTTCACGGCGCCCATCTCGGCAAGCTGGGACCGATCATGGGGGTCACATGGACGAACCTGGCGGAGGTGCCCGAGGCGCCCGCGCCGTCCGTGCCGGACTTTCACGTCTCCAAGCTTCTCGGCTACGTCAAATACCGCACGGGTACAAACATCGGCGATCTGCTGGCGATGGTCGGCAGCGACTATTTCTTCCTCGACGCTTACGACGAATCGCTCATCGCCGGCCAGGACGGCGGCTGGCACATGCCGCTCTTCACCCTGGCAGAGGGACGAAGCAGCGTCCTGGTCGAAAATCAACCGCAGGCCATCACTCGTATGCTGGAAGAGGTCTTTGCCTTTGGCGGAGTGGAGATGATAAAGAGCCGTCTTCCCGCCGATTCGGCGGAGAGCTTCCTCGGCGCTCACGGCAGCACCTCGACGGAATGGAACCACTATCGCCGGCGCGATCGTACGGTCACATTTCTCCGGCCGGACTATTTTATCGTCCTCGATGACGTGCAACTTGCGAAAGAGGACGACCAGCGGCGCATGGAACTGCAATGGATGTATAACATTCTCGGCGAGAGTAAGGTCGAGATCGATCGACAAACGAACACAATCCACCTCGAACGCCCGCTCGCAGACCTCGACACTTACATAGCCTATCCCGATGACGTCGTTTATGACGAACGTACCATGGAAATGCAGCAGGTAGGAGGCTCAAGCTACGCGTCGTGGGACGGCATCCGCGCCGTGCGAATCGGTCAACCGGCTCCCGCGATAGACGACATCGAGCCAATCCGGATCGACTGGGCCACCTTTGAACCTGAAAAAATATATACAACACCTTTGCAACTGAGCGACGATCCGAAAGAGGCTAAAGAACGCGTCGTCAAGATCACAACGATCAAAGATAGCTGGGACGCCCGCTATCGCAGCGCGCCCGTCCCGGTCCGGGGCGGCGTCCTGTATGAACTTCGCACCGTCTTTCGCAAAAAAAGGCTTGTTCATCAGCCAAAATGCCGTCACTTCGGGTGCTAAAAATCCCGGCCTCGCGTGGTACGTCACCATACACTATCAGAATAACGAGGGAGAGAAAGTCGGCCAGGAGAATCTGCACATCCTTAAGCCGCGCCAGGAAGACTGCGAATGGACGGAGTTAAAACGCCGCCTGTCCCCGCCTCCGACGGCAACGACTATGCAGATTGCTCTGCGTTTGTGGGACCAGCGCAGAGGTGATGTCACCCCTGGTGAACTGTGGCTCAAGCCCTTTATTCTCAAGCCCGCTCTTCAAAATATCAGGCGGATGAACGAAGCGCAGTATTTCACAATTCTTGTACCTAAACGCAAAGACGAAGAAGCAGCAAAGATTGATCGTCGTCAAACAGAGGACGCAACATTCGCTCGTGTGTCTTTTCGTAACCGGCAGGATATATGGATATACAATCGTAGTGGAAAAGCTGTAACTTTCGACAAAAATATAAAGAGTGACGGCAAGTTGTCACTGGTCCGAATCGGACCCGACCAAAGCACCACAGCCTGCCTCCTCTACGGGAAGGAGCTACGTTGGAACACTGACACAAAAGGTTTGATCGCTGTCGAGGCAGATGCGCCGGTTTTGGTTTCGCTCAAGATCAAAAGCAATGAGAGGCCCTCCGGGAAAATTCGCACTTTTGGCCCGACAACCGTACAACTCCAGATAGCCGACATCAAGGATTCCCTCAACTTAACCACAGCCGGCTTCTCCCTGCTATCCGTCGAAGATGGAAAATGGATTGCGACGACAAAAGAGAATCCGTTAGAACTCTCCCATACGACAAAAGAAGAGTCAGCCGCCTATGCTGAAGCCTTGCAGCCTCTGACCGATCTTTTGCTCGAAGACCAAAGCAACCTCGGCGGTTGGGTCAATAATGCACCAAAGGCCACAGTCACAGCTTCCGCGACTTACGACGAGCGTTTTGCCCCGGAGCATGTGATAGATGGGGAGGTGATTGAGTACGGCCGGGACGGCCGGGTGGAATTTAACCTGGGCAGCACCTCAATCATGCCACACCAACTGGGGTGGTATAGCGGACAGGATCGAATGCCGCTGCGCGTTCGCCCAACCTATTGGCTGCTGCCGGACGACACGCCCGGCTCGATCACTCTGATCCTCGACCGACCCAGGATTCTCAAACGGATTCGCCTGCTGAACACGCAAAATCAAGGCGCTAACGACCGCGCTGCTGTAAACATCCGCGTGGTGATAACCGGCGCTGACGGCCAATCCCAAGAAGTGTACACAGGATCGTTCGGCGCGCCTATGGGCGCGGAAGTTTTTGACATGCCGCCTTATCCGAACAATCGTACATGGGGAAACACATGGTCCTCAGAAACACCGGTGCCGCTATACCTTGGTTTTCTCTCCATTGATCTTCCCGGGAACAAACCGATCCGCTCTGTCACCGTCCATATCGACAGCTTCTGGGGGCGCGGTGGCGGCTTGAACGAAATCCAGTTGCTGGGCACCGAATAGTTGCGGTGTATGAATATACGATGTGCAGCAAGTCTTGTATCGCCGTTGAGATCGTAACCGTCATGGCTAAGTCATGCCTTATGCCATAGACCGAGCCGACGGAATTGTACTTATTATTGTTTGAATATGAACAAATGTTGAATATTTAAGATGCGGCCTCGCTATTTCCCCTGTTTCACGGTCGGCATGTTGTACTGTTCTTTCATCTCTATTCGTCACTATCCACCCGCTCGATTTTGCCGTTGTGATTCTGACGAATCGTAGCCGCCCATCTTTGCCCTGTAAACGAAGTGGTCGTTGAACTGCCCCGGCTGACAGAAGTAAAAGTGCGTACCGTCCGAGCGGGAGTCTTCCAGACGGCAGCCGCGCACGGTAAAGTCATGCACGTAATACATAGCGACAAGGCCCTGGTCCTCACGTTTCGATCCCTTTTCCGGCCCGCGATTCGCCTTGGCCTGGTAGTCGCCATACTTTTTGCAGCAGTTCTCGATGATCGAGTCGAGAACGCGAATGTCGGTCGCGGGATGATCGGCGTCCGCGGCAAAAACGCCGATTCCGTTGCTCGTAAGGTCCCGGATGTAAGATTCAAGTATGAAATCTTCGGATCATCTTCTCTTTATTACTTTATCAGGGGCGTACCCAATAGTTACGATAAAGAAGATTGCTCCTAATAGTGCGATACCAAAAATGAAGTAAATCTTCCGATTCTGTATCAACCGGTCAACCAAGTGGACAGTATCTTCCAGCTTTGATTTCATAGCATTTACCACGTGTTACAATGAATACTGCGGAATCTTCATCGTTTCACCATCCTTCATCGAGGACAGGTGCGCATAATAGCCGGGAACGGTCATGTTCAGCGCGTCGATGACGTCCACCCTCGGCTTGCGGCCGCGCAGGATGGCGTCGATGAAGTCGTCGCCGAGGTAACCATGAGAGCCGCCATGCCCA
>JAFGTG010000560.1 GCA_016934255.1 Sedimentisphaerales bacterium
TCCGGCTTTTGCCTTTTCCAGGGCTTGCTGGGCTTCGATGCGGTCGGTGATATCGCGAATGCTCTCGCGGTGTCCGAGGGATTTGCCCTTGTCGTCATAGATCGGCTGCCAGGACATCGCCGCCCAGATGATCTTGCCGTCCTTGCGGACGATCCGGAATTGGACGTCGTTACCCGTACTGCCTTCACAGGCCTTACGAAAAGCCCGCATGATTCGATCTCGATCTTCCTCATAGATGACGGGCGCTGGGTAATCCTGCATCGCCATGATCTCTTTAATACTGTAACCGGTGATCCGCGTTGCCGCCGGGTTGGTCCATAACATCCGGCCGGTCGGGCCGACCCAGACTTCCCAGTCGTACGTGTAATTCGCAATAGCCCGGAAGCATTGGTCGGTCATGCTGGCGACTAATTCAGTGCGTTTGCGGGCGCTAATATCGTCATAAACGGCGACGATGTGCCCCGAAGGCAGTCGAAAGACATGGTTCTCTCGCCAGCCGGCAATGCGTTCGTCTTTATAGATTGAAATGGGATGATGCTCCGGGGTGCCTGTCTTGTACACCCGGCGGAAGACGTCGAACAGGCCGAACTGCTTAACACCGGGAAAAACGTCGGAGATACGTTTACCGATAAGCTCTTCTTTTTGGATGTGCTCGATGTGTTCAGCGGCCGGATTAAAATCCGCGAAGACGAAATCGTCACCGTCGTTTATCGCCTCGTAGATCGCGACACCGCTACTGACGTGATCGAACAGAACCTCGAATTTTGCCTTCCATTCTTGAAGTTGATTTTCGGTGCCCTGGCTTTTCCTAACAATTTTTGCCTTTTGTCCGCTATCGGTACCCATATTTCACCTCCGCGGTTAAAATGCAATTCTTCGGATAACATCCATATTATACTTTGATTTCGTCGTACCTGTTCACACCGGATTGAAACAGCGATTGAACCCTATTTTAAAAGGCTTGCGGGAACCTGACAACACAGAAATTTATTGGCGTGTGTTAGGCGATCGCTTTTCCGAGTTGGAATACGATCAATGTTAAGAGATAAGCAAGAGCCGTCAAGGCAAAAAATTGGAAGAAGGCCCAGCGCCAGGAATTCGTTTCTTGCTTTGTCATGGCCACCGTCGCGACACAGGGGGCGTAAATCAGGCAAAATAACATGATACAAAAGCCCGTTAACGGCGTGTAATTTGCTCGTAGTCGCTGCCGGAGTGTCGTTGTTCCTTCGTCCGTGCTACCCACGGCATAAACGATGGCTAATTGAGAAACGAAGACTTCCTTCGCGGCGGTGGCGCCGATGAGGGCGGTGCCGATCTTCCAATCAAACCCCAACGGTTTGATGACGGGTTCTATCGCCCGGCCCAAACGACCAATGACAGAATGCTCTAAATTGGTCTGCTGAGCCTTCTCGGCATCCAGGTTCGCTAATTTCTCTTCGCTTGGTTTCGGGTAGCTGCTGGCAAGCCAAAGCAGAATGGAAATGGCCAGAATGATCGTCCCGGCTTTGCGAAGGTACATCCAACCCCGTTGCCACATATGGATCGCTACGGATTTCAGTGTGGGTATGCGATAAGGAGGCAATTCCATGACGAAAGGAATCGTTTCACCTCGGAGAAGGGTCAGACGCAGTATTTTAATGCAAATGATGGCCAGGGCGATACCGATCAGATAGATGAACCACATCATCGGACCGTGCCATCGAGGAGCGAAGAACGCGGGAATAAGCAACGCGTAAATTGTCAGCCTGGCGCCACAACTCATCAAGGGAATGACCATGATCGTCGTTAGCCGGCTGCGTTTGTTTTCGAGGATGCGCGTCGCCATAATCGCCGGGACGGAGCAGCCGAAACCGATGAGCATCGGAATGAAACTTTTGCCGTGCAGGCCGATCTTGTGCATCACGCGATCCATGATAAAAGCGGCCCGGGCCATGTAGCCGGTGTCTTCCAACATCGCAATCGCCATAAACAACAATAAAATATTAGGTAAAAAGACCAATACCCCCCCCACTCCTCCGATGACGCCGTCGATCAATAGGGATTTGAGCCAAGCTGCGCTTTCGGCCGGCCAGGCATGAGCGATGGCCTGAGAAGCCCACTCGAAAAACATTTCGAGCCAGCCCATTGGGTAGGCGCCGATCTTGAACGTAAGGAAGAATACCAAATACATAAGGACGAGGAAAATCGGCAATCCTAAAATACGATTAATGACGATCGCGTCGATCATGTCGCTGTAATTATGGCGTGATTCGACCGTCATTTTGATCGTTTCCTGGCAGGCGCCTGAGATGAATCCGTACCGGCGATCCGCCATGACGACGTCCGGCTCGTCGGCAAAGATACTCTTGAGATGCTCGATGCTGTTTTGAACGGCATCCAGGATCTCCCGGTTCCGGACTTTTTCCGTGATGTCATCGTCTTGCTCGAGCAGCTTAACCGCCAGCCATCGGGCGCCGTATTGCTCCGTAAGCTCTTGCTCTTTATCGACGATTAATGTGACGAGGGCGGACAGTTCATGTTCGATTTCATCGCCGTAGTTAATCCTGTGGATGCGGAGGGTGTGTTCCTGCTTGGCCGTATGAACAATGGCGTCGAGCAGCTCTTTTTTGCCTTTGCCTTTGTTCCCGATCATGGGGACAATCGGCGCTTGCAGAAGCTGAGACAGTTGCTCGATGTTAAACACTAAACCCTTCTGCTGGGCGACGTCGCTCATGTTAAAGGCCAGCACGAGCGGGACGTTTATTTCAATAAGCTGTGTGGCCAGGTACAAATTCCGTTCGATATTCGAGGCATCGACGATATCGACAACAACGTCCGGCCGCTCCTGGAGGATAAAATTGCGGGCGACAAGCTCTTCGACTGAGAAGGCCGTGAGGCTATACGTTCCCGGTAGGTCCACGAGCGTCATTTCATAGTCGTCGTATTTACAGATCCCTTCCTTCTTTTCGACGGTGACGCCGGGATAATTACCCACGTGCTGGCGGGCGCCGGTCAGAAAGTTGAAGATCGTTGTCTTGCCGCTATTCGGGTTGCCCGCTAAGGCGACTGTGATTTTTTGCATGATCGTAACTACACACCATGATTTTTTGGGCCATGCCTCTGCCTAACATCATTCGTGAGCCTTTGACGCTGATGACGAAGGGGCCGGGATGGCCGTTGTTGACAACCGTAATGACGGTATTGGGAACAAGTCCCATCGAAGCCAATCGGCTGTTCAGCCCGCGTCCGGCTTCGATAGAGGATAATCTCACGGAGGTACCGGATTGAACTGTCGATAAGGGTTGGGTTTGCTTCTGCTCCATATCCTGCTTTCTAACGGATCTTACGTTTCTTACTCCCAATTTTATAGAATTGGCCAAACTCATAGGCTAAATCGTGACCATTCTCGCCCGTTTGTGTAACAAAGTCGATAAAGCACAATAATCTGGAAATGATCTCCGGCCCCAGGGCATGTTCCGCTTTACAGGCGGCTTGCTGGGCGAGGTCCGGCTCGATTCCTAAAACGTTGATAAAAAAGGCTTTAAGAATATTATGTTTTCGCACGATTTCCCCCGCCGCCGCTTTGCCCGAGTCGGTCAGCGTAATGTAATCGTAGGGTTTATAGTGGACTAATCCTTTTTTCTTCAAGACCCTCAACGCCCCCGTCACGGAAGACCTGGACACATCGAGCAATTTCGCTATGTCCTTGCTGCGGGCGATCTTAGACTCACTGGCAAGGTTGAAGATCGCTTCAAGGTAATCTTCCAAGGACGAGCTTAATTTCATTTTTTCGGCGGTTGCCATCTATCCATTCTTTCAAAACTTATGCGTTTATCCTAATATAGTTAGGCATACCTAACTTTGTCAAGTTGTTTTCTTTCTTTTTTTATAAATATCTGCTATTTTTGCTTCATCCGTTTAATGAGTAGGTGCATCGAACAGATCGGAGCTTTGGGATTGAACCGAGAGAAAAATCGTTTGGGCCGAGGGCCAAATTAGGGAAACCAGGGGGCAATTTGGCCATCTGGGGCCCCGAACGATTTTTCTCGGTCTTCGGGATCGCCTATGGACCTACTCATTATTCGGAAGAACCTTAAAAATTTATTTGTCGCCGGGGACGTATGCGATTAGAATGGCACTATTCGTTCGGGGCGTGGCGCAGTTTGGCTAGCGCGCTTGACTGGGGGTCAAGAGGTCGCAGGTTCAAGTCCTGTCGCCCCGATTCAGCCAGGATCCATTGAAAGACGAGAAAAATGAGCAAAACGAGGTTTCTTTTGGTTTTTATGATGTTCACTCTTACGTATGGCGTTCAGTCGGAAAATCCGCTGTTACACGAATGGGAGACGCCCTTCCAAACCCCTCCCTTTGATGAAATTAAAAACGAGCATTTTATGCCCGCGTTTCTCAAAGCGATGGTGATGGAAAAAGCCGAGGTTGAGGCGATTGCCAATGCTGAGGACGAGCCCACTTTTAAAAACACAATCGAAGCATTGGAAAAAAGCGGGGAACTTCTTGACAGAGTCGGCCGGGTGTTTAGTTGTCTGAACGGTGCGAACACAAATGATGATTTACAAAAGATATCAAAAGACGTTGCCCCCCTGCGCGCCAGGCACGATGACGATATCCATCTTAATGAAAGGCTTTTCTCAAGAATACGACAAATCTACCGAAAGAAAGAAAGCCTTGGATTAACCCCGGAACAAAACACACTCCTGGAAAACTATTATTTACGGTTTGTCAGAAGTGGTGCGAATCTTCATGATCAAGACAAAGAAACGTTAAGGTATATAAACGAAGAGCTCAGTCAACTCTACGTCAAGTTCAGGCAAAACCACTTGAAACAGACCAATGCGATTGGATTGGTCATAGATAAGGACGAGGATCTTGCGGGATTGCCGGAAGACGTGGTTCAAGCCGCCGCGGAAATGGCCAAAGCAAGAGGCATGGACGGCAAATGGGTATTCACGCTTCAAAAGCCAAGTTTTATTCCCTTTCTGGTGCATTCGGAAAAACGCAATCTGCGGGAAATTGTTTTCAAGGCCTATATCCATCGCGGGAATAACAATGACGAATGTGATAATAAAAAGTTGATTTCCAGGATTGCCGCCCTCAGAGTTCAACGGGCGCATTTGCTGGGCTATCAAACCCATGCGGATTATGTTCTCGAACGGAACATGGCAAAGACGCCGGAGAAGGTCTATCAGTTTCTCAACGACCTGTGGACACCTGCTTTAAAAAGAGCGAAGACGGAAGTGGCGGATATGCAGGCCCTCATCCATAAGGAAGGCCATGGTTTCAAACTCCAAGCCTGGGATTGGTGGTATTATGCCGAAAAGGTGAAGAAGGCAAAGTATGCCCTGGATGATGCGATGCTCCGCCCTTACTTTAAAATGGAAAACGTTCGTAAAGGTGCTTTTGATGTTGCGGAGAAGCTCTACGGAATACGATTTATCCAAAGATATGATATTGACGTGTATCATCCGGACGTTGAAGTTTTTGAGGTTCTGGAAGCGGATGGAACGCATCTGGGCCTCTTTTACTCGGACTATTTCCCGCGCGACGGCAAAAGGAGCGGCGCCTGGTCAAGCTCCCTCAGAAGCCAATCCAATATCGACGGTGATTTTATTACGCCGTTAGTTTTCAATGTCGGTAATTTCGCCAAACCCACTGCGGATAAACCCTCCCTGATGAGTATTGACGAGGTGAAGACACTTTTTCACGAGTTAGGCCACGGTTTGAACAGTTTATTTGGACATACGACGTACAGCGGATCGAGATGGGTGCCCCGGGATTTCGTCGAGCTGCCTTCGCAAATTATGGAGAATTGGGCCATGGATCCCGTTGTATTAAAAACCTATGCGCTTCATTATGAAACGGGCGAACCGATTCCACAGGAACTGATCGATAAGCTTGAGACGTCTAAACTGTTTAATCAGGGTTTCGAGACGGTGGAGTATCTGGCGGCGTCGTTCCTGGATATGGATTGGCACGTCCTCACCGATTCGGACGAACAGGATGCGGCAACATTTGAAAACGAATCGATGGATAAGATCGGGTTGATGCCCGAGATTGCATCGCGCTATCAAAGTACGAATTTCAGTCATATCTTTTCCAGCGACGGCTATTCTTCCGGATATTACAGTTATATCTGGGCTGCGGTGCTTGATGCCGATGCCTTCCAGGCCTTTAAGGAGACGGACCTGTTCAACAAGGAACTGGCCGCTTCGTTCAGAAAGCATGTGCTTTCGGTGGGCAGTAATGACATGATGGCTCAGTATATTAAATTCAGAGGCTGTGAGCCGAAAATTGACGCTTTACTCAAACGGCGCGGGTTGGACTAAGGCACTCTAACAAAACCTCCCCCTTGTCACCCTGAGCGGAGCGAAGGGTCTCAATTAACCCGTAAAGACTGAGATTCTTCGCTCCGCTCAGAATGACAAAATCGTAGAACTGTGGTTTTGTTAAAGTGCCTAATTCATTTTCTCACAAACTTATCAAAGACCGTAATAACGGGCATCGCATTGCCGTTTCTGTCGAACATAGTCCTTCGGCCGCCGCGTCCCGTGGCCGGCTCCCACCAAAAGACGCCTTTGCCCCTGTTATGAGGTGTATTCAAAACCAGGCGATGAACCTCATCTAAGAATTGTCTCTGTCCTTCGGGGGTCTCCGGGAAGGGGGCTGGTTTGTTTCTATACTCGGCCGGTTCGCAATTGTAGGCCACCTCGACCATGATAATATCTTTCTGGTACTCGTTGGCCATAAAGATCAGGTTTTCGCGAAGATCGAGCAATGAGCCGTGCCACCACGGATAGTACGATTGACCGATGATATCGTAAGCGATACCGTATGAATTCCATTGATCAAAGAAGCTTTTCGTTCTTTTTTGATTACCGCCCTGGTCGATATGGACCATAATCAAAGGACGGTCGGCATTACCCCGGCCCGCATCGACGCCGTCAATCCCCGCCTTCATCAGCTCGGCGAAATGGTCCCAGTGATCCGGCAACTTGCCGTCCGGCCAGAGCATCCCATTAATGATTTCATTCCCGGGCTGGACCATGTTCGGCATCACGCTGGCTTCTTTAAATGCGACAATCGTGTCCCGTGTGTACTCGAATACCGCTTTCACAAGCTCCTCATGGGATTTACCTTCCCAGGCCTTGGGAATGTACTGCTTACCCGGATCGGCCCAGGTGTCGGAGTAGTGGTAATTCAGAAGGAACTTAAAACCGAGCTTCTTCGCCTCCTGTGCGAGAGCTATGGTATATTCGAGATTGTTCGGCAGTCGCGTCGGCGTGTGAAATAGCCTGAGGCGAATCCAATTATAACCGTGGTCTTTGAATATCTGTAATCCCGGTTTCACCTCGTTGGAATCTTTAAATTGAACACCGCGATCCTCCGCTTGTTTGAGGAAGGAAAGATCGGCGCCAATGGCATAGTCCAGGGCGCGCACCGAACAAGGTTTCCAGACGATTGTCACGAGAAAAAGAAACAACAGAGTGTTATTAGATTTGTTCTTTGTTTTCATTGCGACAACTCCTTCCATCAAACCACAAGGATTTAGTTTCCGGTTGGTAATAGCCGGATGTATGTCGGTTTGTCACGGTCACAGTTAAGTCGGTCATCCTTATGTTTCAGTTCGACGACCTGGATCGAGCTGCGCCGCTGTTCGTAAAGGTTATCTTGGGGGATTTGGTCCCGTCTGCCCGGGTGTGTAAAGTAGAAAAGGAAGGCGCGATCGCCGCTGACCACGACATCCGGATGGCCGCCCTTGACTTTGTCGTCGGGGCCTTTGCCGGGTCTTTCGAGCAGATTCTCCGTCTGCCGTTTCCAATTCATACAATCGTCGGACGAGTAAATACCCAGACCTTGCCAGACATCGACGACCATCCAGTACCGATCCTTCCAGCGGAAGACCTTCGGTCCCTCGCCCGGCCGTTCGCCCATCGCTTTACCCCGGTCGGTCCATCGGTACAGGTCGGAACTATCGGCGTAGTAAATGGATTTGTGGTCCACCTCGTTGTTGTACCACATACGCCACGTACCGTCCGACAGCCGCATGACACAAGCATCGATGACCCTATCGGATGAAAGTTTCAACGTGGATTCGTATGTCCAGTTCAAAAGATCCTTGCTCGTTAGATGAATGATATCCCGCGGATGCGACCAATCAGCGAAGATCCCCGGCACAAAGGTCAAGTATATGTGATATGTCCCCTCATGTTCGATGACATCCGGCGCCCAGTAGCTATATTCGCCCTTGCCGTAGTTGATTTTTGCAGTGCCCCGGTAAGTCCAGTTTGCACCGCCGTCAGTAGATTCCGCGATACCGATCTGCGTCCCGTGGATCCAGGCGACGCCTTGTCTATCTGGAATATTCGCCCGACGGTTGGTATAGAACATGAACCATTTCTTTTCAGCGGCATTCCAGCAGAGGACGGGATCGGCGGCCCCGTCGTGTACGGGATCGCGAAACAGGGGTTTGGCTGCGAGTTTACCCATCGCTATCGGCCCGTCCGGCGATAGTTGCTTATTCAATCGCGCTTCGAACGGGGCCAGTTCCTGCATAACAAGATGGGCCATCATACGCGCACCTTCTTCGTTGAAGTGCGTGCGATCTTTCGGCGCGTTCGCTACTGCGTTGTTGGCGACGTCACCCAGTTGTTCGTACAGTATGCCGCTTGAAGCATTCAGATCGATCACTTTTACGTTCTTCTGAGCCGCGACTGTTTTCATCGCATCCGCGTAAATGATCAGGCTGTTATTCAACGTGCCGTTGGGGTGATAGGTTCGCCGTTGCACCGGTGTCACGAGAATCGGCGTTGCGCCAATCGCGCGGGCCTCATCAATATAACGCCGTAAATAATCCTGGTAGTCAGTGTTGGCATCTGTCGATTCCGGCCGATCCGGAGCGTGGGAATCGTTATGGCCGAACTGGATCAGTACAATGTCAGGTTTAGTCTCCAGCGTTTTTGCCCA
>JAFGTG010000561.1 GCA_016934255.1 Sedimentisphaerales bacterium
ACGCAGTCGGCCACGAGTGTGCGGGGTCAGCATATTCAGAAGCTTCGCTGTGATGAGCTTGAGTTGTTCGATGAGGAAGTATTCGCCGCCGCCAAATTCACGACGCAAAGCACAGACGGGATTAGGGCTTCCATGGAATTAATCAGTACGATGCACCGGCCTTACGGCCTAATGCAAAAAGCCGTAGCGTCTGCGCCGCAATTTCATACACCGATTTTCAAGTGGTGTATGTGGGAAGTGATCGAAAAGTGTATCGATCGAAATTGCTCGCAGTGTCCTTTGTGGGAAGATTGCCGGGGCAAGGCGAAGATGGCGGATGGTTATCTGAAAATCGATGATTGTATCACGCAGATGCGCCGGGCCAGTCGGGCGGGCTGGGAGGCGGAAATGCTCTGTCTTCGACCGTCCCTGGACAACGTCGTCTTCAGTGAATTCGATCCGATAATACACGTTCAGCCGGTCGATTATGATCCGAATCTTCCGCTATATCGCACGCTGGATTTCGGTTTCGTCAATCCGTTCGTGTGTTTGTGGATTCAGGTTGATCGTTCCGGCGTTGTCCGCGTGATTGATGAATACGTTCGCAGCCGGGCGACCATTGACGTAAACGCGGGTCAGATGAAAATCCGAACGCCCGTGCCGGAAGAGCAGGTCACGGCGACGTTTTGCGACCCGGCCGGGGGGAGTGTGAACGACATTACCGGCACAAGCGTTATTCGGGAATTGAGGGCGTTAGGGATAAATGTGCGATCCCGTCGAAGTACGATTTTAGAGGGTATTGAGCTCATTCGCCGGGCGATTCGATCCGGCGACGGTAAAAGTGCGTTGGTCATTTCAACAAGATGTCCTCGGCTGATCGAGGCGATGGAATGCTATCACTACCCCGAATCCGTCCGAATCCCCAGCGAACTGCCTCTCAAAGACGGCCTATACGACCACCCCATCGACGCCCTGCGCTATTTCTTCATCAACCACACTCGCCCCGCAAAAACCGCCGACAGGCGATATTAGGTATTTTCTGATGTGAAAGCCCGATTTATTGGCCTCAAGAGGATTTGAGGAATTTCCTGGAATTGAGTTAAGACGGCGGTTTTTTTTCCCGATATTGGCAACGATTGCAGGGAAAAACTAAGGTATTAAGCCTTAGCCCATTGGTTCATTGTGAGAGATTAAAAAAAGAGGATACAGGGCTGAGGTGCGGAGGGAGAGGAAAAAGCGAGATATCCTCAGCCCTGTGAATGTGCTTTACTGCGGTCAATATAGCAGATTTTTTTTGTGAAGCAATATATTTTTTCGTAAAATTCTTTCCATTCGGCGAAAAATTATTTCCGGCTGAGATCGATCTAAGTATCATTTTATCAATAGTTTACAAAGTGGCTATGGCTTCGGGCGTGAGTGCTGTCAAAAAAATCATAACGAAATTCTAACACGAGTCGATGTTTTGCGTTCATCATGATGAAAGCGTAGGAGTGCGATGCTAACAGACAATATTTTAGAATTGGTGGGTAATACGCCGCTGTTGCAGTTGAAGGGTGAAAATATCTATGCCAAGGCCGAATTTCTCAATCCCGGCGGAAGCATAAAAGACCGTGTCGCTCTGGCTATGATCGAGGCCGCCGAACGGGACGGCAAGCTCACCAAGGACTCTATCATCACCGAGCCGACGAGCGGCAATACCGGCATCGGCCTGGCGCTGGTGGGCCGTTTGATGGGCTATAAGGTCCAAATCGTCATGCCCGAAGGGATGAGCGAGGAGCGCAAGAAGCTTATCAAGGCCCTCGGCGCCGAACTCGTTCTGGTTCCCGATGAAGAGGGCATCGCCGGCGCGGTCAGAAAAGTCGAGCAGATGGCCGCTGAGGATCCGCATGTCTTCGTACCGCAACAATTCGAGAATCCGGAAAATCCCCGCGTTCATTACGAGCAGACCGCCCGGGAGCTTTGGCGACAGATGGGCGGGAAGATCGATTGCTTTGTCGCCGGCGTCGGTAGCGGCGGAACGCTCCAGGGAGTGGGAACGTTTCTGAGAGAGCATAAAAAAGACGTGAAGATCATCGCCGTGGAGCCGGAAAACCGCGCTGCCCTATTGGGCCATGAGCCGGGCCTGCACCAGATTCAAGGTATCGGTGACGGTTTTATCCCCGCTGTACTCGACGTTTCGCTGGTCGATGACGTCGTGGAAGTGTCCGACGACGATGCGATTCAAACCACCCGGCAATTAGGTACGGATTTCGGTTTGCTCGTCGGTATCAGCTCAGGCGCCAACGTCTGGGCCGCGCGCCGGATGGTGAAAAAGATCGACGGGAATATTGCCACTGTGCTGCCGGACCGGGCGGAACGGTACTTCAGTACGGCTTTGCTCTGATTTTTTAGGGGCAAAAAAAATGGGCTGAGGTAAGGAGGAAAGGAGGGTCGAAAAAACCTCAGCCCAGAATCCATTATAATATACTACGCTTACCTCACATTAAAAGTTCGCTCTGTTCGGATTATTCCCGTTAGGTAGATTTCTCCTCGCTACTCAAGGACAGACCTGAGCATTCCACGCTTCGTTTTGTCATTCCTTCACACGGTTCGAGGACAAGTCTGAGTGAAACGAAGAATCTGCGTGGCCTACACAGTATCCGATTTATCATTGTGGTCTCCGGTTCGCTTCCCAGATTCTTCGGCTTTGCCTCAGAATGACATCGCATTTTTTCACACACGCTCTTAACGGAAAGTGTCCGGTGAAACCTTGATTCTGCTGAATGTAAGATAAAAAAAAGGGGCTGAGGTCAGGAGGAGAGGAGTGAAGTTTAGTACCTCAGCCCGTGGCTTTGTAATAGTTCATACGTCTTTTGTTCGACAAAGTTCACTCATGGATAAAAAATGCCGCTTGACTTGTGTAAAAAGTTCGGTTGGCGCAGATTTTCTTTCATTTTTAGGCCAAAACCGGCCATAATAAGGCGCAAAAAAATTCATACCCGCGGCAATCGGAGACGTAAGAATGAGTGGATTGAGCAAAAAGCGGCTCAATGGTATGAGGTTTTTTGAATGTATGTTGTTACCCGATTCACCTGTAATGCCTTATGATCAAGAGGGAATATTAAGATGAGACTTTACGGTTTTTTTTGTTTGGTGATGGTGCTGTTGTTTGGGGCGGGCGGGTGTGAGAGGAAACCTCCTGTCAAGCCGGAGGTTTTGCTTCAAGCCGTCGAGGCCGGCGATCTGGCACGAATCCAATCTCTCGTATCGAGCGGCGCCGATGTCAATGCAAAGGGCCCGGAGGACTGGACTCCTCTACAGCGGGCTGCGTTTAAAGGCAACGAAGAAATCATTAAATGGCTGATCGCTAAGGGTGCGAAAGTCAATGCGAAAGGATATCTCGGCAGAACACCTCTCCATAAAGCGGCTGTTGCGGGGCATGCCGAGATTGTCGAGCTCCTTATCGCCGGGGGGGCTGAGGTCGATGCAAAGGCCGACAACGGTACGACCGCCCTGCACTTAGCGGCTTCGTGCGGCAACGAGGATGTGGTGAAGCGGCTTCTGGCCGGCGGCGCCGATGTCGATGCGAAAGGCTACGGGAGCTTTGTGACGCCCCTGTTTTTCGCGGACCCGAACGTGGCCGAGATTTTAATCGCTCATGGTGCCGATGTGAATGCGAAGAGCAAAGAAGGCTCGATACCGCTACATAGAACGGTTCTTGGGGGCGAGAAATACGTGCGTTTGGCCCAGCTCTTTTTGAAGCATGGGGCTGAAGTGGATGCGAAGGATGAACGTGGCAACACGGCTCTTCATAAAGCGGTCCGTTGTGGAGCCATTGATATGACGAACTTGCTTTTCGATGCCGGAGCGGACGTGCGTATAAAGGATAATAACGGTCGAACGGCTTTACACTTTGCCGCCAAGGAACATCGAGATCTGGCCGAATTGCTTTTGGAGCACGGAGCGAACGTCAATGCAAAGGACAAGGATGGTCGTACCCCTTTGCACGACGCGGCCTTTCGAGGCAGCAAGGACCTGGTGGAACTCCTGTTGGCCAAAGGAGCCGATGCCGGAGCCGTTGACAAAAACGGCCTTACACCGTTGGCTGAGGCAAGCAAGCATGAGCATCAAGACGTCATCGAGTTGCTTCGCGGGCCTTCGTCGGGCAAATGAGCTGGATTGAAGGATCATGAGATCGAGATTGATTGGTTTGGCTTTGTTTTTGATTGTTGGCGGATTTGGGTGCAGTGCGAATGATTCCGCGTCGGAAAAAGTCAGAGTCAAGCCATCAAAGGAGCGAGGCGAGACGCTCAATCAGACACTTTTGCACTTGGCGCCGAATGGAGTCGTCGCTGAGCGGTTGATCGCTGACGGCGCCGGTGTTAATACCCGAGACAGTTTCGGAATGACGCCTATGCATACGGCCGTCAAAGAAGGCCGCTACGATGTTGTTGAAGTACTTGTCGCCCAAGGAGCGGATATTGACGCAAAAAGCCACCGCGGCCAGACACCGCTTTTTTGGGCCGTCGTCAAGGATAATCAATTAATGGGCGAGCGATTGATCGCTCACGGGGCTGGTGTTAATGCCACGGACAATTATAGCATGTCCCCGCTGCATAGTGCGGCCCGGATGGGCAAGAAGGATTTCGTGGAGCTTCTTATTGCTCACGGAGCTAAGGTGAATGCGAAAGACAACGAAAGCCGAAGCCCCTTGGATTTGGCCCAAGCCGGCGGATCCACAGAAATTGTCAGACTACTGCGGGAACATGAGGCAAAAGAATGACAATTGGAACTTCGGTAAAAGGAGAGATGATAAATGACGGCATTTTTTCGAAAATTACTGCGATTCGAGATTAACAATTCCGCCGATGTCGATCATATGAAAAAGCTGATGGGGATAAAGATCAATAATTGATGTCTAAAACCATTTGACATTTTTGCGTTACAAAATATCGAGTTTTTAGCGGGCATGCCGTCGATTGCACGATCTCAGATTGCGACGTCTTCGTCCTTTTCCTCTGGGGTGACATTCCGACGAAGGAATAAAGACATGCCGAAGGTCAGAGGTCCTAATCGACCAACGAACATAAGAAAGGTTATGATAATTTTTCCCATACTACTTAGCAACGCCGTTACGCCGGTGCTTAATCCGACGGTTCCTAAAGCGGATGCTGATTCGAACAAGACCGACTCAAGGTCCATTTTTTCAGTCAACGTCAGAAGATAAACACCCAGAAGCAGAAAGGCCACATAGAAGCAAAAAGTAGCCACTGCCAGGCGAACCCGTTCCTCAGGAACACGTCGGCCCCAGAAATAGACGTTCTTCTTGCCTTGCAGAGTGCTTCTCATAATTCCAATCAACGCTGTGAACGTCGTGGACTTTAATCCGCCTCCTGTACCTGACGGTGATGCGCCGATAATCATGAGCGTCGTCAAGAGTAGTAGAGAAGCCCGCGAAATCTTAAAGATGCTGATGGTATTAAAGCCGACGGTCGTCATAGAGGTCATTGCCTGGAAGAACGACGCGATCAGGCGTTTTTCAACGGTAAGCTCCTGAATAGACGGTTCCGAGAGAAAGAAGATCGCCGTGCCGACAAGACTCACCCAGAAGGTACAGTGTAGGATGATCTTACTGGTCAGAGTTACGCGTTGGATTTTGTTGGTAATCCTTCGCCACACGTCAACGCATACGATAAATCCGACCGCACCGGTGTAGCTTAAAATTGTTATGGTCAGATTAAGCCAGAAATTGCTTGTGAACGACTCAAGGCTGTTATTGTACAGGCTGAAACCCGCCGTGCAGAATGATGATATGCTATGAAAGATGGCACTCCACAGAGCATTAGGCAGGTCGGCTTGTCTGAAGATAAAGTAAAGGCATCCGGCTCCCGTCGTTTCTATCGCAGCGGTAAACAGAATGACGCTACGCAGAAATTTGTCTATTCGAAAAGACTGAGGCAGGGAAAAAACGACGTTTGCCACATCCGTGCGTGTGTCCGAGAGCGTCCTTTTACGAGAGAGGATCACAAATGAACTGAAGGTCATATAGCCAAGTCCGCCGAGTTGAATCAGCAGCAGAATGACAATCTGCCCGAACAGGGTGTAGCTGTCCGCGATGCTCACGGTAACCAGGCCCGTGGTGGACATCGCGGAGGTGGAGATAAACAAATTATCCAAGGCCCTGGCGCCGGGACCACGTTGTGCGAACGGCAAAGATAAAAGAATCCATCCGATAAGGATATAGGAGACATAGCCTAAGATCACAAGCCGAAGTGGATGCAGGCCAATTATGAAGTTACTGACGCCGTTTATTGTTTTTCTCATGGGTAGTCCTTCAGGCAAGCTTTTAGGACAAACCTGATTCACCCTCAAGCTTCTAAGCTCGCGAAATACTACAGGGAGTTCGCTATAAAAACAATATTTTTCCAAAGTTCCTGAGGCTCATGGGATGGCGGATGGTTAATGAGCCTTGCACAGGTTGGAGATTGTCTATAAAATCTGAGCAGGGTAATTCTTTTAGAATAGCACTGTAAACATAATTTAGCGAAAGGAGTGTGCTATGTTTCTTTGTGACGGTCGGAATGTTTTACGTTTGTTTTCTATTCTTGCGATGATATGTGGATTTTGCTCTTTGGTAATTGCGGATTTCCCGGTATTCGAGTGTTACCAGATCGCCAAAATAGGTCGGAGCATGGGCCAGACCTCGCTGGTGGATATCGACAAGGACGGCGATCTCGACTGGGTCGTCGGCGAGCGAACCCGGACGTGGTGGTTCGAGTACCTTCACCCGGAAAAGTGGATTCGACACGACGTCGGCCAGGGCGTTCGCACCGACGTCGGCGGAACGGCCTTCGATATCGACGGCGACGGATGGATCGATCAGTTCTGCGGAACGGGATGGTACCGCAACACGGGTAAGCCCCGCACGGAGCCTTTCGAGCCGTTCGAGAGCGGCACGATTGTTTGTCATGACGACGTCGCGGTCGATATCAACGGGGACAGAAAGCTCGACGTCGTTGCCTGTAGCGATCAGAAGAACCACAGAGTCACCGTCTGGTACGAAATCCCCGCCAATCCCCGCGATAAATGGATCGAGCACAAGATAGGCGGCGGCATTCACGGCGGCGTCGGCCCGGCGGGCGTCGGCGACCTCGACAACGATGGCGATAACGACGTCGTTCGCGGCGACGTGTGGTTCGAGAATGCTGACAGCAAAGGCTTGGAGTGGACCGAGCATGAAGGCTTGACTCCGCACGGCGGTAATCGACCCGACCGTTACGGCCTGGCGATCAAGGTCTGGATTTGCGACTTGGACCAGGACGGCGATCTTGATATCGTCGAGGCCGAGGCCGATACAGTAGATGGGCGTGTCTTTTGGTTCCAAAACATGGGCAAAGGCAAGAGTTGGGTGTGCCGGCTGATCTCCGCCGACCATACGAAACAAGATTTTCATTCGTTAGCCGTGGCGGATTTCGATAACGACGGCGACCTCGACGTCTTCTCGGGCGGGGGACCGCTTTCGGAAGATAAGGTTCATAAGTGTTTCATCTGGGAGAACGCCGACGGCCGGGCTGGCCGATGGACCGAGCACCTGATCCTCGAAGGCAAGCGATGTCACGAGGCCAAGGCCGCCGACGTGGACCGTGACGGCGACATCGACATCTGTACCAAGCCCTGGAGCGGTGACGAGCACATCTACCTTCGTAACATGCTAAAGGAGAATTCCTGAAAGTAATCTCAGGTTATTTATTCAGAATAAGTTCTATAGCGAAGAAATTGATCTGTTTGAGCTACAATCTAAGCTACTGAAACGCTATAATGTATCCCGATTTAGAAGTTATCATATAGTTGGCATAGAGTTAACTTGTTATGGAAAAAGGGATTAAGAAAAATAAAGATATATTTGAACAAGGCCGATATTTATGCTATACTATAATTAACATGCCTGCCAAGCCTCTTGCCATTGGCAATGCGTATCTCTGGCGGGCTTTTTTTGTATCCTCTGGGGGCTGAAATGAAATATAGGAAGCCTCCTTTGTCATTTGAAAAACAATTGCATCTTCTCAAAGAAAGAGGCTTGAAGATTAGTAACGATAAGCATGCACTTCATGTTCTTGAGCATATCAATTACTACAGATTAAGTGGTTATTTTCTGCCGTTTCAATCCAGGAAGGATACTTTCGACGACGGGATACGCCTTGATGATATTCTTTATCTTTACGAGTTTGACGGAGCATTAAGAAATTTATTGGCTGAGGGATTGGCAAGGATCGAGGTATCATCCAAGACACAAATAGCACATTATATTGCTTTGAAGTATGGTGCTTTTGGTTATATCAAAGACAGTCATTTCGATTTCAAAAAACCACAGGTACATATCAGTCATGAGGAATGGCTCAGAAAAGTCAGGCATAATATTGCTCGTTCCCATGAGAGTTTTAAGAGACATTTCTTTCAGAAATATCATTCTGAAACGGATTTGCCGATATGGATAGCTGTGGAATTGATGTCTTTTGGAGATGTTTCACACTTGTATAGAGGATTGAGAAAACAAGATCGGCAGGATGTTGCAAGAGGATATTTTCAGATAGATCAAAAGCTCATGTGTTCATGGCTACATACGATTGTGTATATCCGCAATATATGTGCTCATCACAGCCGAATATGGAATCGCCAGTTAGCTATTCGTCCTTTATTGAACAAAAAAGATACCAATTGGCATGGTGTCGATAATAGTAAGATTTTTGCTGTAATTCTATTAATAAAAAAAATGATACATTTTCAGGGTAAATGGGACGAATGGAGCGGTAAGCTATTGCTTATGCTGAGTGACTTCTCAAGAATTGATATCTCAAAAATGGGATTTCCTTCAAATTGGAGAGAAGTTATTTTCGATGGAAAAGGAGCTATTTACTGATCCATTTGATACAAGTATCATGTGATGGGATTTACTCCAACGTGATCGAACCAGTGGGTTAAAAACCACCTTGTTTCTTTTGTTAGGAGATAATCGGATGTTGTGGAACCTTTTCCGGTGGGGAATTCGGCCGATCTGGTTTTTTTTAACGGTCGTTATGTTAGTCATGATGAGCATTACGATGACTCGTGCTGCAGAGTATCGAAGCAATAGGTCTTTGGGTCGGCGCCTAATGTCCCTGGCCGAGCAGAATCCCGATGTTATGCGTGTCACGGACCTGGCTCGCTCGTTGGGCAAACGCAAGGTCTGGCTCGTCGAAATCGGCAAGGGAGCCGAGCAGGACCGCCTAACGCGCCCGGCGATGCTCCTTGTCGCGGGGATCGAAGGCAACGATCTGATCGGATCTTCGGTGGCGGCTGCATGGATCGAACGTTTGATCGAACAATATGGGAACGATGATGAAGTCACAAAGCTGTTGGAGACGACGACCCTCTATATCGTGCCAAGGCTCAATCCCGATGCCGCGGAGCATTTTTTTGCCGAATCGAAACGCGAAGTCTCCGTGAACAACAAACCCGTCGATGACGACCACGATGGACTCGTGGATGAGGACGGCCCTGAGGATCTTAATGGTGACGGACTCATTTCCTGGATGCGAATTGAGGACCCGGAGGGGGGGTATATTCTCGATCCTAAGGATAATCGGTTGCTCATGAAGGCGGACCATCTCAAAGGCGAGGTTGGAGCATGGCGATATCTTCTCGAAGGAATCGATAATGACCACGACGAGCGGTGGAATGAGGACGGTCCGGGCGGCGTCAATTTCAATCGTAACTTCCCCCACGACTACAAGTTCTTTGCTCCCGATGCCGGTATCCATCAGGTGAGTGAAGCTGAAACGCGGGCGCTGGCCGATTTTATCGTCGAACATCCGAATATCGGGGTCATTGTGACCTACGGTGTCGCCGACAACCTCTTAAAGACGCCTAAAAGTGCCCGTCCGCCGGGATCCCATAATCCCTTAACGGCGATTGATGAAGACGATGTGGGTTACTTTAAAGTGATGGGCGAGCTTTATCGAAAGACGCTGGGAATAGACAAGGAGCTTGAAGGCGTTTCCGAGCCTGGGACGTTTAGCGACTGGATGTATTATCATCGGGGCCGGCTATCCCTTGCGGCTAAAGCCTGGAGTCCCGAAATGGCTGTGGCTATGTTGGAGGCTACTGAAAAAGAGGACAAGAAAACTGAAGAGAAAGTTGATGAGGGTGAGGAGAAACCTTCAGAACCCGGTCGCGAAAAAGGCAAGAAACGAGTCGGGAAGGATAAGGAAGAGGACAAGCGAAACGAACAAGAGCGAAAAGAACTGAAATGGTTTGACGAACATTGGCCGGAGGCGTTTATTGAATGGCAACCTGTTAAGCATCCTGATTTCTCAAAGCAACAAGTCGAGATCGGCGGATATCGCCCCTTTGTCTTAACAAATCCTCCGGTGGCGATGGTCGAGCAAGTTGTTGCTAAACAGACTGATTTTCTAACCCGGGCGGCTCAGCGGCTTCCACGCATTGGGGTGCGGAAGATCGAAGCTCGGCATCTCGGCCGTTCGGTTTATGAGGTCGAGGTCCAAATTGAGAATACCGGATTCCTGCCGACGGTGTTGTCGCACGGACAAAGAACGCGGGAGGTTCATCCCACCCGGCTGGTTTTGAAATTGGATGATGAATGCTTTCTCTCGGGAAGCCGAATCACAACGCTCCCGACGATCCGGGGGAGCGGCGGGATGATTGAACAGCGATTTGTGGTTCGGGCGCCGGGTCGGGACAGGATCGATTTTGAGGTCGTCTCGATGTTAGCCGGGCATCTCGAAGGAACCGTTAAGCTGTCGGAAGCGGAATAAATCTACGCCTGAGAAATAATATACGATATCAGAGGTCTTTTTTATGAAGCGCCAAACCAATCATAAACATCTTGTCACCGTGTCAATTTTCTTATGTATCCTTCTATCGATTGTCGCGACAAGCTTCGCCCAGGTTCAGACTCGCATACCCAGAGGAGGTAATCCCGCCAACCATGCGTTTCCCACGTTGGGGATGTCCGCCGAACGGAAGGTGCCCGTAGCGTGGAACCGGTTTTACGATCACGCCGGCTTGACGGCGATCCTGGCCCGGCTTCACAGGGCGTTTCCCGAGTCGACGAAGCTCTATTCCATCGGCAAATCCACCCAGGATCGGCATATCTGGTGCCTGGAGGTAACGGCGCGCAACGTGGGCGATCCCGATCGCAAGCCGGGGATGTATATCGATGGGAATATTCACGGCAACGAAGTTCAGGCCGCCGAGACCGTGGCTTATACCGCGTGGTATCTCTGCCATCAATACGGCCGACTCGACAAAGTAACCTCATTGCTCGACGAGCGGGTTTTTTATCTACTTCCCAGCATCAATCCCGACGGGCGCGACCTCTGGCTTCATACGGGCGAACAGGCGAGGTCGGGTCAGGAGCCGCTGGATAATGACCGTGACGGCCTGGTCGATGAAGACGGCGCCGAGGACCTCAACGGCGATGGCCTGATCACGATGATGCGTATTAAAGACCCGCACGGCCGGTTCAAATTGCATCCCGATTATCCAGAATATTTGATGGTTCGAACCCGGCCGGGGGAGACAGGCGATTATGACTTGCTCGGTTCGGAAGGCATCGATAATGACGGGGACGGCCGGATCAACGAAGACGGCCCGGGCGGCTACGATCTGAATCGCAACTGGGGTTTCGACTGGCAGCCGAATTACGTTCAATATGGGGCGCAGGATTACCCGTTCTCACAGCCGGAGCCGCGGGCGGTGGCCGAGTTCGTCATGGCCCATACCAATATCGCCGCGGCCCAGTCGTATCACAATGCCGGCGGCATGATCCTTCGGACGCCCGGCTCCGAGACCGGCCCGACGCATAGTCAGGACGAACGGGTGCTCGCCCTTGTTGCCGAACGGGGTGAAAAGATATTACCCTTCTACCGTTCGATGATTCTCTGGAAGGACCTCTACACGGCCTGGGGGAGCGAACTGGACTGGCTTTATGGCGGCCGAGGTATCCTCTCGTTTACGAACGAGTTGTGGACCTCGAAAAATTTATACAGGACGCCGAGTTCACCCTCGGATGAGCAACAGGTAGAGTTCATTAAGTACGTGTTGATGGATGATGGGTTTGTTCCCTGGGAGGAATACGAGCATTCGACTTACGGCACGATTGAAATTGGCGGCCGAAAGAAAGAATGGGGTCGGGTTCCGCCTTCGTTTTTGCTGGAGGAAGAGCTTCATCGTAATATGGCCTTCACGCTGTTTCATGCGGATATGATGCCGATGCTGGAAATCAGCGAAGTGGAGATCGAGAGCCTTGGTGAGGGATTGTTTAAGATTTGGGTAACCATCGAGAACAAACGCTTAATTCCGACGCGAACGAGCCAGGACATGGCTCATCACATTAGCCCGCCGGACGTGGTGTCCATTTCGGGCGGCAACATTCACGTCCTCTCCGGCGGGCGCGTCACGGATCAATACTTCAAACGCGTTGCGGCGGTCAGGCATCGTCCGGAGCGAGTGGAACTGGATGCGATTACAGGCATGAACGCCGTCCGCGTCCAGTTTGTCGTCGAGGGCAAAGGCGAGTTCACCATCACCGTCGATTCCGCCAAAGCCGGCCTGCTCACAAAAAGCGTACAGTTGCCTTAAGAGACTCGCCAAAGACATTACCGACTTCCTATCGAATATCCAAGACCGTTATTGACGAAACGACTTGACTCGGTTATGCTCTACCTTTGAGTTTTGGGTCATGTTTTATTTATACGAGAACGGTTTTGAAACAACGCCTGGGGATAGCTTATGGATAAGGAAAGAAGTCCTTTTACGCCGGGGAATCCGGTGCCTGTTGAGCTATTTGTAGGAAGGGCTCAGCAAATTCAGGAGCTTATCCGTTTTGCCAGGCAAGCATCTTCCGGAAAACAGGAGAATGTTTTTCTGGCGGGGGATCGGGGTATAGGAAAAAGTTCTCTTGCATCTTTTCTTCGCTATTATGTAAGCACACAGATGGACATGCTCGGCATTCATGTTTTCTTGGGCAGAGTCACAACTCTGGAAGGAATGGTGCATCACATTTTTGAAGAGTTGTTAAAAGAAACCAAGACCGAACCCTGGTTCGAGAATATTACGAAGTTTTTTGGTAAACATATTAAGGAGGTCGGTCTTTTTGGCATCTCCGTTAGCTTTAATCCGCCTGAAAAAGAATTGAAGGATTTAGTCAGAAAATTCCCCGAGGCGCTTGGCAATGTATTAGAGAAAATAAAAGAGCAAAAAAAAGGTCTTTTTATTGCTTTGGATGACATTAACGGTTTGGCCGAGAAAGCCGAATTTGCAAACTGGTACAAGAGCTTTGCAGATGAAATTGCCACGCACCATAAAGAGTTTCCTGTTTTTATTATGCTCATCGGTTTACCCGAAAAAAGGGATGTCTTGTCCAATCTCCAGCCATCGCTCATGAGAATATTCAGAGTCGTTGGGATTGATAAGCTTTCCGACGGGGAGGCCGAAGATTTTTTATGCAAGGCCTTTGATAAAGCGGGCCTGGAAGTCGAATCTGATGCGGTTCGTCCCATGGTGCGTTATTCCAGTGGACTGCCGCTTTTAGTGCATGAGATCGGTGACGCGGCATTCTGGATAGACACCGATGGAATTATAGATAAGCAAGATGCGTTTCAGGGCGTCATGACCGCCGCGGGTAAGATCGGTGAGAAGTATTTAGATCCCAAGGTGTACAGGGCCATACGAAGCCAGCGGTATAGATCTATTTTACGAAAATTGGGACATATACCAATCTCTCGCACGTTTAAGAAAAAGGAAGTCGAGGCGGAGTTGACCGATAGTGAAAAGGGTGTCTTTCACAATTTCTTGAGGAGATTTCGAGAATTAGGAGTTATTGAGCCGGATGTGGAGCGGGGAAGGGGAACCTACAAGTTCGTCAATGAGATCTATCCTCTTTATATCATGATGGAAAGCCAGAAGTATCTCAAGACTTGATGTATATCGTGTTTAGGATATGGTGCAGCATAAGATAATCATAGGCGATTCAAGAAGGATGGATGCAGTGGATGCCGAATCCGTGCATTTGGTTGTTACGTCTCCGCCTTATTGGCAGTTGAAGGATTACGGTTCCAAGCAGCAGATTGGGTATAACGATAGTTATCAGGACTACATTAACAATTTGAACCTGGTTTGGAATGAGTGTTATCGCGTCCTCCATAAGGGATGCCGGCTGTGTATCAATATCGGCGATCAGTTTGCTCGAAGCGTTTATTACGGACGTTATAAGATCATTCCAATCCGTACAGAGATTATCAAGTTCTGCGAAACGGTCGGTTTCGATTATATGGGAGCCATTATCTGGCAGAAGGTCACGACCTGTAACACCACCGGCGGAGCGACGATAATGGGCTCCTTCCCTTATCCCAGAAATGGAATTGTGAAGCTGGATTACGAGTTTATTTTGATCTTCAAAAAGCTGGGAAAGCCGCCGAAAGTATCTAAGCAGACAAAGGAACAATCAAAGTTATCTAAAGAGGACTGGAACCAGTATTTCTACGGACATTGGAACTTTTCCGGTGAGAAACAGAACCAACATTTGGCCCCATTCCCGGAGGAATTACCTAAGAGACTGATTAGGATGTTCAGTTTTGTTGAAGATACGGTTCTCGATCCGTTCTTAGGAAGTGGAACGACGTCGTTGGCGGCTTTGAACCTCTCACGAAATTCCATAGGTTATGAAATCAATCCTGAGTATCGGGATACGATACAGCAACGGTTACGGAAGAATGTCAATGTATTCGAAAAAGAAGCTAAAATCGATGTTGTTGAACAAAGATTGAAAAACGTGGACTATAAT
>JAFGTG010000562.1 GCA_016934255.1 Sedimentisphaerales bacterium
AAAATGAAAGAAAACGTCTGCCGGTTCGAATACGGCGAGATTTGTCTCGGCCCGATTACGCGGGCCGGCTGTGGCGCGAAGTGCCCCTCCAACGGCATGTGGTGCTTTGGCTGCCGCGGCCTTGTCGATAATCCGAATGTAAATGCCGCCAAGGACGTCATGGACCAATACGGCAAAACCATCGACGACCTGACCGGTAAATTGTTGCTTTTTGGAAATAAACAGGAGCAGTAATGGCCAAAACAGTTGATATCAGCGTACATCACGTCACCCGCGTCGAGGGGCACGGCAATATCCGGCTCCGCGCCAGTGACGGCAAAATCGAAAAAGTCGAATGGCAAGTCCCGGAGGCGCCCCGGTTCTTCGAGGCGATGGTCCGCGGACGAAGCTTCGAGGACATCCAGACCATCGTCAGCCGGATTTGCGGCATTTGCTCGGTCACCCACTCCCTGGCGTCTATTAAGGGCGTCGAAGACGCAATGGGCGTCAAGGTCTCGAAACAAACCGACAAGCTGCGGATTCTCTGTCATTACGGCGAGCAGATGGAAAGCCACATTCTGCACGTGGGCTACCTTGTCGCTCCCGACCTCTTGGGTCAGAAATCCGTGATTCCCCTGGTCGCCTCGCACCCCGACGTGGTCAAGACCATCATCCGCCTGCATCGTTTAGGCAATACGTGGATGGAGTACATCGGCGGGCGTATGACGCACCCGGTCACGTTGAAGGTGGGCGGCTTCACCATGCTCCCGACGGAGGAAAAACTCCGCGAGCTGAAAACCATGATGGAGAACGCCGTCCCGGACCTGAAAGCCGTCGCCGAGATCATTCTCAGCCTGGCCGACAAGCTGCCGGACTTCGACCGCGAAACGGAATATATCGCACTGACCGGCCCGGATTACTACACCTTCTATCACGGCGATATCGCCAGTACCGATACCGATGAAATCGTGCCCGTCCAGCAGTTCGAGCGCGTGGCGAACGAGTACGTCGTACCGCAATCGACCGCCAAGTGGACCAAATGGCATCGCGATTCCTACGCCGTTGGCGCGTTGGCCCGTTTCAACGTAAATGCAGACAAGCTGATGCCCCTTGCGGCTGCAACCGCCAAATCATTCGGCCTGAAAAAAGGCGCCTGCAATCCGTACCTGAACAACGTCGCTCAGGTGGTAGAGTGCGTCCAGGTCGTCGAGCACGGTTTGCAACTCATCGATGAACTGCTGATGGCCGGGATCAAGCCGGAACCCGTCAAGGTCGAGCCGAAAGCCGGCGAAGGCGTCGGAAGCGTCGAGGCGCCGCGCGGCATTCTCTTCCACCGCTACGCCTTCGATGACAAAGGCTATTGCAACAAGGCGAATATCTGCATCCCGACGGGACAGAACCACGGAAATATCCAGAAGGACTTCGAGGCGCTCGCCCCGCAGATTATTGATCGGCCCCAGGACGAGATTACGTTGCTCCTGGAAATGCTGGTCCGTGCGTACGACCCATGTATTTCCTGCTCGACGCATTATCTGAACGTCGAATTTGTATAAAAACGATAAATGTCGTTGCGAGCCGCTGAACAACCACGCGGCTCGCAATGACAAAATAACCATCGCTTATAAACCAACAATTGTCCTCCTATGAAGCCGACACTCATCATCTGTCTTGGCAACCCCCTCATGCGGGATGAAGGGATCGGCGTGCGTCTGGCCACGGAGCTTTCACAACGTCTGGCTGACAATCCCAATACCGAAGTGGTCGATCTCGGTACGGGCGGCCTGACGATCATGCATGCCATCTTAAGCCGAGAGAAGGTCGTTTTCGTCGATTGCGCCCTCATGGGCGAAGCTTCGGGCGTCATGCGTCGCTTCACACCTGAAGAGGTTGTCTCAAAAAAGATCAAAACGCGTTATTCCGTACACGAGGGCGACTTACTCGAAGTCCTCAAACTCTCCACCGATATGGGCGAGTGCCCGGACGATATTGTCATTTTCGGCATCGAGCCGAAAGAAATCGCATCGGGCGAAGGCTTATCCGACGAGCTTCAAAGCAACATTCAACACTACCTGGAAACCATTCTGAACGAGATCGAAAACCCATCCCCATCGTAACGCGGGCGTCCCACCCGCGTTGAAGGGTACAGTTTCTTCCACGTGTGCAAAAAAGGAATTTGCACACCCTACCGCAAGCAATCCCCCGTTCGTAGTGTGCCTGTAATGGCTTTGCCATCCTGTGGAGGGCATATCCGCTTGCAGTTTCCCCATAATCTACGACAAATAACGCCTTATCCGCCGAAGGCGGATCACTACAAACGGAATCAAGAAAAACTTCATTGCAGACGCCCTTCTCATCTGATACAATGGTGTTGAGATTTAATTTGAGAGGTGCACCATGTCGAGATTCGTGCGTCCGGCAACGGTATTCATCGTGGGATTGATCGTTGTTTGCTGTTTTTGTACGACACAGTCGGCCATTGCAGGTTCTATCGTCGATTGGGGTAGTAACCGAGATGGTCAGGTTACGCCGCCTGATGGAAACGATTTTGTGGCTATAGCCGCTGGAGATGGCCACAGCCTGGCCTTGAAAACCGACGGATCCCTCGTCGGCTGGGGTAGGGGTTGTATCGGACCTCCTGACGGCAATAACTTTATGGCTATAGCCGTCGGAGATCTTGCGAAAAAA
>JAFGTG010000563.1 GCA_016934255.1 Sedimentisphaerales bacterium
GACTTATGAATCAGGATATTGTTGGGTTTCATGTCGCAATGGACAAATCCATGCTGATGCATCGCACTCATGCCGCTGGCAACCATCCGGAACACAAGCAGAACGTCTCCCAAACTCAATCCGGAGCTGTCTTCGAGGCTTTTACCGTCAAAATACTCCATGGAAAGCAGCATTTCTCGTACCTTAAACATGCTACGAACTTTTCTGAGCTCATAACATTTTCGGACATATGGATGGTCAATTTGCCTGGCGACTTTATATTCAGTCTCCACCTGCTCGAAGATCCTCGAGTCCTCCGGCTTCTCGAAAATGACCCGTTTGAGAGCCACTTTCATGTCATTTTCTTCATCAGAGGCTAAATAAATTGTGCTGCGGGCGCCGGTTCCAAGACGTTGAATTATCGTAAAACCACCCACATCGAGAATATCTTTACCCATATGATTACAGCAAACACAAGGACCTATTCACCCACGGATGTTAAGCCACAACACGGTAAGATGCGCTAAATAGGATTTTTGTTCCACCTATTCGCAAATCTGACAGTGAAATCCTTATTAGTATAGGACGCAAAACAACCCAAATACACAGTGAAATTCTCTTAAAACTCCTAAAAACATATAAAAACTATTCTTATATCGAACACCTGACCGTCTTACTTAAGTTCGGTAAATTCGGAAGTATATCGTAGAATCGGGCATCTATCCAGCACTCATACCATTTTTCCTATCTTGACTATAAAAAAAAGTGATTCTTATGAACTGTCCACTTAGTTCTCGCTTCTTCCAGACGAAAAACTCCCCGAGTAGGGCTCGAACCTACGACCTAGCGGTTAACAGCCGCTCGCTCTACCGATTGAGCTATCGGGGATTAAAACCATTGACACACCCCATTACGATATGGGTGTGGCCATATAAAGGAGTATTATCGTCAAATTTAGCGAATTTGTCAAATACTGTTTTCGACAATTTCTTTTCATGCGTTAGAAAGTCGAAATATTGCAGAATCGGCTAAAACAACGTATAAATTGAGCTATTATGACCGGTGATGTGAAAAAACGAATTGAGCAGTTACGGCGGGCGATTCGCGAGCACGACCACCTCTACTACGTGCTTAGTCAGCCCAGCATCAGCGACCGGCAATACGACGCGCTCTTTGCCGAACTAAAAGCATTAGAGCAGGCAAATCCCTATTTCATTACGCCCGATTCGCCAACCCAGCGCGTCGCCGGCCGGCCTATCGAGGGCTTTACGACCGTCCGGCACGCCATTGCCATGCTGAGCATCGATAACACCTACAACGCCGCCGAGTTGCGGGCTTTTGACGAGCGCGTCGCCAAACTACTCGGCAGCCGGGATTACGACTACGTTATCGAACTGAAAATCGATGGGCTCGCCATCAGTCTCCGCTATGAAAATGGCATTCTCAGAACAGCCGCCACGCGCGGTAACGGCGAAGTGGGAGATGACGTCACAGCTAATGTACGGACAATAAAAGCCGTCCCACTCGTGTTGATGGATAACGGTGATATTCCCGCCGTAGTCGAAGTTCGCGGCGAGGTGTATATGCCTACCAGCGCTTTTATCGAACTGAACAAGCTCCGGACCGAAGCGGGTGAGTCGGCCTTTGCCAACCCGCGAAACGCCGCGGCCGGTTCCCTGAAGCTGCTGGACGCGCGAATTACCGCCACGAGGAACCTGTCGTTTTTCGCCTACGCCACCGGCGAGCTTTCCGAACCTCTGGCGCCGAATCACTACGAGAGCCTCCAGCGATTCAAAAAACTGGGCCTGCCCGTCAATCCCCATATCGTAAAAGCCAAAAACATCGACGAGGCCATCAAGATTTGTGACGGCTGGAACGAAAAGCGGCTGGAGTTGGACTACCAGATCGACGGGATGGTCCTCAAAATCAATCGTTTCGACCAGCGGGGCATCCTCGGCGCGACGGGCCGGGCGCCGCGATGGTGCATCTCGTATAAATTCGCCGCCGAGCAGGCGGAAACCGTCGTCGAATCCATCGACGTGCAGGTCGGCAAGAGCGGTATCCTGACACCCGTAGCGAATCTAACACCCGTGCTACTGGCTGGCACGACGGTCAAGCGTGCAAGCTTACACAATTTCGACCAGTTGAAGCGACTCGACGTCCGCTATGGCGACACCGTCGTGATCGAAAAAGCCGGCGAGATCATTCCGCAAGTCGTCCAGGTCAAGATCGAACTCAGACCCCACGACACTGAGCCTTTCGAGATACCAACGCAATGTCCGACCTGCGGCTTTGATGTCGCTAAAGACGAGGAGGGTGTCTATATCCGATGTCTCAATCCGAACTGCCCGGGCCAGTTGAAGGAACGTTTGAGATATTTCGCCGGACGAGGCCAGATGGACATCGAGCATCTCGGTCCGGCCTTGATAGACCAGTTGATTGAAAACGGTTTTGTTAAAAATTTTGCCGACCTGTATAACCTCCGTGAAGATCAACTCGCCGGGCTGGAGCGTATGGCCGAAAAGAGCGCCGCCAACGTCATCCAGGCTATCAAAGAAAGCAAAACTCGACCGTTGTGGCGTCTCATCGCCGCTCTTGGAATCCGCCACATCGGAGGCCAATCGGCACAGATCCTGGCCGACCATTTCGGCACACTTGAAGCTCTTATGGCCGCTAAGGAAGAGGAGCTTGCAGTGATCGACCAGATCGGACCGACAATGGCGCAAAGCATCTGCGAATATTTCAGTGATCCGGAAAACCGCTCGGTGATCGACCAGCTCATAAAAGCAGGTGTCAAGCCGGAGCCTCCGGAAACACGACGTTCGACAAAACTGGCCGGTAAGACATTTGTCGTCACGGGCACGTTGGAAAACTTTACCCGGCAGCAAGCCGAGCAGGCCATTCGACAAGCCGGGGCGAAAGCATCGAGCAGTGTCAGCAAGAAAACCGATTTCGTGTTAGCCGGTGAGAATGCCGGAAGTAAACTTGATAAAGCACAAAAACTCGGCGTTGAAATAATAACGGAAGAGCAGTTTATGGAGATGATTGGTGAGCGCTCAGAATAAGAGATTCATGCAGACTGCCTTGCGGCTCGCTAAGCGTGGGATAGGTTCAGTCGAACCCAATCCGGCGGTCGGCGCCGTTGTTGTTAAAGACAGTCAGATTATTGGTAAAGGTTACCATAAAAAGTTCGGCGGTCCGCACGCGGAAATTAACGCCCTGGAGGACTGCGTTCGGTCGGGCGCCGAGCCGCACGGCGCGACGATGTACGTGACGCTCGAGCCGTGCTGTCATCAGGGTAAGACCGGTCCATGCACGCAAACCATCATCTCTGCTGGTTTGGCAAAGGTCGTCGTCGCGATGATCGATCCGTCGAAACATGCCAGCGGCAAAGGCATCGAGCAGCTCCGCCAGGCGGGGATCGAAGTGCAGACCGGCCTGTGCGAGACCGAAGCGCGATTGCTCAATGCCCCGTTTGTTAAGTATGCCTCCACCGGCAAATGCTGGATCACGCTCAAATGGGCGCAGAGCATCGACGGCAAGCTTGCCTGGACCGGCCATGGCGAACGGCGATGGATCTCCAACGAGCTTAGCCAGAAAGACGTACACAAACTCCGTCGACGCGCCCAGGCGATCTTAGTAGGCATCAACACCGTTCTCGCGGATGATCCCCTCTTGACGGCGCGCCCGAGCAAAGGCAAGAAAGCCACGCGGATCGTGCTCGATAATGACCTTCGAATTCCGCCGGATTGCCAATTGCTCCGAACGGCAAAGAAAAGCCCGGTGATGATTGTCACTCGACAACATACCGTCGAAGCGAATCCCCGCGCTGCAGAGCAGGTGAGAAAGAAAGGGGCTGAATTACTCGTCTGCCCGGAGACACCCGATCGTTCCCATCTGGCTTTTCTGCTGGATGAATTGAGCC
>JAFGTG010000564.1 GCA_016934255.1 Sedimentisphaerales bacterium
AAGCCGAGAAGATCCAGACCGTCGGTGCCGCGATCGATTACATCGTCAATATTGCACAATCCAAAAGCCAGGAATAACGGACCAGTTTGAGCATGAGTAAACGGCGAGTCGTTATTACAGGCCTGGGTTGTGTCACCGCTCTGGCCGAGTCCGTGGATGAGCTTTTTAAAGCACTCTGTGAAGGCAAGAGCGGCGTTTCCACGATCGAATCCTTCGATGCGAGTGCCTATACCGTTCATTTTGGGGGCGAAATCAAAGATTTCGATGTCACCCAATATGTGGACCAACGGGAAAGCAAGCGCATGGACCGTTTTACGCAATTCGCCTTGGCGGCGGCCAAACAGGCTATCAGCGACAGCGGACTGGATGTTTCTAAAGAAGATGTTTCTCGTATCGGTGTCGTCGTCGGAACGGGTATCGGCGGTATCAGTGAGATCGAGCAGCAGCATATCAGACTTCTCAAGAAAGGGCCGGGGAAGGTGTCCCCGTTCTGCGTTCCGAGACTGATGGCCAACGCCGCAAGTGGCACGATCGCGATTTTTTACGGTTTGCGTGGTCCGAATTATTGTGTCTCGAGCGCTTGTGCTTCAGGCAATCACGCGATTGGTGAAGCCTTCTCCAACATCGTCAGCGGACGAAGCGATGTTATGATTACCGGAGGCGCCGAAGCAGCACTCACACCTGTAGGCCTGGCGTCATTTTGCGCCGCCCGGTCTCTAAGTCTGCGAAACGACGATCCCCCGGCGGCGTCACGACCTTTCGACAGAGACCGGGATGGATTTGTCCTTTCCGAGGGATCCGGCATCCTCGTGCTGGAGGAAGAAACGCATGCCAGAAAACGCGGGGCGAACATTTACGCCGAGCTTCTCGGATACAGTGCAACCGACGATGGATATCATATCACCGCCCCCCTGCCGGATGGGAACGGTGCGGCGCTGGCCATGAAACTGGCGCTGGCGGACGCCGGACTCGAACCGGAGAAAATCGATTATATCAACGCCCACGGAACGGGGACGGAACTCAATGACATCGCCGAGAGTTCCGCGATAAAGAATGTGTTCGGCAAGCACGCGTACAAAATACCGGTTAGCTCGACGAAAAGTTGTCTCGGTCATTTACTCGGCGCTTCCGGCGCGGTCGAGTTGATTATATGTGTTAAAGTGATCAACGAGTCCGTTATACCTCCCACCATTAACCTGGAAAATCCGGACGAGCGTTGCGATCTTAAGATGGATTATGTCCCTCTACAAGCCCGCGAAGCCAAAATTCATGTCGCCCTGAGTAATTCATTCGGATTTGGGGGGCATAATGCCTGTCTCGTCGTGGGAAAAGCATAATCCCTGTTGCATCCTGCCCGAAATACGCCCCATATAGAATTCACCCGACATACCGGCTCGGACAGCAAAAACGGATAATCGAAATAGCTTGAAATCACCTCTATCTTCAATTATTGTTTCGCAAGAATGAATCTTTATAAACTCGTCATTCGAAGAAAACGATAAAGGCGGAAAGATGAATATAGGCGTAGCCGTGGTATTCTTGGTTGCCGGGTTGCTGATCCTCTGGAAGGGCGCCGATTTGTTGGTGGCCGGGGCGGTGGGTTTGGCCGAGCAGCTTGGCGTTAGCTCGCTTGTCGTCGGCTTGACCGTCGTGGCGATGGGCACCTCGGCGCCGGAAGTGGCCGCGAGTATCGCCGGTGTCTTGCGGGAGGTTGGCGGGGGTGACCTGGCGTTGGGGAACGTGTTCGGCTCCAACATCGCGAACCTGGCGCTGGTCGGCGGCCTGGTCGCCCTTATTCGTCCGCTCGAAGTCAAAAGAAAAACGCTGTTCCGGGAGATCCCGGTCATGCTGATCGTCGCCCTGCTTTTATGGCCTTTCCTTCGCAATTCGTACATGTCCCGGCCGGAAGGGTTGATCTTAATGGCTGTCTTCGCTGTTTTGATTGTTATCACGATACATACGGCAAAGCGAGAAGCGAAGCAAACCCGGGACGAAGCGAAAAAAGCAAACCTTGGTGCGAAACCGAAGAATCCCAATACGTTGAAAAACGTCCTGTGTGTCATCATCGGCCTGGCGGGCCTGGCTCTGGGGGCGAAAATAACCGTGGATGGCGCCGTCGTCATCGGGACGCGCCTTGGCCTGAGCGAAGCCGTCATCGCGTTGACAATCATCGCCTTCGGAACCTCACTGCCGGAGCTTATGACCTGCGTGGTGGCCGCGGTGAAGGGACATCATGATATTTCCGTCGGGAATCTCGTCGGTTCGAACATTTTTAACACCCTGCTTGTTACTGGGGCAGCGGGCGTCGTGCGACCGTTTCAAATTGAATCGCAACGGTTAGCGGCGGGAGCCGACTATTGGATCATGATCGCGGTCAGTGCGGTTTTTGCCGGCGCGGTGGTCATCGGCAAGCGCGTTGTGGATCGAACCTGCGGGATCGCGCTGGTTTGTATGTATATCGGTTACGTGGTCTATCTGTTATTTGTATAGAAACCCTTTGAGGCAGTGCCAAGTTTGCCGGCCACAATAAATTGCAACCGGCAAACTTAGCTTCGCGGAGGAGGGTATGAATAGTTGTCAAAATGTTCAAAAGTTGAGTTTTCATATTCTTTTAATTCTTTCTTCGTCATTGATCCGGTTTATCATCTAAAACCATAGTAAAGTGCCACCCTGGTATCAAACATAACACCTTTTTCAAAAAATTTTCTTAATCTTATAAGAACTGCTCCAGGCCCTTTCTTACGAGCATCACGGCGATCGCGGCTAGAAGCAAGCTGGTGACTTTTGACAAGGCTTTTGACCCGACTTCTCCGAGAAACTTCATCAACCAAAAAGACATCCTAAAAAGCAGGCCCGCAAACAGCACATTTAACAGAATCGAAACAATCGTGGGGATGAAACCAAACTGGGACGCAAGGACCATTGACGTCGTTAAGACCGCCGGACCGGCGATGAGAGGCGTACCCAGAGGGACCACACCGAGCTCCGGGCCGGGGATACGCCGTTTCTTGATCGGTCCGACCATGTCGATAATGGCCAGGCAGAACAGGATGACGCCACCGGCGATCATGAAATCGCCCATGGTGATCCCCAGAAACTTAAAAACCAGCTTACCCACAAGCACAAAGGCTATGGCCAGTCCGGCGGCGGTCAACATCGATTGAATAATGATTTTCGTTCGGACTTTTTGCTCCACGGCCTCGGTCAGAGAGACAAAAATCGGCAAAATCCCAATCGCATCGACCGCCACAAAAAGCGGTATGAACGAGAGCAAGATATTCTTTAGCATCGCATATTCCCAATTCATCTAACCATTAATACAGGCAACGAATGTATCAAAAAAACGCCCTCAAAGCCATGATAAAGTGATAGGAACTGGATGCCCTGTGAACTGGTTCTGAGGGATTTTAGGCCGGGTAATTCCCATCATCGAAAAATAATGATGTCATTTCTGTATTGAAAAGAATATGGTAATCACCGGTGTAATCTTAAACTCGGAGGAACCAAGGTGAAACGCCCAAAAGGCTCGGAAGGTTCGGATTTTACGCTTATTGAGCTGATGGTGGTTATTGCCGTCATCGCGCTATTGGTCGCGATGATCCTGCCGGCGTTGCACAAGGCAAAAGCGTCCGCCATGATGGTGGTATGAAAACGGACAGGCCCGTTTTCTGAATTGTTCTATTATTTCTTCTGGAATTATGACGGCAGCGTCAGGAGGTACTCCTCGGAAGAGACCTTTCGCGGCGTCCTGGCCATTCCGAATTATGTAAAGATGTACTTGACACGAACGTGATGAATTGGTAGAAATGAATAGAGACAAAGCTGATAATTCTTAGGACGTCAGAGATGCGTTTTGTGTAGGAAGGAGGCAAGCAAAAACTTTTAAGCATGAGTTGTCCTCAGCCGATATGAGAAAGACCGATTATCGGTGCGTTCACTGTTATCCCTTTTCCTTAAGGAGCACGATTATGTGTAGAAGATTGATTTGTTTGGTTTGTTTGGTGGTTGCCGGGCTGAGCCTGATAAGCAGCGC
>JAFGTG010000565.1 GCA_016934255.1 Sedimentisphaerales bacterium
AAGCAGCGATGAGAAAGTAGGAACTTTCGATACAAAAGGTATCTTCGAAAGCACTGGCCTCGGTGACGCAATCATTACAGCAACGAGCGACGGAGGCGTATCCGGAACCACCGATGTGCTTGTCGTAGCCGTTCCCATTCTCATTGAAATCGAAGTCACTCCAAGTAATGCGACGTTATTTGTCGGTGGCACTCAAACGTTTACCGCGAGCGGCATTGACCAGTACGACGAATCCATCAATACGGGGAATATCACTTGGGTAAGCAGCAATACGGACGTGGGAACCATTAATACAAACGGCGTCTTTAAAGCCGTCGGACTTGGAGATACAACCATTACGGCAACAGGAGATGATAGCATAGTTGGAACCGCAACGGTATCTGTCATAGAAGATCCCGTCCTCACGACAATCGTCGTCACGCCCGAGAACGTCACCCTGTATGAAAACGAGCAACAACAATTTACCGCGACCGGATACGATCAGTACGGCGATCCCATTGATACGGGCGATCTCACATGGGAAAGCGATGATTCCGAAGTAGGAACCATCGATGAAAACGGCCTCTTTACAGCCGGAGAGTCTGGAGAAACCACCATCAGTGCAACAGGAGATGGAAATGTCAGTGGATCGGCCACCGTCGTCGTGGAAGCCGAACCCACTGAGCCTGATGAATTCAAATTTACCGGATACATCCGACCGAACCAAGAGTTACGACATACACTTTCTGTATCAAAATCCGCCGTAATGTACGTAAATCTTACCTGGTATGGCTGGGGAGACTTGCGACTCAGGGTTTATGACCCTGATGGAAAAATGGTCGCAGAATCTGATTCGGATAACCGGAGATACCAGGAGGAAGAAATAACGGTCAACGTCACTCAAGGAGATTGGAAAATCGCCGTTCAATCCAAAGCTCGACAGTGGTCGATCAGCTATTTCCTTAAAGGAACTCTAACCTACGTCACCACACAGTGAAAAAGTTGTGTCGAGCTTTATAGAAAAATTTAAGTGTTCGACGCCTGCCGGACTCAATTGTTATTTATGGGACGACTGGGAAAGCTAAAAGGCGCCCCAATCCTGTTTTCCGGGAATATAATAGCTCGGGCAAACGAAGCGGAAGATATTCGCAATTTTCCGGACTTTATCGAGTTTGGCCTTATCTTCTGCTTCCATAGCCGCTAATTCGCCGCCGAAGACTTCCGTGAAATATTCATGAGCCGTCTGGTGCCTCTCTTCTTCCGTATTAAACAAACTGCGAATCCTGGCCAATTCTCCTGCATCCAGCCAGAAGCCGCCGCAGCCGGGACATTCATCGATTTCGACCTCTTTTTTAACACTGAAGAAGTGCCGCATCATCACCAAATCGTTACATTTCGGGCATTTGAGCCTTTTCGTGCGGTCGATGACCAGGCTTTCGTCTTGCTCGATATCCAGGAGTTGTTCGCCCGCCGTTTCGTGGGGCTCATCGAACTTCTCAAGCTCATAATTGTCGAACCAAATGCCGCCGCACCCGCCCTGGCACACATCGACAACCACGTCCCCAACCGTCATTTCCTGCAACGGACCTTCACACGATGGACATTTCATAGTCATTATCCTCCCAAAAGGATTAATAAAAGGCTATATCCTCGTGTGTATCGGCAAGAAAACGTCACTGCTCAAGGCCAAAAAAATCGAGCCATTGCTTGGTTTCACTGTCGCTGATACCCTGCCGCTTCTCAGCGGGTTCCTTGACGGCTGCTTTCCGATTCAACTGCCTCTGCAGATCAATCCAAAAACTCTCCGATTTTACAGAGATTGCTTTTCTCGCACTCGCGGCCTTTCGCAATCTCCTGTCGCTGCTGACAATAGTGAGACTTCTCGGTGCGGTGCTCGCTCTGATCTTATCCTCGATGACCGTATCGGTATCGCAGCCCAATCCGGAAAAAGACACCTCCAGATTCGCGACGTTATCGAATCCGGATTTATCCGGCGGCCCCGAACCGTCAAAAATAATCTCGCCCTTTTCGCCGGTCAACCCTAAGAAGCGACTGACAATTCGACACAATCCAACATCACTGATGGATTCGGAATCCCCGGCTGTTTTGTAGATAGCGTGTAATAGATTGTTACCGTCAATGATCACCATATTATGTTGTATGTTGTGTACAGAGTAGTTGCCTTCCACACTTTTTGGGGAAGGAGGGCATAGGTTGCCCCACTGTCGATGAGGAATTTAACGGTTCTTTGCTTCTTCGTGGGTCCTTTCACCTGGCCTTCGACATAGGTAATCCCCATGATTCCTCTCCACGCTTTCTTATGCCTCAAATCTAATTTCACCGCCGACAATTGTTTTCTCAACTTTACCTTTGACGTGCCAGCCGTGATAGGGACAGTTTCTGCTCTTGGAATGGAACATATTCACATCGATTTCATATTCGGCGTTCGGATCAATGATCGTGACATCCGCCTGCATTCCCTTGCTGAGCGTACCTTTCTCAATCCCAATGATCTTAGCCGGATTGTGCGTCATCAAGCGGATTAAGCCGGGCCAATCCAAAACGCCCGGTTTAATAAGCGCTTTAACGTACAAAGCCAGCGCACATTCCAAAGAAGCGATCCCACAGGGAGCCGTGATGAAGACTAATTCTTTCTCACTTTGTAAGTGGGGTGCGTGATCCGTCGCTAATGCATCTACGATCCCATCCGCGATGGCTTGTTTTAGTGCCTCGACGTCTTTTTCGCTCCGCAGGGGTGGATTCACTTTGTAATTCGTATCGTACTCGGCGCAACGTTCCTCCGTTAAAAGCAAATGGTGCGGCGTGACTTCGCAGGTAATCGGCAAACCGTCTTTTTTCGCCGCCCGAATCAACTCAACGGACCCCACCGTCGAAATATGCTGCGCGTGATATCGAGCCGTAGTTTTTCTGACAAGCTGGATGTCACGCCACAGCATCGCCTCCTCGGCTAAGGGATCAATCCCCGGCAGGCCAAGAATGGTCGAATAATAACCGGAGTTCATCACCCCATTGCCTGCAATACGCTCATCCTGACAATGTTGAGCGATCACGACGTCGAACATCGCTGCATATTTTAAAGCACGGAGCATGACACCCGGATCCTGAACTCCCCTTCCATCGTCCGTAAAGCCGACGGCCCCCGCTTCCGCCATGAAACCCATCTCGGCCAGCTCAACACCCTGGAGTCCCTTGGTCATGGCCCCCATCGTGTAAACATGCGTCTTCCTGGCCTGACGGGCTTTGCGATGGATGTACTCGACATCGGTTTCGTTCTCGATCACCGGATTCGTGTTCGGCATACACACCACAGAGGTAAAACCCGCCGCCACCGCCGCCTGAGAACCGCTGGCGATGGTTTCTTCTTCCTCATCCCCTGGCTCGCGAAAGTGAACGTGGATATCGATTAAGCCCGGCGTAACCAGCTTACCGGTTGCATCAATCGTTACGCAATCCTGCTTTTTAAGGCTCGAATACCCCGTGATTTTCCGAACGTCCTGAATCTTGCCATCCACGATAAGCACATCACCTGTCTGATCGATGCCGTTTGCCGGATCGATGATCCTTCCATCTTTTATCAGAAGTCCTGAACCCATAATGCTTTCATTCTCACACAGAGAAAATTCCCTGCTGCTGTACGTATCTCTTATTCTGAATGAATGTTAATTACCCTGCGCCGCAGCCTGGTTGACCAGGAACAATACGGCCATCCGAACCGCTAATCCGTTTGTAACTTGCTCCAAAATCACGCTGTTCTTACCGTCGGCCACCTCGCTTTCGATCTCCAGCCCCCTGTTGATCGGTCCGGGATGCATCACAAGGATATCGGATTTCGCCCGTTTCATTCTCTCGACCGTCAGGCCGAAATAATGGGAGTATTCCCGGATCGACGGAAACGGATTACCGCCGAGCCGCTCGAACTGAATCCGGAGCATATTGATCACATCGACTTTGTCGATAACGTCATCGAGACAATAACTCACCTTCACCGGCAACTCGTCCACCCGGGCGGGCATCAGCGTGGGCGGACCGACAAACGTCACCTCGGCGCCGAGTTTGTTCATCGCCCACATATCGCTGCGCGCTACGCGCGAGTGCGCGACATCCCCGACAATCGCGATTTTCAAGCCGTCAAGAGTCCCCTTAATCTTGCGAATCGTATAGACGTCTAAAAGCCCCTGGGTTGGATGCTCGCAAAATCCATCACCCGCATTGACGACGCAGGCATTGATATTTCGAGAGAGAAATTTGGGCGCCCCGCCGGCGCTGTGGCGCACCACAACGATATCAATCCCCATCGCCTCCAGATTTCTGGCGGTATCTAAAAGCGTTTCACCCTTGCTGACCGAGCTATCCTTTTTGGTGAACTCGATGATATCCGCGCTCAAACGGCCCGCGGCCAGAGCAAAGCTGTTGCGTGTGCGCGTGCTGTCTTCAAAAAAGAGATTCACCACAACTTTACCGCGTAGCGGCGGCGCCTTCTTCACAGACCTCGTACTGACCTGCTCGAAACCCACGGCCGTATCGAGAATAAACGAAATTTCCTCGGCGGTGAGTTCTCTCAAACCCAGTAAATGTTTATGACTCCACTCGAATTGTTTGCTCTTCCTGGCTGCCATGTTCGTCGTATCTTAAAATCCCTTATTCGATATTCCAGCCGACGCTTATTACTCGATGAATACCTGGTCTTTTCCATCCGATTCAGTCAGATTTACCTGCACGACCTCGTTATGAGCGGCATCCGTCTGGTAACCGGCGTAATCGGCCTGGATCGGTACTTCCCTGCCAGGCCGCACTACCAAAACCGCTAATTTAATCGCCCTGGGACGGCCCAAGTCGATCAAAGCGTCCATCGCCGCACGGGCTGACCTGGCCGTATAGAGAACGTCATCCACTAAGATAATGACTTTCTCATCGATATCAAAGCCAATCTCCGTCGTCCGGACCTCCGGCTGGGTCATTCCCTTGGGAGAATTCAAATCATCCCGGTAAAGCGTAATATCCAGAGTACCATAGGGCACCTCCTTACCGAGTGCTTTTGACAATCGAGCGGATAGCCGTTGTGCCAAAATCTCTCCTCTGCTACGAATGCCAATAACCGCGACTTCCTGTTGAGGATCCAGATCAGAGGCAATTGCACTCGTTAAATCCCCCAGAATCTTGTCTATTTGTGTTGTATTTAGGATTATTTTCATTGTTTAAGCAGACCTAATTGAAAGAATCATCGTCACTTTCCCTACAAGTATAGCACGTCCGGCCGATAAGGGCAAGATTTCCGGTAAAGTTTTCAAAAATGGTATTTTTTACAGTTAAAAGACGCTAAATTATCAGAACCGGCCGGACAATTTGCTTGAAAAATGGAGGCGTTTATGGTATGATAGGTCTAAGTATTTGTTGAAGAGACTGTACTTTGGGTTATGGAGGCCAGCGGTTGGCAGGGGAATGTGCTTCGATTGTGCTTTCTACGCTACCTCTAGAGTGAAACGGTGAAAAAAGCTCAGCAGAAAACATTTATACGCTTTTTTATGTGCTTGGGAGTCCTCCTAAGCTCGATGGCCTTCGGCGCCGGCGAAAATCGCGTCCAAACGATGGAGACGCTCCAACCACAAAGCCTCAGACAGACCGGCATTTATGCTCTGCGCCAGATCGATCAGGATCTCACAGGTTCCGGTGTGAAATTCGGTGTTATTTGTCGAAGCATGACGTATATCGACAATGAACCTCAGAACGATTTTCGCCCGGATATCCGCCATCATTGTTTTCAAACCAGTGACCTGACGTTTCAACCCACGGAAACACTATTACAAGGGATATCACCCCATTCAACCGCTATCTGCTCCATCCTCTTCGGGGAAGATCCCAACGCATCCCACCCTGACATTGGTCCCTTCTATTATGAAGGAGTCGTACCGCGTGTCCAGGGTGAGATTCATGAATTATGGAATTTTGTGCTTAATCATGTTTATACCCAGGAACCAACGGACGCGGATATCCTGACCGCCAGCTTTGGGATCGAATTCGAATATCCCTGGACGCGGGGCATCGAATTATTGGCCGAGACCTACGGTACAATTATCGTCGCCAGCATCGGCAACGGCGCCGATTCTCACAATCCCGTCCTTTACCCGGCCGCGGGCGCTAACGTCATCGGCGTCGGTGTCGTCGATTCGGTGAACACCGAAGACCTTGTAACCAATCTGGCGCATTTCGCCTTGGCGTACCCGGAGCATTCCAGTCCGGGACCGACCGGTAACGGGCGATGCAAGCCCGATCTCGTCGCCCCCGGCAATTGTCTGGCCGCGGAAGTGAACGAACCGAACCTCTACGAGCCGACCGGAAACTGGTCCAGTTACTCGACGCCCATTGTTGCCGGGGCCGTCGGCCTGCTCGTTCAAAAGGCCAAAGAAGATCCGGACTTGAGCCTGGCCATCTCGCCGGACGGCGGAAATTGCGTCATGAAGGCGATCCTCATGAATTCGGCAATGAAACTCCCCTTCTGGCATAAAGGCTGGCTCACAACTGACGATGACCATACCGCACCGCTCGATTACGTTCAAGGCGCAGGTATGTTGAACGCCATCGGCGCCTTCGAGCAGTTGATTGCAGGACTGTACGGACCGGGTTATGTTCCACCTTCCGGCTGGGATTTGAATCTACTGGATAAAAACGACGCGACGGAGCAGGCTTACGAGATCACGATCATTGAACCTGCTCGCTCGACGATTACCGCAACGCTCGTGTGGAACAGACATTACAATACCACGTTTCCCTTCGAGCCGGCCCCTGAAAAAGACAGCAACCTTCGCATCGAGCTTTGGGGGGTTGATCTCGACAATCACGACAACGATAACCTGCTCGACTATAGCGACAGCCGGAGCGACAACGTGGAGCATATTCACTTCGCCGCTGATCCGAACTATATGAACTATAAAATTGTTATTCGATTCAGCGAGGATGAAAACCCGGAGATCTCGGCCGTGAGCCAGCGATACGGATTCGCCTGGAACGTCAGAGAACCGGAACAAACCGACAATATCTTTTGGTACGACTTAAATGCCGACGGAATTGTCGATGATTTGGATTTCGCGATTATCCTCAATAACCTCACGGAAAGCACCCAATCAGACGAAAGCTATGTCCTGGGAGATATCGAGCCGGATGGTGCAATCAATTCCGAAGATGTCGAGGCCCTTTTCCAGGAAATCCGCAATGGACGCCGGGCCGACTGGTACTCGTCACGACAAGATAAATCCGGATAGTCGACCGACCTCTCATTCCGATGTGATACTCAAAGACGAAAAACGTAAATGTGTAGATTCCTTCAACTCTTTCGGGGATTGAGAATTCCTGATTCAGCGATCCGCTTATTCCTCCGATGTAAAGACAAATGAACTTCATGGGCGTATAAGAGTATATTTAAATATCTTTTAGTGAATCTAAACGGGAGATAAAAGAGTTAATGTCCAGATACATACAATCCTTTGCATGGGCTTTTTTCGTGGCAAGCTTTTTCGCCGGCCGGACAAAGGCCAATGAAACGACCATTCCCCTCGTTATTAACGAAATCATGGCATCCAATAGTAGCGGTATCCGCGATCCCCAGAACCAATATGACGACTGGATTGAAATCCATAATTTCGGTGGTGATGCAATCGATGTGGGGGGGATGTACCTGACGGACGATATGTCAATCCCGACGAAATGGCAAATTCCTGATAATCAGCCATCCGCAACGAGAATCTCGTCAGGCGGCTATTTGTTGATTTGGGCTGATGAGGATATTGCCGACAACGGCTTACATGCGAATTTCAAACTCAACACCGACGGCGAAGAGATCGGCCTGTTTGACATCGACGGCGCGACTCTAATTGATCGTTTAGCTTATCCTGTCCAGACGACGGATATTTCATACGGTCGCTTTCCGGACGCCGGGGATGATTTCAGTTTCTTTGCGTCACCGAGCCCGGCGGCACGGAATGACGGCGCCTATTCAGGCCAGGTTGCGGATCTCCAGTTCAGCCATCGCCGGGGCTTCTACGATTCGCCGTTCTCCGTTACCATCGCAACGGAAACGGAAAACGCCATCATCTACTATACACTTGACGGCTCTAAACCCTATGAACTGAATGAACAAGGCTCAATGAATGGTACGGTTTACACGCAAGCTATTCCAATCACGACCACGACAATCCTACGGGCCATCGCTGTCAAATCAGGTTTCAAACCCACCGAAGTGGATGCTCATAGTTATATCTTCCTCGATCGGGTCATCCGCCAGACGGGAACCGGCCTGCCCAACACATGGGGACATGCGGGGGCCGATTACGCGATGGATTCCGATGTGGTGAATAATTCAGCTTACCGAAATACAATTAAGGAGGATCTCAAGGCCGTACCGACCGTCTCTCTGGTTATGCCCATGAAAGATTGGTTCGACGGAAGCTCGAATCCGCAAGTCGGCGGCATCTATGCCAATCCATCGTGGGAAGATACCGCCGGAGATCTGGCGGAGCGGGCCGTCTCGGTCGAATATTTCGATCCGGCCACGTCGGAACAGTTTCATATTGACGCAGCGGTGCGATTGGCCGGGGGTTCCAGTACGAGTCCGTGGAAAATGGACAAACTATCGATGCGTTTAAAATTCGTTAGCCAGTTCGGTGAGACGAAACTCAAGTTTCCTGTTTTTGGCGACGACGCAACCGACGAATTCGATACGCTTGTTCTGGACGCCCGCATGAACAATAGCTGGGCCTATGGGGGCGGTGTCGGGATCAGTAGATCTGGCTTGGGCCAGCGCGACATCGCTCAGTACACGCGGGACCAGTTCGTTTCGGATATCCAAAATGCGATGGGCGGCTATGGACCGAACGGCAGACATGTTCACTTGTATCTTAACGGTCTCTACTGGGGTCTTTACTGGCTTCACGAACGGCCCGACGAACATTTCGCCGCGGCTTATCTCGGAGGCGAAGATGAGGACTACGATGTCCTCAAACACAACTCAGGCAACGTCATCAACGGTTCGTCTTCTGAGTATAATGGATTGTTCAGCACCGCGAACGTCGGCTTGCGATCCCCCGAGCAGTATGAATCGATACAGCAAGTTTTAGATATCACCAATCTCATCGATTATCTGATAACGAATTATTATGTCGGCAACACGGACTGGGCGCATCAAAACTGGTACGCCACGTTTAACCGCGTCGATCCCGACGGCCGGTGGCGATACCATAGCTGGGACGCCGAACACGTCATGGAAGGACTGAACGACAACGTGACCGGAAGAAACGACAGCGGTGGCCCGACGGGGCTTCACCGCAGGCTGACCGACAATACCGAATATCGCATGCTCTTCGCCGACCACATCCATCGGCACTTTTTCAAC
>JAFGTG010000566.1 GCA_016934255.1 Sedimentisphaerales bacterium
AATGGAGTGAAAATGCCCAAAGGAATCGTCATCTATTATTCAAGAAGCGGTAATACCAAAACAATGGCTGAAACAATCGCTCAGGCCATGAATGACGCCGGTTTAGAAACCCAATGCATGTCCGTCGAAGACGTCAAAATCGATGAATTGCTTGAATATCAAGCGATCGTTGTGGGCTCGCCAACGTATTACGGGCAAATGGCCGGGCCGATCAAACAATTTTTCGACGACACCGTTACCTTACACGGCAAGCTCGACGGTAAGGTCGGGGCGGCATTTACCAGTTCAGCCAACGTCGGCGGTGGCAACGAAACAACGATTATTGGCATTATAGAGGCCATGATTATCGGAGGTTTTGTTGTCCAGGGAGATCCTAAAGGAGACCACTACGGGCCCGTTTCCATCGGCAAACCGGACGAGCGAGTCCTGCAACAGTGCCGGCGCCGGGGCCAGAGGATCGCAGAACTCACCAGGAAACTGACCGCGTCGTAGAGTTGGTAATATTGATTTTTTTTCAAAAAAGGGCATTTTTTTTTGACAAAGCCAGCCATCATCGTTACTTTTTCTGTAGTTTCTTAATCTGCTCTTAGTATTCTTAATTCCGCGAAGTGGAGGTTATTTTTGATGCAAGAGTATGAAGACCTTAAGGTGCTTGTGGCTGAAATTGAATCTGACATTAATAAGGCGGAGGGGGGAAACAAAGCGGCAGGAACGCGAGTACGCAAACAAATGCAGAAAATCAAACAAGCGTCTCAACTCGTCCGTAACCGCATTCTTGAGATCAGGTCAGCCGATTAACACGTAACACGTATCCGTATCCGCCTGTTTCGTTTAGGTAAGACGGGGTGCGCATTGTGTAACGATCGCCGGTGAGATTTTTTCCATCAACGGATGGTCTGAGATACGTTTAACTATAGAATCTGTATGGAGTAAGGATGCCTCCCCCATTACTATTTGATTTATCAAAGATTGACCTTCAAGCGAAACCGCTTTTTGACAAAGAAGCCATCTGCAAGGTGAATCCCCAACGATTTGAGATGCAGCAGCTCGATGGTGTTCTCTGGTACGATGAGAAGAAACATCTGATATTGGGCTATAAAGACGTTACGGAGAAAGAATTCTGGGTTCGCGGCCATATCCCCGGTCGCCCCTTGATGCCCGGCGTCATCATGGTCGAGGCCGCCGCGCAATTATTAAGTTTCTTCGTTAAACAGATTTATAAAGAGGAAGGTTTTATCGGTTTCGCCGGGATCGAAGAGACGAAGTTCCGCTTAACCGTCGAACCGGGCCAGAGATTGTATCTACTCGGTCATATCACCAAATACAAACGCAGAAAACGCGGCACACACGTTACCACCGCTATTCAGGGCGTCGTCGGGGGCGCTATTGCCTTCGAAACGATCGTTTCCGGAATGGGCGTGTGATACGACGGCATTCCTCATCCGACGTCCAACAACAAAAGGGTGATTGGGTACCGATTGAAACAGATCGAGTGGAATTAGCCTTGACATCCATTTTTCAAGGTGCAATAATTGTTTGGCTTGATCCACATTTACAGAGGATGAGACAGTGTCACACAAAATCGTATCGAAAAAGCAGCTTTCTGAAGACGTTTTCACGGCAGAAATCGAGGCACCGCTTGTCGCCCGGGCCAGACAGCCGGGCCAGTTCGTGATTATCAGCCTCAATAACGACTACGCCGAGAGGATCCCCTTGACAATCGCCGGGGCCGATCCTCAAAAAGGGACGATCAGCCTGATCTGGCAGCGGGTGGGTAAAACCACCGCCGAAATGGCGCAATTGCAGCCGGGCGATGAGATTGCCAACGTCGCCGGGCCGCTGGGCAACCCGACCGACATCGAGTTATTCGGCACGGTGGTCTGTGTCGGTGGAGGGATCGGCCTGGCTCCGCTTTTGCCTATTGCAGAAGCTCTCAAGGCACGCGGCAACACCATCATCAGCATCATTGGAGCCAGAAACAAAGAGCTGCTCATCCTCGAAGAGGAATTTACCCGAATCAGCGACGAACTCATTATCACCACCGACGACGGCTCCTACGGCCGAAAGGCTTTGGTCACCGAGCCGCTCAAAGAGATCTGCCAACGCGATCCGAAACCGAACCAGGCCTTTGCCATCGGCCCGGCGATCATGATGAAGTTCTGCTGCAAGGTTACGAAAGAGTTCGAGGTGCCGACGCAGGTTTCGCTCAATACGATCATGATCGACGGGACGGGCATGTGCGGGGGCTGCCGAATCGAATACGCCGGCCAGCCGAAGTTCGTCTGCGTTGATGGACCGGAATTTGACGGGCACAAGGTAAACTTCGATTTGATGATGAAAAGGTTGAACGCGTATCAGGATATGGAGAAGAAAGAGTACGAACGATTTAAGAAAGGAAAGTGTAAATTAGGTTTAGATCAGTAGAGTGGGATTCGCTCCACCACAATGAATCCCCGGTGGGCCAAGGCCCACCCTACAAATACTTTAGGCACTCCCATGACCGAAAACGAAAGACAAGAACTTCTGAAAGAGCTTTTAGCCAAACAAGAGGCCGGCGAGCTTAAACCTAAAGATAGATACGACATCCCGCCGCAAGCCATGCCGGAACAAGATCCGGTCGTTCGGGCGGGCAACGTCAATGAGGTCGCAACGGGCTATACAGAGACACATGCCAGAATCGAAGCATTGCGCTGCCTTCGCTGCAAGAACGCCCCGTGCGTCAAGGGGTGCCCCGTGCAAATCCGGATTCGGGACTTTGTCGTCTCCATTGCCGAAGGGAAATACACGGAAGCCTTGTCGATCATCAAGGAAAACTCTCTTCTGCCCGCCGTGTGCGGCCGGGTGTGCCCCCAGGAAAACCAGTGCCAGCTTAACTGTACGGTCGGGAGAAAATTCAAGGACCCGACCCAGGCCGTCTCCATCGGCCGGCTCGAACGATTCGTCGCCGACCTCGACCAGGACGCGGAAGCCGTCCCCCGGATCGCCGCCGAAACGGGCAAAAAAGTCGCCATCGTCGGATCGGGGCCGGGCGGCATCGTTGCGGCCGCCGATACCCGAAGGGCGGGCCACGATGTCACGCTCTTCGAGGCATTCCACAAGCCCGGCGGCGTGATGGTCTATGGCATTCCTGAATTTAGACTCCCCAAAGCCATCGTGCAAAAAGAAATCGACACCCTGAGCAAAATAGGCGTGAAAATCGTCTATAACTTCATCGTCGGCAAAACAAGAACCGTCCAGCAACTCCTTAATGAGGATGGCTTCGACGCCATCTATATCGGCGTCGGCGCAGGCCTGCCGAACTTCATGCGGATCGAAGGCGAATCGCTTGTCGGCGTGTACAGCGCTAACGAATATCTCACGCGGGCGAATCTTATGAAGGCGTATCGTTACGGCTCCGGGGCCGACACGCCGATCGCCCGCTCGAAAATCGTCGCCGTCATCGGCGGCGGCAACGTCGCGATGGACTCGGCGCGAACGGCGTTAAGACTCGGTGCCGAAAAGGTCTATCTGATCTATCGACGTACCGAAAAGGAAATGCCCGCCCGGATCGAAGAAGTCCATCACGCCAAAGAGGAAGGCATCGAGTTTCGCATCTTACAAAGTCCGAAGCGCATCCTCGGCGACGAGAACAGTCACGTCACTGCCATCGAATGTCTTAAGTTCGAGCTTGGCGAGCCGGACGAATCGGGCCGGCGGCGTCCCGTTCCCATCGAAGGCTCGGAATTCATCATCGAGCTGGATACGGTAATCATGGCCATCGGCAACAAACCGAATCCCCTGATCGCACAAACGACGCCGGAACTGGAAATTTCCAAATGGGGCACGATTGTCGTGGACGAAGAAACGATGGCCACCTCGATCCCCGGCGTCTATGCCGGCGGTGACATCGTCTCCGGCGCCGCAACCGTCATTTTAGCGATGGGCCAGGGCCGCATCGCCGCCGCGGGCATCAACCAATACCTCGCCAATCACACAAAATAACACGTAAATCCTCTATTGGGTCAAGCTGTACTGCAAAATCAGATAGAGGTTTGTAAATGACAACATCGAAAATATTGACCGGGAATTG
>JAFGTG010000567.1 GCA_016934255.1 Sedimentisphaerales bacterium
AATGCCACATCCCTTTTCGTTGGCTATTTTCAGACCGGTTTGGGTCAAGAGGTTACAAATCCGTTTCGGTTCGCCGCCGGCGTTGACCGCGTCATCGAAGAATTCCGCCGTCGAGCGTTCCGCGGTCAAAACCCCGGCATCGTAGTCACTGAGCTGATAGTCCTGAACGTAACGCAACTGCCTTTTGAGCGGCAACTCACACAATCCCGAGCGAATAGCTTCCAACCATTCCGTTGTCAGTTCCACCGGAACCAGGTCCGGATCGGGAAAATAACGGTAATCATGGGCCTCTTCCTTCTCCCGCTGCAAAACAGTGACCTCTCGCTCATCGTCCCAGCCGCGCGTCGTCTTATTGCCCATCTCGAATACAATCCCGGTCTCAAGAAACTCATCAAGTTGTCTGTGCTCTTCGTAATTGACGCTTCGTTCCAGGGCGCGGAAGCTGTTGAGATTCTTCACTTCGACGATCGGCGTGCGGTACTCCTTGCCGTCTTTCGTAATGGCCAGGTTAATATTCGGCTCAAATCGCATGTGGCCCTTCTGCATGTCACCTTCGGAAACACCCAGGAATCGAACCATACGCTGTAATTCCACTGCAAGTGCCCGTACTTCCTCCCCGCTGTTCATATCCGGCTCGGTGACGATCTCCAACAGCGGCGTACCGGTCCGATTCAAATCCACCTGTGAAAAGCCACCCGCCGTATGCAAATTCTTGCCGGCGTCCTCTTCAAGATGCGCTCGTATGATACCGATTTTTTTCGTCTGGCCGGACGGAAGCGGTATTTCAATAAAACCGTGCTCACCGAGCGGTAGATCGTATTGGCTGATTTGATAGTTCTTGGGCAGATCAGGGTAATAGTAACTTTTCCGATCCCATTTGGTGAACATGGGGATATTGCAATTTAAGGCCAGCGCCGTTAAAACAGCGTATTCATACGCCTGTTTATTCATCACCGGCAGTACGCCCGGCATCCCAAGGCATACGGGACACACGCGACTATTAGGTTCAGCACCAAACTCCACCGCACAGCCGCAGAACATCTTGCTCTTTGTGGAAAGTTGCACGTGAATCTCTAATCCGACAATAACTTTATAATCGACCGCTACCATATTATTAACCACGAATGAACACGAATTAACACAGATTTATATTTCCAATTGATTCCACTGCTCTGTCTCCATTCTATATTTTTCCCAAAACCCTCTTAACTTCCCTATAATTTCCTTTGAGGCTATCGGTTCATCAAGATATTCGAACAAGTCAAATTGGTCGAATCGTCCATATTGAGGCCCAGACAAAAAAGATCCGAAACCACAAAATAGCAACTTGTTACCTATATAACTTGCTGTCTCGCATATAATTCTATGCGCATTCAAAACTTTCCCTAAGGCCCCTTCGATTTCTTCCGGGATATTTCTACTGCTTTCAATTCGAGTATGACTTTATTGTCAACCAAGATATCCGCAAAATACTGGCCGACAACTCTATTTTGGAAATAAACGTCAGCCGGAGCTTGTTGTTTAGCGGGTATATGTTCTCTTTCTAATAATACAATGAGTGCATTTTCATATACTTTTTCCAGAAAACCGCATCCAAGCTCGTTATGTACTTCAAGTGCCAACTCAATGATTTTATACGAAAGTTCTCTATGAATTATCTTCTTGTCTTCATCCATGTAATGATGAAACAAAATAAAAACAATTAGTGTTAATTCGTGTTCATTCGTGGTTCAACTTCGGCTTCCTGGTATGCCAATCCGTTTCTTTCTCGTACATTCGTGCGATTCTCAATAATTTATCTTCCGTAAAGGTCGGAGACAGGATTTGCAAGCCAATCGGCAAATCATTTTCGTCGAAGCCGCACGGAATGCTGATTCCGGGAATGCCAGCTAAGTTAGCGGAGATCGTATAAATGTCCGACAAGTACATTTGGAGCGGATCATCCACCTTTTCACCGATCTTGAAAGCGGCCGTCGGGGCCACGGGCATCATGATGCAATCGCATTTCTCGAATACGCGAGTGAAATCGCCTCGGATCAAGCTCCTGACTTTCAGGGCTTTCAAATAATAGGCATCATAATAGCCGCTCGACAAAGCGTATGTACCGAGCATGATACGCCTTTTAACCTCTTCACCAAACGCCTCTGCACGGGATTTTGAATACACTTCGATATAATCACTCGGACTTTCCGTTCGATAGCCGTAGTGAACACCATCGTATCGGGCTAGATTGCTCGATGCCTCCGCGGTAGCTATGACGTAATAAGCAGCAATTGCATAATCCAGATGAGGCATCTCAACGTCAATAATTTCCGCTCCGAGTTTCTTGTACACCGCAACCGCCTCGTTCAATGCTTTTTGGACCTGCTCATCGGCCCCGGCGGCAAACTGCGGTACGATAGCGATTCGAAGGTCCTCTACCGGTTGATCGAGTTTCTCAAGATAATCACAAACGGGAGCCATCGTTTCATCAACACTCGTGCTATCGGCGGGATCGTGTCCGGCGATGACATTCAATATCAACGCTGTATCCTCAACCGTTTGCGTAATCGGTCCGATTTGGTCGAGGCTGGAACCGTAAGCGACAAGACCGTATCGCGAGACTCTCCCATACGTAGGTTTCAATCCGACGACGCCGCAAAAACTGGCGGGCTGGCGAATGGAGCCACCCGTATCCGAACCCAATGCGGCATAACACAACCGGGCCGCCACCGCCGCGGCAGGTCCCCCACTGCTTCCACCCGGCACTCGTGTAGTGTCCCACGGATTCACCGTTTGCTTGAGACCTGAGTTTTCCGTGCTCGATCCCATCGCAAACTCATCCATATTCGCTTTGGCGATGAGAATCGCATCTGCAGCGAGTAGTTTTTCCACCGCTGTGGCATTATATGGAGCGTGAAAATTCTCCAGTATCTTCGAACCACAGGTCGTTGCACCAAAAGTGGTGCACATATTATCCTTGATCGAAACCGGTACACCGGCCAATTGCCCCACCGGCTCACCCGCCGCCACGCGGCAATCGATATCAGCCGCAGTTTTCAGAGCCTGGTCTTCATAGATGCTGATATAAGCACCGATTGTCGGTTCAAACCTCTTTATGCGTTCGAACACGGCTTTTGTCGCCTCAAGGCTGCTTATTTGCCCCGCGGCGATCTGGTCCCGTAATTGTTTGGCCGTCAGGTTATCCATTACGACAAATCACCTGTCATTGCGTTTTTTTGACTTTGCGATGCTGTAAAAGCCACGTGTAAAGTTCCGGATTATTGTACGTTTCCGTCCATGAATCGTGCTTGGCCTCGGGATAGATCGTCAGCTTGGCGTTTCCACCGCGAGCTTTAACCGCCGCGACCATTTCTTCTGATTCTTCAAGGGGAACGACATTGTCTTTAGCGCCGTGGAAGGCCCAAATGGGAACATCCTTGAGACCAAAAGACATAATCCGCATCCCCCCTCCGCAAATCGGAACCGCCGCAGCAAAACGATCGGGATACTTCGAGGCCAATGCCCACGTTCCATATCCGCCCATACTCAAACCTGTCAGATAGACTCTTTCCGTATCCACATCATATTGAGCGATGATTTCATCGAGCAGGTTAATCAAAACGTCGAGCTTATTGTTCCACAAAGCACCTGTCGGACACTGTGGGGAAACGACAATAAATGGAAAATCTTTTTTCTTTTCGACGATCTTGGGCGGGCCGTGGACCTTGACCTTGTTCAAATCATCGCCCCGCTCGCCGGCACCGTGCAGGAAGAGCATTAAAGGCCAGCGTTTATCTTTTTCACCATAACCTTCCGGCAGGAACAATAAATATTTGCAGGATAAGTTCTTGGTTATTGTTTTATTAAATGCTTTCGATCGTTGGCCGCTCCCCTTCGTAGAATCAGATCCCATCGCTTTTCTCTCCATCGGTGTCGTCCCCATCAAAAGCATGATCACAACCATTACACATAACAAACAAGCCCTCTTCATTTTCGGATACCTCCATTGATAGTTAAATTGTCAGGCGCCGGAACTGTCATCGAGGATTTTCGGCACTTTGAAAAAATTCCCATCCCGCTGTGGAGCATTGGCCAGAGCCTTCTCGGCTCCAAGAGATTCTTTCGGGCGATCTTCGCGGAGGACGTTGCTGATCGGCAGGCAATGCGCCAAAGGCTCGACGTTCTCTGTGTCCAGCTCGTTCATCTTTTCCACATAATCAAGGATTGCGCTGAGCTGGCCGGTAAATTCCTCGACCTCCGCCTCGGTGAGCTCCAACCGGGATAATTTGGCGACTTTTCGGACTTGAGCTTCATCGATTTTTTTTGCCATGATGCATTTGCCCACCTAAACAAAAAGCGAGGCAGAACCCGCCCCGCTTCAAAGAAATTTTCGTTTGGAAAGACCGTCGTATCAGCCGGTTGCTTTTTCGGCGGGTTTGTAATCGCGTTTGGGCGGTTTCTGAACCAGTCCCATCCGTATTGCCTTGGTGGAGACTTTAATCCGACAGATCTTGCCATCCACAATGGCCCGGACCTTCTGAATATTAGGCTTGAACTTTCTCTTGCTCACGCCGGTCACCCTTCGGCCGACGCCGCCAAGATACTTCGCCTTACCACGCCGGGCAATGCTCCGACCCGCCCTTGTTCGCTTACCTGTAAAGTAACATACTCTTGCCATCAAATACGCTCCTATTGGATTTCAATAGGCTGGGTACTTACCCCGCCAAAACCCTCAAATATAGGATTTTATCCAAATATTGCAAGCACCAATCGCAATTTTTCTGACTTTTTATCCTAATCCTGGGTTGTTTTCTTTAGGTAGGCAACCTCCGTTTTCGTCAGTGGCCTGAATGTGCCCACGCCGAGACCGCGGATGGTGAGTTTGCCGATTCGCGTGCGAGTGAGTGATTTAACGCGCAAGCCGACTCTCGCCAACGTTCTTCGGACCTGACGATTCAAACCCTGGCGGATAGTCACCTCAACCGATGATTCCATATGTCCGCTTTTGAGGATTTTTACTGAGGCCTTACCGGTTTTACCTTCGGCCAGCCAAATACCCTTTTTGATCTTTTCGATTTGCTCCCCGGCGATCTGGCCTTTTATTCCAACAACATACGTCTTCGAAAGCTCGTATCTTGGGTGTGCGAGCCTGTTCGCCAGCTCGCTGTCATTCGTAAGGATGATGAGGCCCGTCGTATCGGCATCGAGTCTGCCGACGCAGAAAATCCGTTCCCGCGTACGAACAAGGTCTATCGCCTTTTTTCGGCCCTGAGGATCGCGATTCGTGCAGATCACCCCTTTGGGTTTATTGAGCAGAAAATAGACCTTTTGTGCGGCCTGAATCTTTCTACCGTGAACGGTGATGACGTCCTTTTCCGGATCGACAAAGGCTGGTAGCTCATCCACGACCTTGCGATTGACCTGGACGACACCGGAGAGGATCAATTCTTCGCAATTTCGGCGTGAATCGACGCCCGCCGCGGCTAAAACCTTCTGTAATCTCTGTTCGGCCATAGAATTCTGCTCTTAATAAAATCGACCTTTCTGTAGATAATCGTAGTATTATAATCCGTTTAGGGCTATCGTACATAAGATTTCGGCTATATTTTGAATGTATGAAGCCCCGAGGTCATCGCATGATAACGACTGTTATTTTTGATTTGGACGACACTCTTTACGATGAAATCGACTACTGTAAAAGCGGTTTTTTCGCTGTTTCAGAATTTCTTGCCGGGTTACCCGGAGCACCATCTGCCGATCGGATTTTTGCCGCCTTCTGGGACCAATTCGCAGCCGGGAATCGACCTAAGGTATTCAATTCTGCTCTCGATACGCTTAAAATGGACTATAATGAAGAGCGAATTCAAGAGTTGGTCGGCATTTATCGCAATCATATCCCGAAAATTACACTACCGGCTAACAGCCGGGACGTTCTGACCGAACTCGAGGTAAAATATACGCTGGCTCTGCACACCGACGGATTCCTCCCGGCCCAGCAACTTAAAGTGCAAACCCTTGGCGTCGAAAAATTCTTCCGGATCATCATCTATACCGAACGACTTGGACGGGAGTGCTGGAAACCCTCACCAGCCGGATTCGAAAAAATCATCAAGGACCTAAGTGAGGTTCCTGCTCGTATGGTTTATGTCGGTGATAATGAAAAAAAGGATTTTATCGCGCCGAACAGGCTGGGATTTTCAACCGTTCAATTGATCCGCCCTGCTCGTGTACACACTTCGGTCTCGACCGAATCCGGTGCCGCCGCCCAGCACGTTATCCACCAAATCAGCGAGCTACCAGCCCTTTTGCACACTCTTTGAGGTCTGTTTTTACCGGGCGCGGCGCCCCAAATGCCCCCTGATGCGCACCCGAATATCTATTCTGTAGCAAAAACGCTTCATATCCGGTTTTTTTGTTGACTTTAATGTCTATTCCGGCGATAATATACTATCTAAACAACCTTTGAAGGGTGATTTTTCAATAGTTCTTAGGAGTTGTTACTATGCCAGCACGCCGGAGAAAGCAGAGCAATGCTATGCTCTATACTCTAATCACTTTTGTCGGGCTCTTTATCGCCTCAACGACCGTGGCCGTAATTTATTACGTCAAGGCCGAAGAGCACAGAACCTCCCTGGAGGAAAAGGAACGCACGATCAGTGAATTTGCCAGCGAACGCGAACAACAAGCGACCGGTGCGATTGTCGGCGCTAACTCCGGTCGGACCTGGCTTGGAACGATGGTTGGTCATCTCAACCATACGGTCTCTCTGATTCTCGGCGGCGTTCCTGAAGAATCCATTTCGGCGGAAGTAAAAGTCGACAATGCCGATACGGAAGTCCTCAGCACGCTGAATATGGCGAAAGAATATCTTGATATTCCGGAACCCAATCTGACCGATCCCAACATCATCGGACTCGTCCCGGTCGTCAAGCAATTAGCCAACGAGTTGAAGAATATTATCGATGCCAATAATGTGACGAGTGGCAATTTGGCAAAACTCCAGGATGATTTTGACAATGCGAACAAGGCCCATCTGGATGCCGAGCAAAAATTGACGGCGGAAAAAGAGGCTTTACAGCAGAGCGTAGAACAAACCAAACAGAAATACGCCGAACTTGAAACCCTCCTACAACAAACAACGGACGAAAAAGTCCAAACCCTTCAAGCCAGTTTACAGCAGATGAAGAATGAGCGGGACGCATTGAACGATACCTTGCTGTTAACACAAGCAGAATTAGCCCAGGCCCGGGGCCGGTTGCAACTCGCCCAGGAAGAAGTTAATAAGATCATGCCGGGTCCGGATCCGAACGTACTGGCGCTCGAACCCGACGCCAAAATCATTTCGATTGACGACCAAACCCAGGTGGTCCATCTGGATAAAGGCAGCGATGATCGGATTTACCAGGGATTGACGTTTACGGTTTACGACCGAGGCTCCGC
>JAFGTG010000568.1 GCA_016934255.1 Sedimentisphaerales bacterium
ACCCCGGTTCGATTTGGATCGCATGAAAGAAGAAAACTATCCCGTTCCGACCAAAACATGGTATAATCCGCAAACACGGGAAGGCGTTATCGTTCGGATGCGTCTGCAGAACGGAACACAGATCGGATCCTTTGAGAAGTAGTCAATGAACAGCAAAATCTTTGGTTGCCTGCTTGTATGCTCAGTGGCGTACGTTTTTTTCTCATCGGGATGTGGAAACAAGACCGACGAGGAACACCGTGCAGAGATCGCCGTGACCAATTCTTATTTGGGTTGCGCGGTCCTCGATCTTTGCGGTGAGGAGACGGAGGTTTTGTGCCTGGCGCCTCCGGGGATGTGCCCTGGCCATTTCGACATTTCACCGACGCAAGTCAAACAGCTTTGTGATTGCAAAATCTTGTTTCTTTTCGATTTTCAAAAGCAAGTCGAGGGGACGTTATCTCGCGTAAAAGAAAGGGGTCTGAAAACGGCCTTGGTCGGAGAGCCTGGAGGACTGTGTGTTCCGGATACGTATCTCGCGACATGCCGGAGAGTGAGCGAGATTCTTTCGTCAGAGTATCCCGATAAAAAGGCCCAATATCAACAAAGACTGGATGTGATTGAGAACGATCTGAAGCTTTTAAAACAGGAGCTTTCCGAGAAGATACAACAGGCTGGGATCGCTTCGGCGAAGGTTCTGGCTTCGTATCACCAGGACGATTTTGCGAACTGGCTCGGCCTGGAGACCGTCGCGACGTTCATCGGGAGCGATACTGAAACGGTCGCCGGCATTGATCGTTGTATCAAACAGGCCGAGGGGCAAACGATACGATTTGTCATCGCCAATCAACAGGAAGGGACCGCGCTGGCGAAAGCACTGGCCGAACGGCTTGGAGCCAGAGCGGTTGTCTTCGGCAATTTTCCGGAGATGCGCGGCCAGACGAGCGGCTACCCCGCCCTGCTCCGAGCGAACGTGGATGCACTCATTCGAGCAAACTCGGGAGACTCGATTGAGGTGGCCAAACAATGACGGGTGGAGACCTGAGTCTTTCCAACGTTGAAGTCTGCTGGAACGGTCGAAGTATTCTTGCCGTTAAGGATATGCACATTCAGCGAGGCGAGTTCGTCGGGATCATCGGAACCAACGGGGCGGGCAAAACCACCCTGCTAAAAGTTTGCTGCGGTTTGATTAAGCCCACGCGGGGAACGGTTGAACTGGACGGGCGTGATTTGGCGGGCTTGAGCGCCTGGCGCAAGGCGAACGTTCGAAAGCACATCGGCTATATCCCCCAGGCGGCGGAATATAATGCAGACTTGCCTTTCACCTTGCGCGAGCTGGTCGCGATGGGTCGAACGAGTATCAAGCCCTTACTGTACCCGTTGAATGAAGAGGATTACGAGATCGTCGATCACTGGATCGAGAGGCTGGCTTTGTCGGACCGCCGATCTCAAACGTTCAGAAGCCTCTCCGGCGGCGAACAGCAAAAGGCGCTGATCGCGCGGGCAATGGCGCAGGACCCGGAGATTCTGATGCTCGACGAACCTTGTTCGAATCTCGATTTCAACTGGAAATATCAGATTACGGAAATCATCGGACAGTTGCATCGCGAGAGTCAAATAACGATCATGATGGTTTCGCATGAAACGAGCCTGTTACCCGCGGATTGCAAAAGGGCGATCCTTTTACACGAAGGAAATATTCTAGCGGACGGGAGGTCCGAAGAGGTTCTCGAACCCAAAATTCTCGAGAAGGCGTATCAGTGCCAAATGGATATTTTAAAGTTAGCCAATCGAAGATATACCGTTAATAAAGGATAAGTGTTACATTCTGTTATGGATTCGTTCTTTTTCCTTGTCATGTTAGCGGGAGCCGTCGCCGGTGCGAGCACCGGGTTGCTGGGTGTCTATGTCGTTGGGATGCGAATGCCTTTTATTGGGATCTGCATTTCTCATTCGGCCATGGTCGGAGTTATATATTCGTTGTTACTCGGCGTGAATCCGGTTTGGGGGCCGGTCCTCTTTTCCGCGGTGAGCTCGATGAGCCTGGGCATTGTCAGACCCGGCAGATCGAGAATTGACGCCAATGTCGCGCTGGCGATCTATTTCAATTTAATGCTCGGTCTGACTTTTTTAGGGATCGGATTGACGCAGGGCAGCCGGTCCGAGGTGCTTGGATTGCTCTGGGGTAGCTTGCTGTTTGTAAAACGGAGCAGTGTTGTGGTGATTACAGTTTCCAGTTTGATTTTTGCCGTCTTCGCCGCTTTATTTAACAAAGAATTGAAAGTGCTGTTGTTCAGTCGGACGATCGCTTCAGCGACGGGCGTGCATGAGAGCTTCGTTTACTGCATCTTCCTGGGTCTGTGCGGCCTGATTTTAGCGGTCAACCTGCCCCTCGTCGGCGGACTGATGATCTTCAGCCTGATTACGTGTCCCGCCGCGGGGGCGTACCAAATATGTACGGGACACAAATCCGTAATTATTGTGGCAACGCTTTTCGGAATGGCCAGCGCCGTGATCGGTTTCCTGGTTTCGTACTATCTCAATCTGCCCACGGGAGCCTGTATTGTTATTGTCAGCGCGAGCTTGTTCGCCGTTTCGGTTTTGTACAGAACCGTCAGAGGCCAACGTAACTGAAGACGGCGTTAGGAGAAAAAATGGTACATTCGCACAAAGAATCGATCCCGAATACGACCGCACATCCGAACGTTTATAAACAGGGCCGGGAGCCGGAAGACTGGTGGAGCGAAATCAAACGCACGCACGGACACGTCGGGCCCTGGAACGTTCTGGGCTGGCGAATCGGCAAAGCCGCCCTGCGCGAGTTCGATACGTCTTGGGGGCGACACGAAATCGATATGATCTGCTACGTTCCTCTCCGAACGCCGTATTCCTGCATGGCCGACGGTTTAATCATCGGCACCGGTAACGCGATGGGCTGGCTCGACATCCGCCTGGCGGAAGCGATCTCTCTGGATGTCATTCACGTTTGCGTTAGACGAAAAGACGATACGGGCCCCATTCTGATTTTCAAGCCCAGACCAAAATTCCTTCGGCATATCGACGCCCCAAAGCCGGAGGTGCTGGAGACGCTCTCGCGAGAATGCAGCACGATGGACGAAAGCGACATCTTCGATATCCAGCGCATCACGACCTCGAGCTAACCAGCCGGGGCAACAACGCGGCAACGACCAGCACGGCCCCAAGAAATAAGGCAATGGCCGGCCCGATGGAAAAATCGAGGTAATAGGCGAATAATAATCCTCCCAAAGAGGCAACGGTGATTGTACCCAGGGCAATGAGCATTCGAGAACGCCATTGCGCCGAAAACAAAGCCGATACCGTCGCCGGGATAATGAGAAACGAAAAAACGGTGACCACGCCCGACACACGCACGGCTACGGTAATCACAACGCCCAGTAATCCATAAAATACAAAATCCCACAACATAACGTTCTGGCCCTGGGCGATGGCATTATCGTAATTCTCCGATATTCCGGATAGGAACTTTCTCACGAACAAGAGGCAAACGGCTACTATCGAAAAGACAACCAGACACAATAGTATATGTCGCCACGACACCCACAGGAGCTTGCCCGCGAGCATCTCTTCGGCGTGAGCGTGGCCCGGCGCAATACCAATCAGGAACATCGCACCGGCGGCGGTGATGGCATACGAGATTCCGATCACGGTTTCTATCGAGATTTGGACGACTTTTCTCCGGGCGACCGCGTAGAACGCCGCAATGAACAAGACACAGCCCAACGAAAAAAGGTACGAGATCAGATGGTCCTCTTCCACATCGAAAGCCAGATGGGCGGCGATCGAGCCGACCGCCGCGACCTGGGCGACGGCGATATCGATAAAGATGACCTCCCGCTTCAATACGTGGATACCGAAGTATCCCAGGATGGCCCCGATGATCAGGCACATGAGAAACGGTAAGCCGAGAATGTGAATTAATTGGGACATGATTCATATCTTTCCAAAAGTATGCCTAACCTTCAATTTTGTAAAACTCTTGTTCTAAGCGGCGCTGCATCGGGAAAGGACGCATCGCAAAACCATCGCGCCGACGAAGAAAAGGCCCAGAAAGAGTACGAGCGTCGGACCATAAGGGAGATTATAGGTATAAGAAGAACCCAAACCCAGAAGGCACGCCACGAATCCTGTGGACCATCCGATGAGCACGGCCTTGCCCCACTTCTTCGTGAACAGCGCCGCCGTCGCGGCGGGAATCATCAGGAACGCATACGCCAATAACACACCGGCGATGGGAACGATCAACACCGTGATAATGCCCTGTGTCGTGAAGAACAAAAAGTCCCAGAGCTTCTCGTTGCCCAGGCTCTGCGGATTCTCCGCCAGGGTGATGAATTTGTGGCGGAAGGCGTAATGGAACAACAGCAGGGCGATATACACGAAAGCCGTGACGCCCACCAGCGTCCAATTGACCCACAAAAGCGAGCCGGCCAGTGTCGTCGTCACATAGGCTTCGGCATCGGGGAGCTTGTCCGTCAACAGAAGTGAAATCACCAATGCCATCGCGTAGAGAATGCCGATAACGGCTTCGCGCGGTATGGCCTTGCTTTTGGGATTAATCACGGCCAGCAAGAGCGAACCAAACAGCACCGCCGCCATCGCCAGGACGTAGGAACCGACCGAGGCATACTTGAAATAAGCCGCAATGTTCGCAACCGTTTCCGACTCCGAAAAGGCATACTTGGCGTAGATTCCAACGCCGAGCAAAGCCCCGAAAGCCGCTAATTGGTCCAGCACCAAATCAGAGAAGATGAGCGTTCTGCGTATGATGTGAAGCCCGAGATACGTATGCAAAATCAGGACCACCGCGATGAGCACAATCTGTAACGAGAAAAGTCTTACCGCTTCTGACATTATTGTCTTCCTTTATTAGGTCAAACTAAAATAGTATCTTTTGCTGAAAACAAAGATTGACCGTGTCACCCCTGCGAAAGCAGGGGTCCAGAACGAGAGAACTGGATTCCCGCTTTCGCGGGAATGACAAATTCTGTTTTCACAAATCATTTCATATGCGCGAGTTTCAGTTACTCACGACGCCGGTTTCCTTTGCGGCTTCGACCAAACCGTTTACCCAGTAATCAAAGAGTTGAAAGTAGGTATCCATCCCCGGAGCACCGCCGACGAACAAAGGAACAATCACCGCCTTCGCACCCGTTCTATCGGCCACGGTTTTGACCTTATGCTCGTCGAAGTAATTCGCCGCAAGGATGATGCTGATCTTATCATCCTGCATCATCTTGACCAGATTGGTCACACTTCTGGGAGAAGGGGGAATACCCGGCTTGGACTCAATCGTGGCCGCTTCCTCCAATCCGAAGAGTTGCAAAAAATAACTCCAGTTCTTGTGATAAACGACGACCGGTGTGCCGCGCAGAGGCAACATCTTGCCCATCCACCCGCCGAGCTTATCAATCAGCGGTTTTCCCTGAAGCTTGTTCTCATTTAAAAAATCGACCAGCTTCCCCTGTACCGCTAATCTACACAGCGTATCGCCACCGAGTATTTTGACCAATTCTTCCCCGAATAAACGGTTGTCCAATTCATCCTGGAGTTTTTTCAGATTGGCTTCGTAATACGCCTTGCCTTCCGGATCGTTCTTGATTAATCCGGTCGCAATGTTCCACGCCACCTGCTTGGTATTGATCGGACTGGTGGTAATATGAGGATTGCCGAAGACATGAACGTCCCCCTCGATTTGTGAAATCACTTTCGGCTTCTCAACCAAATCGATGCCCTGGGAGACGGCCACATAGCCGATTTCCCCGCTGCGAACGCGACTGTTGCCGGACCGGTTGACTACCGTGGGCAGCCACATCTCGAGGTCGAGACCGGTCGCGATGAGCACATCCGCCTTCATGACCATTTGCACGAAAGATGGTTTGGGTCGAATATGGTGAGGGTCCTGAACGCTGTGAACGATGGACTCGGCCTCGACCCGCTCGCCGCCAATCGTCCTGACCAGCACCGCATAGTCGGGCAACGTTGTCACGACGTGCAGGCGTCCTCTTTTCCGTATGCGTTGTCGCGCTCGCTCCCGCGCATCAGCATTGTATAGACATAATGACGACGCTAAAAACGCGCCGACTGTTAAGGTAAGAAATGTTCGTCTAAACATAGTATAGCCTCCGAATTTTTGTTTTAATAACGCTCATGTTTGTGCGGACCGGCGGCAAAAAGGGCCTGGAATAAAACAAGATGCTCGGGCCTTTCCATGCCTCGCCCGTCGGCATAGTCATATTCCACGCGGAATTTGACCCATTCGCTCTGCCACCACGTCAGGTACGGGCATAACTGCCAGCGATAGGCGTCATCCGCCGTATAGGCCAGCGGCATCAGCGTCGCCCCCGCCGTCGCGGCATAGTTCTTGCTGTCCGGCTCATAGTAGTCGTATCTCATGCCGATTTCCATGTCCCGGGCCACTTTCGACTGGATGTAGCTATAGAATCCCCAGGCGTTGAGGTTGTCAATGCCGGAGTTATCCGGGGCCAGGATGTCGCGGTCGAGCCAGAAGATCTCGCTGCGCCATTCGATATTGCGATAGAGCGCGCGTTCCGCCGGCTCCCAGAGGAATGAGACATCTGCTCCATAGACACGTGTGCCCATGCTGTCATGGACCGTTTCCAATGGGGGAGTCGCATCCAATTGGACGGCCCATTCGTCATTCCAGCCGAACAGCCCGCTCAATCCGAATTCCAGATAAACGTCTCTGGAAAGGTCTCGGTAATTCTTGTAATGGAACAGCATGGACGGACTGCCCAGGGCATCTTCATTGAACAATCGCTCGTTCTCGGTATTGGTGACCTGAAGCGCCAATCCCTGAAACGCCTGGCCCCATTGCGGCAACGTCCATTCGAGGGACGCCCCGGTCTGGTTCAGACCTTCGTCGCCGAAGATTCTCTGCAAGGCCAGAGGATATTGGACCTGATCCAGAGCGTCTTCATGCCAACGGTTGACGACACCGAACGGCTGGCGGAATCGCCCCAGATCGAGAGTTGCATTTCCTAAAACGTTAAAGCGCGTGAAATAAGCCTCCTCCACATCAACGCCTTCGTCGCTAATATGCGTGGTCGCCTTTAACCTCGAAAAGGGATCGAGATAGGACTGAAAATTCAACTCGACACCTCGAATCTCCGCATCCGTCCGTTCCCGTGTTTCCGGCTGATGTCGGTAAAAAGCAATAAAATCTCCGGAAACGCTAATCTCCGGATTAAGCTGTTGCAAACTCAGCCCGCCGAACTTATACACGGTTTCTTCAGGCGCTTTCTGCTCTTTTTTCTCCCCGGCTTCACTTTGGGCCAGCGCGCGGAGGGCCGCCAATTCATCTTCTGCTTCGGCTTCTTCAGAAACGCCGGACTGCTCACTGAGCTCGTTAATTCTTTTTTTCAATGCATTGATTTCACTTTCGTGCTTTCCTTTCATTTCCTGCATCTGTTGCTGGAGCTCGATAAGCTGTTGCTTGAGTTCCGCAAGCTCAGTATCTTTCGCCTGCCGATCCTCAGCCAAAGCCACATTCGATATCCCCACAGCAGCGAAAAGGAAAAGCACGCAGACAATTTTTCTTACCTGCATATTTCAATTCCTCTCTGAGTACAACTTGTCGGCCATCGTCTTTCATGACCTTCGGATTACGGTTTTCCCGGCGCCTGGAATAAAACCAGCGTCCTGGAAAAATTGGGATTGCAAAAAGGAGCAGAGTATGGACACTCCGTCTCCCAACTTAAGAGAGGAGGGTCGAGGGCGGTGCTCTGGAGGTGATGGAATGCGCCCACTCATGGCAGCGCACAACGTTTAAAGGGGGCAATAATTGTAAAGCGAAAAGAAGCTCGGCATTAAGCAACGCCGGAGCGTAATGGGCTCCCGTGGAATGGTGACCGGCTAAAAACGTACATGCCGGACATGGATTGTTAGAATATATCGTGTTGGCCGCGTCCGCATGCGGATCGCCAAACATATACTCTTCATCAGTGTGGAATAGGTCGACTGAGGCGGTGATGAATAGATAGACAGCGAAGATCGCCAACGCCATCGTCTGATGCAATTTCTTTCGTTTTTTCGATAACAAAGCCATCTTTGTGTTTTGACACCTACGATACCGCAAAAGGCACGTCAAGTCTCTCAATTTGAAAATTGTATCAACTCAAAAACCCACGTCAAGCTATTTCCGATATAAAAACCCTGTCAGGATGCCAACGACCATTTTCAAGCATTCTCTTGACATCGTAGCACTATTTTGCTACTCTTATGCGCAAAGTGATTGACGATCCTCGTCCCTCGACGTTAGGGGTTCATGTTATGCACACGGCGAATGAATTATTGTCGGTTCCGGTCGCTACGGGAACGTTGGCGATAGCCGCGAAAGGTTTGCGCCTCATCTGTCGGAAGGTCCGCCAAGTCATCACCGCGGACAAGCTGGCGTTGATGGGCATTTTGGGGCCTCCGTCTTCGTTGTCCAGACGGTCAATTTCCAACTCCCGGCCATGCCCGGCACTAGCGGACATATCGGCGGAGCCGTCCTTCTGGCGATCATACTCGGGCCGATCTTCGAAACTGGGTGAAACGTCGGATCGGGAAGCCGACCTCGGAGCCGGTTGGACGAGCTTTGCCGGTGTGGTGGGCTCGATAGTAACGCTGATCGTTGGTTTCGTCAAAGGCACAGGGAAAGTCTTCGTGGACGGTCTGGAAATCAGGATATCAGATTGATCCCGGAGCTGTCGATACATCCTGATATCCTGCTTGCCTGATATCCTACATCCTGATCCTCTGATATCCTGATCCCCTTATGTTCTCTCCGACATTCACCTTGCCAATAACGAATCAACATGGTATCTTTACAGTTGAATAATCAATCAAGCGTCAATACATTTTTAGGAGTGGTTACCATGGGACAACAAACTCGCCGTCAGTTTCTTCATGATTCGATGCGCGCCGCAGCGGCGATATCCGCCGCTCCGATGATCGGCAGCATAACGAAAGCCCAATCGAAAAGTCCGAACGAAAAGCTGCTTTGCGCCGTGATCGGCTGCCGAGGTCGTGGGGGCAGTCATATCGGAGCCTTCTCCGGCCGGAAGGATTGTGCAATCGCTTACATCGTTGATGTGGACGAGAAAGTGGGACAGAATTGCTGCAGCGGGGTCGAGAAACGCGCGGGCTACCGGCCCAAATGGGTCAAGGACATGCGCGACGTGTTCGACGACAAGTCCGTCGATTTCATCTCGACGGCGACACCCAATCACTGGCACGCCCTGTGCGGCGTCTGGGCGATGCAGGCGGGCAAAGATGTGTACATTGAAAAACCGATCAGCCACGATATTCCGGAAGGCGCCGCGCTCGTAGCCGCCGCGAAGAAGTACGGAAGGATGTGCCAGGTCGGTACGCAGTGCCGCTCGAATCCCGCTATTATTAACGCCATGAAATTCATTGCCGAAGGCGGTATCGGCGAGGTCAATTTCGCCCGGGGTTTGTGTTACAAGCGCCGGAAATCGATCGGCCCCCTCGGTAATTATCCGATCCCCGACGAGGTTGATTTCAACCTGTGGAGCGGCCCGGCGCCGTACACCACCCCGAAACTCACGCGCGAGCGGTTCCATTACGACTGGCATTGGCAACGCCTCTACGGCAACGGAGATTCGGGCAACCAGGGCCCTCACCAAACAGACATCGCACGCTGGGGACTGGGCATCAACCGCCATCCCAACAGCGTCATCGCCTATGGCGGCCGTTTAGGTTATCAGGCCGAACGTAACGATCCCAACTATATCGATGCCGGCGACACGCCTAACACCGAAGTGGCTATCTACGATTACGGCGACAATTGTATGGTCTTCGAGACGCGGGGCCTTTCGGTCGATAACTCGGCGGATATCGAGATCAACACCCTGTTCGACAGCGCCAAGGGCAACAGGATCGGCGCGATCTTCTACGGGACCGAAGGCACTCTGGTCCACGTATCCTACACGCATTGTCTCGTGTACGATCTTAAGGGCAAGCTGGTCAAAGAGTTCAAAGGCGGCGGAGACCACTACGACAACTTCATCCAGGCCGTTCGCAGCCGAAAAAGCCAGGATTTGAATTCCGACGCCTTTCAGGGCCATCTATCGGCGTCACTGGCGCACCTGGCTAACATCAGCTACTATCTCGGCGAGGAGAACAAAGTCTCCATCAAGGAAGCCAAGGCCGTGCTGGAAAAGGTCAAGAGCCTGGACAACAACATCGTGACATTGAATCGGACCGTGCGGCATTTCGTGGATAACGGCGTCGATCTAGACAAGTACCCGATGTCGATGGGACCGCTCCTGAAGTTCGATCCTGAGAAAGAGGTCTTCACAAACAGCACCGCGGCTAACGAGGTGCTGAACCGCGAATACCGCAAACCCTTCGTGTGCCCGACGCCGGACAAGGTGTAGCGTAAAGGAGGTTAGCAGGTTAACAGGGAATCAGGATATCAGGAAGTACAGAGAGCTTTTTCCTGATATTCTGGTTCCCTTTTTTTGCGCCGACTTGCCTTACTCAGGAACGATCTGCTTGATATGCTGATCTAACAAGCGGTTGAGTCGTTCATCGGAAGGAT
>JAFGTG010000569.1 GCA_016934255.1 Sedimentisphaerales bacterium
GAAGGGAAATCGCGCCCGTGAATTGATTGTCTTCATCGAGTGTGAAGATGACGTTGCGACGGGTCTCCAGCGCCAGCCGGACCAGGGTGTCGAACGGGGCCGTTTCGCGGATCGAGGCTTCATCATGGCGAAGCGCGTCTTTGACGGCGATGGCGCGGAGGATATTAAGGTCCTCGCCGTGGTGGGCCCGAATGCCGCGACGGCGGAGCTTCTCGGTATAGATGGATTCCGGGCTGAGTTTTCTGGAGACGAATGTGGCCATCACCACCGTGAACATCAGCGGTAGGATGATCCCGTACTCATTCGTCAGCTCGAAAAGGATGATAATGGCCGATAGCGGCGCCAGGGTGCACGCCCCGTTAACGGCGGCCATGCCGACCAGGGCATAAGCGCCCACCGAGGCCGTGGTGTCGGGGAACACTCGGTTGACAATCGTGCCAAAAGCGCCGCCGAGCATGGCGCCGATGAACAACGATGGGGCGAAGATGCCGCCGGAGCCGCCGGAGCCGATGGTTATGGACGTCGCGAGGATTTTCAATACCACCAAAAGCAGCATGACCTTGAGCGTAAGCTGGCCGTCGAAGAGCACGCGGATGGTGTCATAACCCACGCCCATAATATGCGGATAGACCAGGGCGGTGACCCCGACAATCAGGCCGCCGAACACCGGGCGTATCCACTGCGGGATTCTTGTCTTCTCGAACAGATCGTCGGCGCGATAGAGGCTCTGCGAGAAAAAGAAGCCGACGCCTCCGGCGATCAATCCGAGGATCAAATAGAGGCCGAATTCCCAGAGTGAAACCATGACAAACTGGGGCAGGGCGAACTCGGTGATGTTGCCACGGAAGTGCCGGCTGATGGCCGTGGCGGCGACCGCCGAGACCAGGATCGGCGTAAAGGACGTCAGCCCGAAATCGGAGACGATCAGTTCCAGCGAGAATAACGTTCCCGCTATCGGGGCGTTGAACGTCGCGGCGATGCCGGCAGAGACGCCGCAGCCGACGAGGGTTTTGAGCCGGGCGGGGCGAACGTGTAATAGCTGCCCGAAGGTAGAGGCGATGGCGGCGCCGATTTGCACGATGGGACCTTCACGGCCCACCGAGCCGCCCGTGCTGATGCTGAACGCCGAGGCGAGACTTTTGACGAGGACGACGACGGGGCGGATGACACTGTTGCGTGTGATGACCGCGATCATTACTTCGGGCACGCCGTGCCCGCGGGCTTCGCGTGCAAAGAAATAGATCATCGGACCGACGATAAGGCCGCCCAGCGCGGGCATCAGAAGCCGGCGGTACCAGGCGACGCTCAGGAGCGAATCCGGCGCCATGTCCGGCGTCGCCCAGAAGAGTTCCTGAAGCGTGAAGATCAGCCTTTTGAACAGCAACGCGCCGAATCCCCCCAGAATACCGATCACGGCGGCTAAAATCAGCGTTTCCGTCGCCGGCGTCAGCTTCAAATAGCGAAGAATGCGTTGTCGTTCGGTCCAAATTCTCTTCATAGATCCCTAACATTGGGATGACGATTTTATTCAAACGATTATATCACCGCCCGGGCCGACGGTCAAAGTATGGAAACAATTATTTCCTTCGCACGGGAACCGCACGGCATCGCAGCAGAACACATGATATTCTTGTTCCGTATCAATAACCGGGACGCAAAAGGGTGGATAAAGATAGAAATCTACCTGTCGTTTCATTAAGATGAAGGCCGCCGCGCGTTCGGTCGTTGTGACGGTATTCGCCTTGCTATGACAAAAGTAGGATATGTGAATGAATAATAAGCAACTTTTGTATGATATCAGTGAGTTGAACAGTCTTTTCCGGGAAAGCGCCAGCATTCAAACGCTCCTGGACAAGACCGTGGAGATGGTCGCCTCGCATACGCAGTCGGACGTCTGCTCGGTGTATCTCTATAACAGCGAACATCACGAGCTGATCCTGAGCGCGACCAGGGGCTTGAATCCGGAATCCGTCGGGAAAGTCCGGATGAAACTGGGCCAGGGGTTGACCGGTCTTGCGTTGAAGGAACTGCGGCCCGTGTGTGAGGAGGACGCCGCTCAAAGTCCGAATTTCAAATTCTTCCCCGGTATCTTCGAGGAAAACTATCAATCGTTTCTGGCCGTGCCGATCGCGCGGGGTATCTCGCGGATCGGCGTCTTGGTGCTTCAACGAAAAGACGACCGTTGCTTCGACGATTCCGACATTACCGCCCTCGAAGCGGCGGCGTCGCAGCTCGCCAATATCATCGAGAACGCCCGCTTTCTGATGGCGATGCACGAGCCGTATGAGCCGGAGGCGAAGACGGTTTTGCCGGAAGGGCTTGCGTTCGTGAAGGGGCAGGTCGCATCGGAAGGTTTTGCGTATGGTCCCGCCATCATTGCGGACAAAAAAAAGAATCTTGCGGCGCTGATGCACAGAGACTTCGACGAGCCATTTACACTGGAGGATTTTCATCGGGCCATCGCCAAGACGGCCGCTCAGTTAGAGGAATTGCAGGAGCGGGTCGGGCAAAAACTGTCCGACGCGGCCTCGCTGATCTTTGCCGCCCACCTGGTGATTCTGAAGGACAACCATTTTATCAACGGAGTGACGAAGCTGATTGAGAGCGGCGTCAATCCGCCGGTCGCCGTCATGCGAATCACCAGGGAGTATATGGACAGTTTCGCCGGCAGCACCAGCGCGTACATGCAGGAAAAGGCGCAGGATATCGAGGACCTGATGGTTCGGCTGATGGGCAATCTTTTAAGCGAGACGGAAGAGCTCGACGGATTCAAGGGCCACGTTGTTTTGGCCAGAGACCTTTTCCCGTCCGATTTGCTCATCCTCTCGTCGGAAGAGGCGGCCGGGATCGTCCTGGTCGGGGGGACCGTGACGTCGCATTTGTCCATCCTCGCCCGGTCACTGCGCATCCCGATGGTCGTGACCCATACGTATGAGCTTCTCGATCTCGCGGACCATACCCCCGTTTTGGTCGATGCCGAGATCGGCAACGTCTATGTCGATCCGTCCGATGAGGTGCTGGAACGTTACGAATCACAACAGAAAGCCAAACTCGCGCTGGCCGAGCAGGAGCATGTGATGCAGCCGGAGACGTTCACGCGGGACGGCACGAGGGTGCGTCTCATGGCCAATATCAATTTGCTGGCCGATCTGAAAGTCGCGTGCGAGTTGCAATGCGAAGGCGTCGGATTGTACCGGACAGAATTTCCGTTTATGGTTCGAAGAAACCTGCCGACCGAGGCGGAGCAGTTCATGATCTATAACAAGCTCGTTGAGCTGATGCAGGGCAAGCCGGTCACGTTCCGAACGCTCGACGTGGGCGGGGACAAGGCCTTGTCCTATTACCAGGACGTCAAAGAGCAGAATCCGGCGCTGGGTTTGCGTTCGATTCGATTCTCGCTTCAGAATAAAACGGTGTTCGCCGAGCAGATTCGCGCGATGCTGCGCGCCGGGGCGGGAACGGATTTGCGGATTATGTTTCCAATGATTTCATCCCTCGATGAATTTTTCGAGGCGCGGGACGTCGTGTACGAATGCAAGGACGCGTTGGACAAACGCGGCGTCGAATACAATCGCCAACCCAAACTCGGGATGATGGTCGAGCTTCCGTGCGTGGTAGATCTCATTGACGATTTTGCTAAGGAAGTGGAATTCTTTTCGATCGGCACGAACGATTTCATCCAGTTCATGCTCGGCGTGGACCGGACGAACGAGAACGTGGCCGGCTCGTATCTGCCGCACCATCCTGCGGTGCTTCGCGCGTTAAAAAAGATCGTCACCTCGGCCAATCAGGCCGGGCGGGAAATCTCCATCTGCGGCGATATGGCGTGCCGCGAGCCGTATTTACCTTTCCTCATTGGGATCGGGGTCCGGGTCTTGAGTATGGCCCCGGGCTATCTGCCGCGCGTGCAAAAGGCGTTATCGAGTATGGATTTGAGTGAGGCTCGAACCCTTGCGGAAAATATGCTTTCTCAATCCAAAATCAGGGACTTGGCTCAGGCGTTAAATCTACAGTGATATGAACGGAGCAGGATTGATCCTTGTAGCCGGAGCGACGGGGTATGTCGGTGGGCATTTGATTCCTCGACTGTTAAAGGAAGGCTACCGGATTCGCGTTCTGGCCAGAGACATTGAAAAAGTGAAAGCGGCTCCCTGGGGATCGGACGTGGAGGTTTGTAAGGGGGACGTGTTCAAACCGCTCACGCTGGCTCCGGCCCTGTCGGGCGTCGATGTGGCGTATTATCTCATTCATAGTATTACTCGCGGCTCCGACTTCGCAGAGCGGGATATCCACGCTGGACAAAATTTCGGCGAGGCGGCAAAGACAGCGGGCGTCGAACGGGTGATTTATCTCGGGGGGCTGGGCGATCCGGATTCAGCTCTCTCCGAGCATTTGAAATCCCGACAGGATACCGGTGATGCCTTGCGACGCTCCGGCGTCTGCGTGACGGAGTTTCGGGCCGCGATTATCGTCGGGTCCGGCAGCGTCTCGTTCGAGATGATACGTTATTTGACCGAGCGCGTGCCGATCATGATTTGCCCCCGATGGGTCCGAACCCGCGTTCAGCCGATTGGGATCGACGATGTCGTCGAATACCTCGTAGCGTCTCTACGCGTGGCTCAAAGCGCCGGCCAAGTCATCGAAATCGGTGGGACGGACGTGTTGACGTACGGTGAGATGATGAAGGATTATGCTTGCGTTCGCGGTCTTCACCGCCGGTTACTCCACGTGCCGGTCTTAACGCCGCTTCTGTCCTCGTATTGGGTTCATTGGGTGACCCCCGTGCCGGCCGCTTTTGCCCGTCCACTGATCGAAGGTTTACGAAGCGAAGTGATTGTCCGAGACAACAAGGCATCCGGGCTTTTCCCCCAGATCAAACCGGTCGATTACAACAGCGCGGTCCGTCGGGCATTATCACAATTGCATCCCGATGCGTTTCAGAATTTCGTTTCTCAATCAGCGCCGGTCGATATTGGAGAACATCCGACAACCTTCAAAACGATTCACAATGGTATGATCGTCGAAATCAAACAATGTCTCGTTCGGTCGCGGGCCGCTTCTGTGTACAGGTCTTTTACTGAATTGGGCGGACCGAACAATTGGCCTTGCCATTGGGCGTGGCGGATTCGAGCCTTTATAGATCGAATCCTCGGAGGCGTTGGCATGCGTAAAGGCCGGCCCGACCCGAACGCGATCCGGGTCGGAGATACGCTGGATTACTTCAGAGTGGTTGAGATTCGCCCCGACCGGATGATCCGGCTGAAAGTGGATATGAAATTACCCGGCGAAGGATGGGTGCAGTTCGAGGCCATCCCGGCTGAAGAGAGGCGAACTCGACTAAGGCAAACGGTTTTTTTCGCCCCGAAAGGATTGATAGGATTGCTTTACTGGTATCTGTTGTATCCTTTTCACGTGGTTATCTTCGGTAAAATGATTAAAGAGATAGCCGGGAGGGCCGAACAGATTGATACCGGGGGCGTAGATGAATAAAAATTGAGTTCGAAACTTTTGTAACCATTCACAGTTTTTAACAGATTAACGATGGATATTTTTTACTACCCCAATGAGCCACGATAGATTGATGGATAAAATC
>JAFGTG010000570.1 GCA_016934255.1 Sedimentisphaerales bacterium
AGGTTGGAAGGGACACCGTCTCTGTTACCACCCCATTTTGTTAGAACCTGGGCAGGGCTATATGCCACAATGATATAACCTCTGGGGGATATTGTCGAGCCGGCCGGAAATTCATACGAAAGGCCATTACTGAAGTACCAGCCGGACAGGTCGATAGGAGTCATTTCCGTATTATAAAGCTCGATAAACTCGACGGCTTCGGTTTTCACGTCCGGATCGTAGTGAATCTCATTGATGACAATGTCAGCCTTGCAGACAGATGTTAAAAGGATGAAAACAGAGGCCAGAAGATAGAGGGCGGAGAAACGAGGTCTTTGATGTGTCACCTGTCTTTTGAATCTTGATGGGAACACCCTAAATCTCCAATAGTAGAATAAAACAATCCTTAAGCTATTTTAACATATGAAGGCCTATAGAGTCAAGTGACGCGGGCCAATGCTTACGAGCCCGGAGAGGGAACATCGGCGATCCAGTTCTCCGGATCGTTTCCGTAGTCGGTGAGGATGCGTCTCCTCAGCGATAGTCCGGCGCCGTCCGGTTCAGTCGGCCATAGATCCACGGAGCCGGGACAATCCTCGGGATGGGATCCGTCACTGTAATTCACCCGGTCGATACGAATGTAAGAATCGTCACCCGGCATACTCAATTCGAGACTTTCGCCGGCGTTGCTCAGGCTGCCCTCATACGGACCGAAAATCTTTTCTATGGGGACATCCGGATATCGCCACATGAACGCTTCCGGATACTTGACGACGAGCACGCAGCTCCCGGCGGGGATGGTGACGGGAGCATCGACAGGGAAGATAAAGTCGATGCCGTCGGTGAACGCCCACGAGACATCCTTGTCGGCGTCATACAATGTCACCGGCTCGGCGCTGATGTTGTGAAGCTCGATGTATTCGTATTGATCGTTCGTGTAAGCGCCGCCGGCTGGCCAGTCGGGATTGTACATAATCTCGCTGATGACAATCGAGCCGACGAGTGGATAAGCGTTTTCGGAGCCGGGTGTTGGAGATTCCATTGCGACGAAGTTCGTGTTGCCCGTGCTGGACTTAACGTAACGGCCGAAGGAAACGTCTGTCGCCGAAGCGCCGAAATCTTCGACCTCGCGATAGCCTGTCAGAATATCGTTCTCCGTTGAGCTCAGGATGACGCGTTCGCCGTTATTACTCAAAGCGAAAGGCTCGTGGCAACCGGCATCGTTCGTATTGCCGAAATGAACGTCTTCAAAGAATACCAGGTATCCGTTCGGGGCAATGATTGTGCCCGATGCGATCTCATATTTGAAAAGGTTTGCATTGTTGTCGCTGAGGAACCAGCCGCCAAGGTCAATCGCAGTTCCCGTTGTGTTGTATAGTTCGATCCAGTCAGGCTCACCGCTGGAGGAATTGGCCAGCAGCTCATTAATGACCACATCACCTGGATTGGGGAGCAGACCGCTATCATCCAATCCCGGTGAGCCGCCAATGTAGGCACTGGCTCGCCAGGACTCTTTTTCGTTCCAACTGTTGAGATCGGGATTGGCCGGATCAATAATCGTTAAAGAGAATCCTTCGCCATCCGTTAGGGAACGCCATGCGTCGATAAAGTCGAAGTCCAGAATCGTTTGGCCGAGGGCGTCTTCCAGCACGATTCTTTCGCCGGCATTGTTGAGCCTTCCAGTGTACTGGCCGGCGATGGGGATTTCTGTGCCGTATCGGGCTTCGAAGATTTCGCGATCTTGAACGACAACGATATATTCGCCGGGGGCCAGATCGAGGCTTGGGAAGGTAAAGTCGATGCCGTTTGTGAACCGCACAAGGTTTAAGTTGATCGTTTCTGTTCCGATGTTGGTGAGTTCGATGAATTCTTCGTTCGGCTCGCCGGCATCGGTCAAGGCCTGAGGATGATACATGATCTCGGTGATGCGGAAATTCTCCGCGACGGCACCGACGGCGAAAATGGTTTCATTAAGAGCGCTCCAGGTATTGCCGCTTAGGACTCTTGCTTTCACTGCGGCGCTGTGATCGAGAGCGATAGGACTTGTATATCGGATCGCACTGGATGAAATCCCACTGTCACCGGCGGCCCCTCGTCCGGCGATAAGTTTTGCAGAAATGAGAAGATCGGAACTCGTCGTGGAGGAATTCATGCCCTGGATAGCTAATAGATTATTTCCCCTCTGCAAAAGGCTGAGGAAGTCGGAAATGTTGATGACCTCGAAATCCACGGCTAAAGAATCTGAGTGGGTCGTGCTGGCGCGAGAATTCCAGGTCGGCGTGCCATTGAAATTTCGGCTGGCGACTTCAGTACCGTTAAGATAGGCGACAAAACCGTCGTCGTATCTGACGTTTAACGTCATGAAATTGAAATCATCGGGGTTGCCGTCAAACGTAAACGGAACGCGAATATAACAAGACGCCGTCCGGCCATACATCAATTCTTCGAGATCGAGACTGAGGTAATCCTGATAGCCGGAGCTATGTTCGTACCCGACGCCGCCGGGCGAACTGGTGCATTCTATCCAGGATGAGTCGTTGTAATAGTTTCCTGATTTCCAGCTTGTCCCAATATTGCTGGTTGGAACAAGCACCCGCTTGTCGGCATTTTCCGCGACCAATGTCGTGCTGGTATCGTCGCCCGATGACGTAGCGACCTGGCGTGGATCGGTGCCATCGAGCGTGTACCAAATCGTCCCCTCCGAAGCCTCCATGTAGAGCGTGTCATGCGTCGAAATCAAACCGCCATGTTTATACGCGCCGTTAATATAAAACGTCGGCGCCTCAACATCCGGATACCAGCCGCGTGATTTGAATTGGTTCAAAACAATATCCGTTCGCTGCTGGAAGTATTCGGAAAGGAGCCAGTCGCGCTCGGTAATCCACTCGGCGTTACGCGTATAGGGTGTGGAACGATGATTGTCACCCCAACGAGCTGACTCGCCGACGACCGCACGGTCTACATCATCGAGTCGAATTTGGTACAAATCTGTGGCGCCTTCGGGCGTGAGAACGCCATCGTTGAAAAAGTGCCGATGGATGTGGTCGGCGAAGAGCATGCGATATTCGGTATTGTCGGTCAGCCTGCGGTGAAGCCCCGTCGGGCC
>JAFGTG010000571.1 GCA_016934255.1 Sedimentisphaerales bacterium
ACGCAAGTGACTTTTGACGGCGACAGGAATCACCAACTGGACAACAACCTGAACTGGTCTCCCGACTGCCGTTGGATTGCCTATGATACCCGGGCGTCTTCAGGCGGAATTGGAAACACGTTGACGCTCGAAAAAGTCAATATCCAAACGGGGGAGATCGTCACCATCTACACGGCGCCCAATCCCAATCCCACCAACGGCTTTGGCCCTGGCACCGCGGCGGTGAGCTATTTCCCCACAGGAGACACAGTGATTGCCATTCGTGGCATCGACGATGTCCAGTATGGCAAAACGGCCCGGTTCGGCGCCATGGTCAGCCCAACCGACGGCGCCGCGGGCAGTTCGGATTACGTGATCTCCGACGCCCGAGATGTGACCGAACCCTTTACGCCCGGCGCGCTTCGAGGTGGAACGCATCGCCATGAGCCCAGCGGAGACGGCCAATGGATCGGCTTTACTTACAACGACCAGATTATGGCGGGCCAGGGCAAGGACCTCAGAACGGTCGGCGTGACCAAACTGGATACACCGGTTGTTGTGGATGACGCTCTCGGAAATCAGAACGGCATCGGTTTCACCGTGCTGGTGGTGAAAGTCAAACCTCAAGCCGAGATTGATCGGGGAAGCGATGACATCTTCCAGGCTTCCGACGATGCCTGGGTGGGCGAGAACGGCTATGAAAAAGAAGATGGAACCTGGCAACGCGCGCGGGCCTTTATCGGAAAAACAGTGACCAGCACGGGCGCGGTTCGCAATGAGGTGTATATTGTTGATATCCCCGAGGATATTACGGTCCCCGGCCCGGATGGACCGCTTGAGGGAACGGCGACGAGCTTTCCGATGCCGCCGTTGGGTACGGTGCAGCGCAGGTTGACGTGGAGTGATTCGGACTGCGGCGGGATTGTTCGTTGCAGCCTGGATGGCTCCCGGATTGCATTCACACGGGGCGGCCAGATTCACTTGATCTCCCCGCTCGGCGGGGATCCGGTGCAGGCCACCTCGCTGTCCGGCGGCGCGACGAAGCCCTGGTGGGATCCGTCGGGTGACTATATCTACTGCGTTTCGGGCAACTCGATTTGGCGTACGAATGTGATCGAGGGCGATCCGCAGTTTGGGGAATCGGAGCAAATCACGGACCCGGCGCTGTATCCCGGCCGTGCACCCGATGCCCTTTGTGTTGCGCCCAACGGCCAGTGGATCACCTTCAATCGGAGCCTCAACCGAGGAGACGGTGTTTCCGTCAACCAGATCTTCATTGCAGCGATCCCGCTGCAATAGGTTTTGGGGATTTGACATGCGTTGCGACTCAATGGCTGCAAATTGGCGGTAGCACGTCGGATATGAATAAGGATATCTGAACTTGAATCAAGGGGGTCCTGCCAATTGGGATCCCCTTGATTGCGTGAATAAAGAATGCTGCTCAACCCTCCTGAACCGGAGTTCTCTGTTAGACAATAACGAGAAGAACGGTCCATATCAGATCCCGTTTAATAACGGGGACAACGTGTTGGACCTTGGTCTTCCGGACGCTTTTACGACGTACGATGATAGTCAATGCATAGAAGTCCGGATTCTCCTTATTCTCCTTTCATCAAGTCAACGACTTCCCTGGCATTGTCCGCGTTGATCAGGGCCTTGCAAAAAGAGGTGGAATTAGCCAGTTTGGCGATTTCCGAGAGCGCTTCGACGTGCGGTCCGGCCTGGCCGGGCGGGGCCAGTAAAAGGAAAAACAGCTTGGAGGGTTGTTTGTCCATGGCGTCAAAATCAATGCCCCCAGGGGCGATACCGATGGCAAGTTTCAGACGGGAGACCGCGTCCGTCTTGGCATGGGGCACAGCGATGCCTTTTTCCAGCCCGGTGCTTCCTTGTTCCTCGCGTTTCTGAACGGCCGTCAAGGCCTTATCAAATTCATCGATTTCACCCGCGTCCTTGAGTATCTGCACAAGCTCCCGCAACACATCCGGCTTATCTTTCGAGACCAGAGGGGTCTTGATTACCTTCTCTACAATCATGTCAATCAGCGCCATAACTTACGTCTCCTGGACTTTCGATTTCCAATTTCTGCCTTTCTCTGTTTCCTATTCTCTGTCTTAACCAAGGGATTCATATATCTCCCAGACTCTGTCTTCGTCCTTGACGATGAGGACGGAGCAGCCGGCGGCGCGCATCGCCCGCTCGCTCTCGTCATAAAATTCATCCCGCCGGCTCCTGATCCGGGCCAGCTCGCCGATCACCAGAAGATCGATGCCCTCGTCGGCGATGGCATCGACAATTTCTTTATGAACCGTCCCTTTACTGCATTTTCGTGTAATCGATACGCCTTTCTTAACCGCCAGTTCGTTAACGTAGTTGAGATATCGCTCGGCGTCGGCTTCCATGTCGTGTTCGTATTCCACCTGCTCGTCCTTGAGAAAGATCCTCGCTCTCAGAAGATCTTCCATCGCCCGCGTGTTGATGACGTAGCAGGCAATAAGCTCCGCTCCGGAGAACGACGCCAGGCAGATGGCATACTGAGCCGCGGTAATCGACTGTTCGGTTCCGTCAATATACACCATGATTTTTTTAATGGGGCTACTCACGATCCGTCTCCCTTTTATGATGCCTTTTGGTCTCGAGATTCGCCTTGACCATCTTCATAAGAACGAACATGTCCCGTTCGTTCTCTTCGAGCCGGCTCTGTATGTAATGCACCGTCTCTTTCAAATCGGGAATGGCGATTTTCTCGAGGGCGTTGACCTTCCTGATCGTTTTCTTGACTTCGTTGGCGAGACGAAGTACGGATATCTTCAACTCGGACAATTTCCCAAGCAGCTTGAGCACTTCCTTGAACGACCGCAAGGCGCTGTCCACCCAGAAGCTCGTTCCCATCGGGCTGTAGTGGGGGGAGTATTCCTTGAATTCCGTCTCGATCACGGGCAGGTTCACGCCCATGACCCGTCGGGATCGTACGGTGATGTCCGTCGCAATATGGACGGCTCCGGAGATATATTGCACTTTAAGCTTGCCCATATCCAGGACCGTTTGCTCCAGGGCTTTGTAGGCGTCGGCGAGCGCGTTTTCGACCCGGCTTTGAAAATCAACCGTCTGATCAACGAGCGACAGAAGCTCGATAATCAGGATATTCCTCTTCTGGTCTAAAAGCTCGTACCCCTGCTGGGCGAATTTCAGATCGCTTTTCAATCGAAGCAAATTCGTTTTCGTCGGTGCGTAATTCAGTTGCGGCATCTCGAAGGCCTTCTATTTGCCATAGAATTTCTCAATTTCCTCGTCGGTAATTCGATGCAGTTCTTCGACGGGCAGCGATCTTAACACTTCCCATCCCAGGTCCAGCGTCTGTTCGATACTTCTATCTTCATCATTACGTTGCGAAACGAACTTTTGCTCGAATTCCCGTCCGAATTCGAGATAATCATGATCCAGCGGGGTCAGTTCTTCTTCCCCGATAACAGAGGCGAGATTCCGTACGTCCTTGACGTAGCTATAGGCGGCGAAAAGCTGGCTGGCTAGATGGGGATGATCCTCGCGGGTCATCCCTTCGCCAATCCCGTCTTTCATCAATCGCGAAAGTGACGGCAGTCCGGCGACCGGCGGGTAAATACCCCGGCCGTCCATTTCCCGCTCGAAGACGATTTGTCCCTCGGTGATATACCCGGATAGATCGGGCACGGGATGCGAGATATCGTCGTTGGGCATCGTCAGGATGGGCAGCGACGTGATGGAGCCTTTGCGTCCTTTGATCATGCCGGAGCGTTCGTAGAGTTCCGCAAGGTCGGAATAGAGATATCCCGGATATCCCTTTCGCGAGGGGATTTCACCGCGAATCGTTGAGATTTCCCGTAGAGATTCACAATAGTTTGTCATATCGGTCATGATAACAAGCACGTGCATATCCTCGTTGAACGCCAGATGTTCCGCGAGGGTCAGGGCCGTTCTCGGCGTGATAAGCCGCTCGATCGAAGGATCATCCGCCAGCGAGAGGAAGAGAGCAACGTTTTCGAGCACGCCGCTTTCCTCGAAGGAACGGGTGAAAAACCGGGCCACGTCGTGTTTGACGCCCATCGCGGCGAAGACGACGGCAAATTCGGTCTCCGTGCCTCGAATTTTCGCCTGCCGGGCGATCTGGGCGGCCAGTTCGTTATGCGGCAAACCGTTGCCGGAAAAGATCGGGAGCTTTTGACCCCGGATCAGCGTATTCATGCCGTCGATCACGGAAATGCCCGTCTGGATGAAATCGCGGGGATACTGCCGAGCCGTCGGATTGATCGCCATGCCGTTGATGTCCAGGTCGATATCACTGCGTTGCGGCGGTCCTCCGTCGATGGGACGCCCAAGGCCGTTGAAAACCCTCCCAAGCATTTCTTTGGAAACGGAAATCGTCAGCGGCTGTCCGGAAAAGCGTATCCGGGTACCCGGCAGGGTCAAACCCGCAGTGCCTTCAAAGACCTGTACGACGACCATGTCGGTGGAGGATTCCAGCACGATGCCTAAGCGGACATCACCTTGTTTATCCACGCATTCGATTAATTCTCTGTATCCTACGGGATGGGTTTTACTCACAAAAATCAACGGGCCGTCAATACGATCCACGCCGATATATTCGCGTCCCGACAGGAGATTTCTTTTTTCTACGTCAGGCATGCAACGCCTCCAGTTGATCCATGGCACGCTCCAGGCGGGCTTCGATTTTATCGAGGCCGGACAGATCGTCGTTCGGTACGGTGAATTTCATTTTCACGATATCCTGATACACTTTCATTTTTCTCAACTTGGAAAGCACGACGCCGCGTTTTATTGCATCGTAGCCGCGTTTCCAATACATTGTGATGATGTGCAGCATCTTGGCCTGTTTCTGAATCGTTGAGAACGTGTCGATTTTATCGTAAGCGTTTTGTTGGAGGAAGGCATTTTTAAACAATGTACAGGCTTCCAGCACGAATCGCTGGGTATCGGGCAATGCATCCGGCCCGACGAGCTTGACGACTTGTTGCAGGCGGACTTCCCGATGGAGCAGGTCCATGATCTCCGTTCGGTCGGCCAGCCATTCCGGGCTGATTTCCTGCTCCCACCACGTCGCCATATCGTTGAGATATTCGCTGTAGCTGTCGAGCCACGAGATAGCGGGATAATGCCGGGCGTTGGCAAGGTTTCGGTCCAGCGCCCAAAAACAGCGGATAAATCGTTTTGTATGCTGAGTGACCGGTTCGGAGAAGTCGCCCCCCGGCGGAGAAACGGCGCCGATAATCGTGACCGAACCCCTTTGACCGTTGAGGGCTTCCATCGAGCCGGCCCGTTCGTAAAACTCGGCGATTTTGGTCGGCAGGTAAGCCGGGAATCCTTCTTCGGCTGGCATTTCCTCCATGCGTCCGGATAGTTCACGAAGCGCTTCGGCCCACCGTGAGGTCGAATCCGCCATGATAGCCACATCGTAGCCCTGGTCCCTGAAATATTCCGCCATCGTGATGCCCGTGTAGATACTCGCTTCACGCGCGGAAACCGGCATATTGGAGGTATTGGCAATCAGGATGGTTCGCTCCATCAGGGACCGGCCGCTCCGGGGATCGATCAGCTTGGGAAACTCGCTCAGCACGTCGGTAATCTCGTTGCCTCGCTCGCCGCAACCAATATAGACGATCAAATCGGCGTCGCACCATTTCGCGACCGCTTGTTGCGTCATGGTTTTGCCGGTGCCGAAACCGCCGGGGATGGATACGGTTCCACCCTTGGCAACGGGGAAGAGCGTGTCGATGACGCGCTGGCCGGTAATGAGCGGAATGTCGAGAGCCAGGCGCAACTGCGTCGGCCGTTGAATGCGAATGGGCCATCGGTGCATGAGAAACAATTCTTTCGTTTGCGAATCACCCATCCTCAATGCAGCGATGGGCTGTTCTACGGTATAATCCCCCTCGCCGACAATCCATTCAAGAATGCCTTCGTCTTTCGGCGGGACGAGAATCTTATGGGTAAGGTTCTCCGTTTCCTGGACGGCGCCGAGAACCGCCCCGCCCGAAACGTGATCGCCCTGGTTGACCGAAGGGACGAAATGCCATCTCTTTTCTCTATTTAACGAGGGAACCGTGATACCTCGCGGAATATAAATTTCCGACGTCTGCCGGATGGATTCCAAAGGTCTCTGGATGCCGTCATAGATCGTCCCGATCATGCCCGGCCCGAGCTCTACAGAAAGCTGCATTCCCGCCCCATAGACGGGATCGTAAGGCGCGATGCCCGTCGTGTCTTCATAGACCTGAACGACGGCGCTGTGCGTTTCGAGCTTGATCAGCTCGCCGGTGAGGTTTTCCTCGCCGACCCGGACCAGCTCGAACATCTCGGCGTCCGTAATGCCCATCACCTCGATGACGGGGCCGTTCACTCGTTTGACTTGACCTATAATCCTGTCAGCCATAATTATTCTTTTCGATTCTTGGAAAATAACGCGTCGTAAACCTTCGTTCGAATGTC
>JAFGTG010000572.1 GCA_016934255.1 Sedimentisphaerales bacterium
CCCGGCTTGGCGTATTGCCAGTGTTGGGCGTTGCTCAAGCCGATATGATAAAATCCCGGCAGGTCGGATCCTCCGGCCAGGCCCAGATCGCCGGTCGTTCGCCAGCAGTGCCCGCCGACGTCGCTGCCCCAGGTCCACACATCGCTCATCCCGTACTGGCACAGGTTCAGCAGAATATCCCGGTCGAGCTGCTTCAAGATATCGCCCATCTGCCGATACGGGTGCTTCTTTTCCAACAGGTCGTCGTTGGTTTGCTTCATGCGTTCCTGGTAAATCCGTCCGTAGCTGCACCAGTCATACTTGAGAAAATCAAATCCCCACTCGGCGAATTTCAAGGCGTCGATCTGCTCGTGCTGGTAACTGCCCACATAGCCCGCACACGTCCACGGCCCAGGCGATATATACGTGCCCGCGCGCAGTCCCTTACTGTGAATGTAGTCCACCATCCCCTTGATGTCCGGGAATTTGGCATTGGTCAATACCGCGTTGTCGGCGTCACGGTAAGGCTCGTCGTCGCGCTTCTTCATCCAGCAGTCGTCGATGTTGACATACATATAGCCGGCATCCGCCATGCCGGACGCGATCATGGCGTCCGCCGCATTGCGCATATGCTGCTCGGTGACGCGGTTGTAATGAATGTACCAACTGTTCCATCCCATTGGCGGGGTCAGAGCCAGTGTATCGCCCACGACGATCTTAAAGGATCGCTGCATCGAGCCGCGCCGGTTGGAGGCTTTTAACGTGACAACATAGTCACCTCGTTCGGTTGGAGTCTTACCCGTGATGATGCCGGTTGTCGCATCGAGGGCGAGTGTTTGGGGAAGATTCTCAGCGACGAAAGTCATCGGTCTATCGCCCGTACATGGGATGCGATAGATGAAGGGCTTGCCGGGCCGGCAGCCATAGACCTTGGGTCCGTTGATCTGCGGTTTGGAACCCGGTTTGGGAGTAAGGATCACTTTTTTCTCTTCGACTATCGGGGCATCTACCGCTTCGGGATCTTTCCCGGCCACAAGGAAAGCCGCGTCTGCCCAGTCTGCATGATCGAAGTCCATCTTTCCGTCGGCTGAATCGACCATCAGGATCATTGTTTTGCAGCCGGCCAGGTCCACATCGACCGGTTTAGGGGCGTCGCCGGTTTTCATCGTGCCGCTGTCGAACAACAGTTTACCGTCGGCGTAGATACGAAATCGAACAGTACCGACGCTGTCGCCAACTTCATCATCGACGCCCACCTGGGCGGAGAATCTCCGGCACGAACGTTTTAGATTGATGTGCATCACGCTATTGGCATGGGTGCCGACGCCATTGTCGAACTGGGTGCCTGCGATGCGCAACGGTTTTTCCTGAATGGATTTGTCCTTTTGCGGCGTTCCCCAGCCGGACGTCATCTTTTCCAGATTCAAAGAAGACAGCCGGACTGTGCGCGTCGGTTTGTTGGATTTGAAAACTGAGCCGCAACCGGAAAGGTATGTAATGAGAACCACGCTGATCAAAATGCTGATGAATCTGAGGTTTCGTTTACGAACTTCGTACATGAATGTTTCTCCTTACAGCAATGCGAGCCAGCCGCCGTCCACGTAGATGATTTGACCCGTGATGAAGTCGCCGGCCTTCGAGGCGAGCAGAACCGCCGTGCCCGCGAGGTCCTCCGGTCGGCCCCATCGGGCCAACGGCGTCTTCGATAGTACCCATTGGTTGAAGTCTTCATCCGTCCAGAGCGGCTTGGTTAGCTCCGTTGCGATGTAACCGGGACCGATGGCATTAACGGTGATATTGTATTTAGCCCATTCGACCGCCAACGTTTTCGTCAGCATGAGCAAGCCGCCTTTACTGCTGGCGTAGGCCGCCGTCGTGGGGCGGGCGCCGTGACAGGTGAGCGATCCGATATTGATAATCCTGCCGGGCTTACTGGTTTGCTTTCGCCGGCGACAAAATGCCTGGGATAAAACAAACACCGCGGTAAGGTTTACCTCAAGGACCTTTTGCCAGGTGGTCATGTCCACGTCTTCGGCCGGACCGCGAATCGTCGTCCCCGCGCAATTGACGAGGATATCGACGCCGTTGGTTTCATTACGGATCTTCTCGAAAAGAATATCTATCTGCCCAACATTTTCAAGATCGAACGGGAAGGTTTGGACATCTTTACCGGTATTCGTTTGAATGCGTTGTCCGGCGACGTCGAGTTGTTCCTTCGTCCGAGCGATCAGTGCGATATCGGCCCCATGCTCGGCCAGCCCCTGGGCAATGGCCAGCCCGATCCCCCTGCCGCCACCCGTGACGAGCGCTGTCTTGCCTGATAGGTCGAAAAGTTTGGTTTCCATAATGGCTTAGTTAAACAGAAAAAGACTCGATAAGCAAGACTGAAGGTTTGGTGCGGATATTGACTCTATAAAAAAAGCCCCACATAGAGCGGGGCTGAAAATAACTATGAAAAGAAACTGACCTTATCCTTGTACTATTCGGAGAAATCAATAAACACGATCTTTCGATAGCCATTGGGCAGATCAACTAACAGCAAGGCGCCGCCGTTCTTCTTGGCTTTCTTGATTTCATCATTGAACTGCCTCGTATTGCTGATGGGCTTTCGGTTGACTTCCTCGATGAGCGTACCCGGTGAAATACCCTTCTCGGCGGCCTGAGAACCCGGATCGACTTCCATGACGATGACGCCCTTCTTGTTTTCGTAGCCGAAACGCTCGGCTAACTCATCTGACAAGTCCCGCACGGTGAAACCCAATTCTTCCGTCGTTTCGGGTTTCAACGTGCCGTAAAGCTCCTCCGTCGGGGGACGTTTGCCTAACTGAATCGTGACGGGTTTTCGTTTGCCGTCTCGCATGATGACTAAATTGACCTTTGTCCCCGGTTTGAGCATTGCCACATGATTAAGAAATTCGTTTCCGCTTTCTATCGGCTCGCCGTTCAGCTCGACAATGACGTCGTATTGCTGCAATTGGGCGTCAGCCGCGGCAGAACCTTCGACGACATCGACAATGGTAACTCCTTTGGTGTCCTTGTTTAGGCCGAGTGACGTCGCGACGCCGGGAGAGAGTTCCTCGAATTGGATCCCCATGTACCCTCGCTCGACGGAACCACCTTCCCGGAGCTGTTTGTAAACGTACTTGACCATATTGATCGGTATCGCAAAGCCGATGCCGATGTTGCCGGTGGCGCCGACGATCGCGGTATTGATTCCGACGACTCGGCCGTCCAGATTGAGCAGAGGTCCGCCGGAGTTGCCGCGATTGATGGCGGCGTCGGTCTGAATGAAGCTTTCGAAATTCGCCAGGCCGACACTTCTGCCCTTCGCACTGACGATACCGGCGGTCACGGTATGACTCAGGCTCAGAGGATTGCCGATCGCCAGAACCCATTCGCCGACTTCGAGCTCATCGGAATTGGCCAATTCGAGATAGGGCAGATTCTCGGCCTCAATTTTCACAACGGCGATGTCGGACTCCGGGTCCGTTCCGATAATCTCGGCATCGAACTTCCGGCTGTCGGCCAGTTCGATCTTTACTTTTTTGGCGTCCTCGACCATATGATTGTTCGTAAGGATATAACCATCTTCGGAGATAATAAAACCGGACCCCATCGTGGTCACCGACTGCCGGGGTTGACTCCGCGGCGTCCGCTGACGAGGGGAGCGCGGGCCGAAGAAAAATTCGAAGAGATCATCGTCGAACGGCCACTCGCGGGAGGTGGAGGCATCCCGCGAAGCATCGATTTCCGCCTTGAGACTAACCACTGCGGGAGAGGCTTTTTTGGCAATCGAGGTGAAGGCTTTGCCCATGTGGCGCAGGGCGGCGACGCTCTCCTGGTCCTCCGCAAAAACGGAAATCGGCGTAACGATCAACAGGAGAAAAAGAAGATATATTGAAGCACTGCGAAAAAAGGTTCTGTTCGATTTCATGCTGCGGGTCTGCATTTTAAACTCCTATTTAGCTCGGATGTATCAGAACGGTAGGGTTCGAATCACACACGGTACTTAAAGAAAACGGCGTGCCGTGCACACCCTACCCACTTGGGTTCATCAGAAAGACAACACACATATTCTCTCTTATTAATAGTCGTTTCTTATACGATTTTATCGCAGGAAAGTTCGGTACGCCAGTCCTTTTTTATATCTTCCATTCCACTCCTGAACGATCTCAACCGTTTTTCCCACAAGGGAATGCTTTTCCTATGGATAATATGATGTTTGCTACAGTTTCGCAGGCCGGGTATAATGCCAAAGACGTAATAATGGAATTATCCGATAATTTGGAGGTTCATAACATGAAATTACTTTGGATTTTCAGAGCCATTTTTCTTATTGTCGTAGTGGCCGTTGTCTTTGTCAATATTAGTGCGCCCATCATGGCGACCGACGAAGAGGGTGTGGTCTCAGAAGGAGTCTATCGAGCGAATTTGCGAGCCATTATCATTAGCAGCATCGGGATGGCGGTCTTCGTTCTTTTGTTGGATGTCCTTACCCCGAAGAAGCAGTTGAGCGCTTTGGCGGGCGTATTCTTCGGCCTGCTGGTCGGCATTCTGATTAGCTGGGCGCTGGCGCCGGTTGTGGATATGATTAAGGACACGTACAGCATCAATGTCAATCCGGCGGGGATCGCAGCGATCAAGTGGGTCTTGGGGATCTGCGTTTGCTATCTTACCATCAGTATCATCATGCGAACCAAGGACGACGTTCGCTTTGTGATCCCCTACGTGGAATTTGCCAAGCAGACCAAAGGGGCTCGACCACTCATTCTGGATACCTCCGCCATTATTGACGGGCGCATTGTGGATTTGTGCCAGAGTAAATTGTTCGATGCGCCGCTCGTCGTGCCGCGCTTCGTACTCAACGAATTGCAGCTTATCGCGGATTCGGCGGACAAGCTCAAACGCAACCGCGGTCGGCGCGGTCTCGACATCTTGAATAAGATGCAGACGGATCCCGTGATCGACGTGGAAATCGATGATAGTGTGTTGGCTGAAGTTGAGGAGGTTAAGGGTGTCGATCAGAAACTGATGATGTTCTCGAAGGCCTTCAACGGCCGGCTGGCCACGACGGATTACAATCTCAGCAAGGTCGCGCGGGTGCGCGAGGTGGACGTGGTGAACATCAACGATCTGGCCAATTCGCTCAAGGTCGTGGCCTTGCCCGGCGAGACGATGGAAGTAAAAATCATCAAGCCGGGTGAAGAAGCGGAACAGGGGATCGGTTATCTCGATGACGGCACCATGGTCGTAGTCGAAGGCGCGCGCAATAAGATCGGACGGGAATTGATCATCAGCATCACCAGTTCGCTTCAAACGTCGGCCGGCAAGATGATCTTCGGAAAATTCGAGGGATTCGTACAGGAAACGAACTCAAGCGGGAACGGTCGGAGAAAATCGTATAACAAAAGAACGGTCAGGTCCAATACGTCAGGGAACAATCGAAACAGAAGCTAAGGCTCGGTAGGGTGTGCATCGCACACCTTACTTATTTTTCTTCTCGATCCGGACTGCAAAAGGCAGACGAGGAACGTCACCACGCCGAGCAGATAACCGACGGCGAACAACCATTCATGAAAATAGGAGGCATAATCCGATTCGGTGACATGTACGCCGGCGATACAGAACGATTCTACCACGATCAGGGCCGACAACACGAAAGCGAACCAGCTTGAAAAGGTCGTCTTAATGGGTCGGGCGGAAGAAGAACAGTAAAGGATGATGACGGCGAATAAAAACATGGTTATGGATATGAGAACGGGATAAAAAACCGGCGACGCCCAGATGACGGGCATGAGAAACAGGATGTCCCAATCCATAATGGAGGCGGGCCAGTCGAGCAGGACTTTCAGCCAGACGTAATAGAAGATGTCCCAGATAGTAAAAATAACCAAAAAATAAGCAAAGCGCTGTTGGCGATTTCGGCCGAACAACCACGAACCGGTAAAAATCAGGACAATCGTTGATGCTTCCCGGCCGATTTCGGTCAGAAGAATTCGCATGGACATCGCCGTATTGCCGAATACGGCCAAAGGAAACGTGAATCCATTGGGATGAAAAATCTCCCGTAAATACACCACGACGGCGGCTTCGATATATCCAAAGGCGATACTAAAAACGATAGCGATACAGAGTCTTTTAAGTGTAATCTTCAGCGGCTCGTAAAAATAATCGGTTAATTCCACGTTCGCACACATCGCGTTACACTTTTTGTAGCTCATGTAAAATTGCCGGAATAATTTTGTCCTCCGGGACGATGGAAATTCGCCGGCCGTTGCGATAGATATACGCTTTGTTCCTGGCCGCGCAGATGGCCAGCTCGGCGTCGGCGGCCTCGCCGGGCCCGTTGACCACACAGCCCATCACGGCGACGCGTATGGGTGTATCGAGCTGGCATAAAGCCTTTCCCACCCGTCGCGCCAGCTTGACGACGTCGATTTCCGCCCGCCCGCACGTCGGGCAGACGATCAATTCGGGACTCGAGCGTTTCTGAAGGCCGAGCGCATCGAGAATTTGTCGCGCGATACGTACTTCCTCGACGGGATTTCCGGCGGCGCTCACACGGATCGTATCGCCGATACCTTCGGCAAGAAGTGTGCCCAAAGCAACCGCCGAGGGGATGGCCGCGTCTTCAGGTAAACCGGCGTGCGTGAGACCGAGGTGGAGAGGATAATCGAACGTCTCGGCCATGCGGCGGTTGATCTCGATGGTTCTGAACGTGTCGCTGCTCTTTGCACTAAGCACCAGGCGTGTGAAGTTGCGATCTTCGAAGAGTCGAACGTATTTCTTCATCTCCCGCAACATCAGGGCGACGCGTTTATTCACGGGAACGTCTTGCTTTGTGAGATCCCGGATGCTGGCTTCGTTAACGCCGGCGCGGATCGCCGTTTTATGCATCTTGGCGGCGTCGATGATGCGCAGGATGTCTTTTCGTTTCTTAATGTTCCCGGGATTCAATCGGATCTTGGCCGCTCCGGCTTCGATGGCTTCAACGGCGCGGTCGGCGCTAAAATGCACATCGGCGATGAGAGGCACATCCACTTTCTGAACGATCTGAGCGAACGCCTCCGTGTCGGCGCGCCGCGGCACGGCGAGCCGGACCAGTTGACAGCCGGCTTGAACGAGCTGATGGATTTGGCGCACGCATCGATCGACGTCCACCGTCGGTACCTTCGTCATGGATTGAACAACCACCGGAGCGGACGAGCCGATCTTTACTGAACCGACCTTGATGATTTTAGTTTTTCTTCGTTTAATCATGTCGATATTGTAACCTCCCGGACGCTCTCCGACAAAGAGAAAGCCGGTGAAGAATCAATTGTTGTAAGGGGCGAGGTGGTCCTCGTATATCCCGCCGAAGTTAATATGTCCCCAGGGGGTGGTCGCTTGATCGACGATCCGAATGAAAGCCCTCTTCCCCTTGCTTGCGGCGCAATCCACCACCACTTTTTCAAAGGCGTTGTCCTTCTTGCCGGTCAAACGGGCAATCTGTTTTCCGGTTTCGGCTTCGATAAGCGCGACGTACGCGTTCCGCCGGTCGTTACCGCCGGACACCAGGAGAATGTAGCTCTCTTTTTCAATTGCGAAAATGAGAGATTCGATCATTCCGGTTCGTCCGTCGTCGAATTTGCCTCGTCCAATTTCAGCCGTACCGATGAAATACTCGCTTTTAGCCTCGAAGTTACTCCGTTTGGAATTGGTGAAAACCGAGGCGAGATTGCCGCTTTTGAGAGTCCATCTCTTCCGGTCGAGGACGGAATCGAAATCGAACACCGGCTTGCCCAATTCAGGCAATCGAACCCATTTCATCCGGGCGATCTTAATGCCGTCGAGCGTATCCTTCAGCGCAGCAATGTAGTACCGTCCTTCGTAAAGGATAATTTCCGGTGCGGCCAGACGCCAGCTTCGCACGAGCTTCGAGTCGTCGTCAATACCGAAGTTGAGCGGATTGTCGGAACGATAGACCCAATTCAACGCTTGCTTGCCGTAAAACTGGTTCCGGAAGTAGTAAAACAACCCCGGCTCGACTTCGACGACGTGAGGACATTCGTTCTGGAACCGGTCCGATCCCACCTTCCCGCCATAAGAAACCACACAGGAATGACTCCACGTTTCCAAATCGGGCGAGGTCCGGCAGAAACCATAGCCGCGCCCGCCCGGAAGAGCGGTATAGTAGCAATACCAAAGCCCGTCGATCCGAATGAGCATGGGATCGCGGGTAATGCAGCCCGGCCCCTCGGTGAAGATGCCGGTCTTCCCGTTGGGCTGGATGATGCGCTTGAAGTTTTTGCCGTTTTTGCTCGTGGCGTGACAAATGTTCGCATAATCGCCGTAGAACATATGAAACGTATCACCGACCTTGATGACGTGCGGCGCTTGCAGCCCGCCGGGCGTTTCGCCCAATGAAGGATCGGCCTCCATCGCAATACCCAACGGTTTCCAGTTCGTATCCGTCAGGCTTTTGCCTTCCCATCCGTAGAAAAATCGCGTCTTGCCGTTCTCCCCCCCGGCTTTCGTATGGCGAATACAAGACCAGAGTTGCCACGTGCCGTCCGCCGCCTGCCAGACGGCAAAGTCCACCGGCTGCTGCCTCTCGGTGGCGTACTTGTGATTCATCGGATTACCCGCCACCTCCCACCAGCCTCCATCAATTACCGGAACCAGGGCTCGTTCATCCGACGTGCCGGCATACCCACCGACACTCAAGACAAAAAGAAACATGGAAAATACGACTGTTCGTTTCATTATTATATTCTCCGTCAATATGCCAATCGGAAGCATGATCCGTTTCACCAGTTTAAGGCCCCTCAATAATGGCCATCAGATCGATGGTTAGCTTGCCGAAGTCATGAGTTCCTTTCTCGGAGCGATTTAAGCCCAACAGCGCGACGGCATTTTTCTTTCGGGGTTTAATTGCGAGAAACGCTCGAGGCCGTCCGTTCGAGCCGGCATGATAGCCCGCCACGTCAAGTGTATCCACTCCCGTGCAATACCAACCCAGACCAATGGGTCCATGACGATCTTCGGCGTACTGTTTTAGGACTTCTTGATAAAGCATATCTTTGGAGATATAGCGTCCTTCCATCACGGCATTGGCGAAACGCGCCATGTCCTCGATCGTCGAGGCGACCTGTCCGGCGGGGGCATCAAAAAACGGCAATAACACGGTGAAAGACGAGGCGTTGATCGGCTGGCCGATGTAGTCTTTGACCAATCGCTTGTATGACTTTCCCGTGATCTTCTCCATGACATCGCCTAAAATGCCGTAACCATGTGAAGAATATTGAACGTCGTCACCGGGGCAAAACTCCAATTTCAACGTGCCATGAACCCAAAGCCTCGATTCGTGAGAAACCCCGCTCGTATGAGTCAGCAAATGTCGAAAAGTAATCTGATTTTCGCCACAGTCTTTGGGGACGGCGTCTTTGTACTTGGGATGGTATCGGCCGATCTCATCATCGAGGCTCGCGATTTTCCCTTCTTGAAGGAGTTGGAGGAGGATCATCGCCGTCACCGATTTGGATACGGAGGCATAAACATCCTTCTTTTTCAAACGGTCATGCCCATAGCTTTTAATCAGGATAATACGACCATCGCGTATGAGAGCAACGCTTATGTAGTTGTAATTGACAAGTGTTTCTTTCATCTGCCGATCGACCTGCGCCAATGAATCTACATCCAGCTCGTTGATTCCTGTGTGGTCGCCGACGGGACCGTAGAAGCAAGCACAGCCGGTTAATAAAAAGAGGATAGGAACAACGTGGAGCAATAGCGTAATCAATTTTGTCATCATGATGACCACAGCCTACCATGCTGAATGAAGCATCCAATTACCCAAAATCAGCATGATAACAAGAATATAGGCTGGATTCAAAGCTATATCAAACTGATAGAACCGCTTCCCGTTCGCAAATGGAGCCTTCCCGTTCCCTGACCAACCGTTCCCCTGATTTTCTTTTTGGTCACTTCTCCGCTGATGGTGATGGGACGCTCGGTTTTAACCGAGCCGTAGCTGGTGGATAGATCGACCTGGCCGCCGAAACCGGAGGGGGCGGCGAAGCTGATGCTTCCATAGGAGGTTTCCAGGTCCGCCGTCATATCGGCGGGCGAATCTGAACAGGCGATATCGAGATTTCCGCTACCGGACTTGGCGGTCAAATCCGCCGTAGTGAAATTCCGGCATGTGATGCGACCGTAAGAGGTGGACAAATCCGCACCATCCGCTGCGGCTGTCGTTACTTTGACGCCGCCGCTGCCCGAGTGGAGTTTGATCGAATCGCCCGTCAATTCCTCGCAGACGACCGATCCATAGGACGTGTGTGCGTCGCAACCGCCGAAGGAGGCGTTCGTGAGTTTGATGGTCCCGCTGCTGCTTTTGAGCTGGATGTCACCCTCCGATATATCCATGCACGTGATTGGGCCGTAGGACGTATTCAATCGGGTTGAGCCTTTGATGTTTTCCGCGGTGATCGAACCGCTGCTGGATTGTGCTGCGATGGTGCCGCCGGAAATATGCCGGCACGTCACCGAACCGTAAGATGTATGCAAATCGACCGAGCCTTCGACGTTCTCGGCGGTGATCGAGCCGCTGCTGGTTTTGCCGCGTACGTTTCCAATAATGTCGCTGGTCTTGATCGCTCCATACGAGCTACCACATTCGAGATGCGTCCGTCGTGGGACCGTGATGGTGTAACTGATGCTGATCGAGCGATTCCGTTTTGTCTTCGGCTTGTCGGCCTTCACCGTCAATGTGTCGCCGATATTCTCAAGCTCGATGTCCACCTGCTCGGCCAGTTCCTGCGCCTCTTCTTCAGTGGGCGCCCTGCCGCAGATTTCGGCGACGACCGTGCAATCGGTCACGTCGGCGCCGACAACCGTAACGAAGCCGTGGCTGGTTTCGGCCACAAGCGTCGAACCGTCGGCAAGGGGAGCCTGACGTTCGACGGTTCTTTCGTATTTGGCCTGCGACCAACAACCTAATTGAAAATCACAGCCGGTTGGGAGCAACACTCCGCCGAGACAACAACTCACGACTAAGATTATCTGAATGCTTCTCATTGTCAGTTCTCCCGATGTTCAATGTTTATCATTTTCGCGGAAGTTATCGCGCGTGCAAAATTCTTTTGCACTCCTGACTGCCTATCTGTCATTCCCGCGGAAGCGGGAATCCATTTAAGTCACAATATTTCTGGATCCCTGCCTTCGCAGGGATGACAGAGCAAATCAATCTCCTCAAGTTACCTAATTTTGATGGAGCCGTTGTGCGTTTCAAGATGCAGCTTACCTTCGCCCGTTCCAATCGTCCCCGTCAGTTTGCTCTTACTCACCTTTCCCTTTACCGTGATCGGCAGGTCGGTATGAACGGAACCGTTATGGGTCGAGGCATCCACGTGAGCGGAAAAATCGGGCGGTGACGCAAAGTCGATGCCGCCGTTGTGAGTGACAATCGAAACATTGCAAACCGAAGGAGCCGTTTCGGAGTAAACCACGTCAACGCCGCCATTATGGGTGTGCAACGTGGAGTCGCCGGAGATGTCCTTGCAAGTAACGTGACCGTTATGTGTTGTAAGAACGGTCGAGCCGGAAATGTTTTCGGCGTTCATCTTGCCGTTGTGCGTTGTCGCATTGATACGGCCGATAATATCGTTGATGTGTACAGCGCCGTTGTGAGAAGTCAATTCCAGGTTCCTCTCATTCGGTATTAGAATGTCATAGCTGACGCTCACGGATTTATTGATCAGGCGGGTCGGTTGGTCGATTTTGGCGGTGAGCCGGTCGCCGGAAGGGACGAGGGTGACTTCGACCTGGTCGGAGAGTTCCTCGGCCTCTTCGTCGTTCGCCGCCCGAGTGACGATTGTAGCAGTCAGACGACATTCGGTCACGTCGGCGCCGTGGATGGTGATCGAGCCGTTATGTGTCTTGGCGACGAAGGTCGAACCCGACGACAGCGGGGCCGACAACTCGACGGTGCGCTCGTATTTACCTAACATGACACAACCAAAATTAATACAGCACCCGGCTAAAAGCACTGCTAAGCACAGCATGGAACTCAACGTCATATGGATCGCATGGCGGTTTTTCATTTCCTTATCCTTTCACTTTTTCAATGGATTCTGACCGATTTCAATCGAAATCGTTTACTGCCTTTCCAAAATTAGTCGCTTATCTTTTACGTTTGTTTCACAGAAAATAGCTCTTTTCGCCCATTTTTAGCGTTATAACGGTTTCAATTTTCAAAAACGGCCTTTTCACCTCCATAGATTCCAGACAATTGCAATCTTGTCAAGACCTCTATTTGAGTCAAATCAATCATTTCTGTTCCCAAGTGCGGCTTTTTGCATCAGTTTGTCCTTAATTTGGTCGATTTACCGAGGAAAACGGACTTTTTCTTGACGTCAATAGGGCGAATGTGGTAAAAAATAAGGATTGGCGAAGCTGGTGAAGGCCGTAGCATCTAAAACTGTGGCTTCTTGTTGTTTTAGGAGCTTGTTAGAGAGTACAACGACAATACAGGCACTTAAGACCGCCGGAGTTGTATGCTCTGGGGACGATTCTTTGTCGTGTGAATCCAAAGTTAACTCTCGGAGGAAGGAGATAAACTCGATACACGCAAAATGTCCTGGGTGGACATTCAATTCGAACGCGTCGCAGACAAAGGTTATTATCGGTCTATTTTGTTTATTGAAATTTTGTTTTGGAGGTCTATTATGTGTAAACATTTCTTTGGATTGGCTTGCTTCATTCTCGCGTTAAGCCTTGTCGGCTCCGTGTCGGCCCAGTTGCCGGCGGGATGGCAAAGCCAGGACATCAACACGACCGGCGGCAGCGCCAGTGAGTCCGGCGGCACCTGGAGCATTCGCGGTGACGGCGCCGACGTTTGGGGAACCACGGATGCGTTCCATTACGCCTATGTTCCCCTCGGCGGTGGTGGAGAGATTACCGCGCGTGTCGTCAGCAACGGCACCGGCTCCAATACCTGGTCCAAGGGCGGCGTCATGATTCGCGAGACGCTGGACGCCGGTTCGAAACATGCGATCATGGCTCTGACCGGCGGCGACGGCTCCGGCATCGCGTTCCAGAGTCGTCCGACGACGGGCGGCAGCTCCATCAGCTTCCATGGGGATATCACCGCCTCACCGCCTCATTGGATTAAACTCGGACGTGAGGGCAACACCATTACAGCCTACCATTCCGACGACGGCGTGACCTGGGAGCTCTTCACGGATGCATCGCCGGATGGCGGCATGTCGAATCCCATTGATATCGATATGGCCGATGATATCTACATCGGTTTGTTCGTCACGTCGCATGCGGCGGGTGAACAGAGAACGTACACGTTCGACAATGTCCTCGTTGGGCTTCCGGTGGCCGCGTATGGTCCCGTTCCGGCCAATGGGGCGATCCATCCGGATACGTGGGCGTCCCTGAGCTGGCAGCCGGGCAGTACGGCTGCTTCGCACGATGTGTATTTCGGTGAGAATTTCGACGATGTTAACGACGGCACGGGGGACACCTTCCTGGGCAACCAGCCTGCGAATTTCTTTGTCGTTGGCTTCCCCGGATTTCCTTATCCGGACGGTCTTGTCCCGGGCACGACGTATTACTGGCGAGTCGATGAGGTGGAGGCCGATGGCGTAACCAAATATCCGGGTAAAGTTTGGAGCTTTACCGTTCCGTCTTTGACGGCTTATGATCCCGTACCGGCGGACGGCAGCGTGTTCATTGCTTTGGACTCAACGCTAAGCTGGTCCAAGGGTTTCAACGCGAAGTTACATACCGTGTACTTCGGAACTGATTTCGATACAGTAGCCAATGCCGCGGGCGGAATGCCTCAAGCTTTGGAGACGTATAATCCCGGTCCTCTCGGCCCTTCGACCACGTATTATTGGCGCGTGGATGAGTTCGACGGCGCCTCAACACACAAAGGCGACGTCTGGAGCTTTACCACGGCGAGAGAGGGCGGAGGCCTTAAGGGAGAGTACTTCAACAATACAGAGTTGAGCGGTCAGCCGATATTGACACGTACAGACCCTCAGATCAACTTTTACTGGAACCCGGGACCGGTCGGTCCAGGAGTCAACGAGGACAACTTCTCCGTCAGGTGGACCGGCGTTCTGGAAGCGCCGTTCTCAGAGCCGTTCACCTTTACCATTGGCTGTGACGATGGAGCGCGTATGTACCTCAATGGCGAACTGATCATTGATGACTGGGGGGCCGGGCACGATTACACAGAGACCCGAAGCCAGCCAATAGACCTCGTTGCGGGTCAGCATTATCCGATCGTCGTGGAAGGCTTTGAACTCACCGGAGAAGCCGAATGGAGACTCTTCTGGGAGAGTTCCTCTTTGCCGAGAGATTATGTTCCACAAGCCGCATTGTTACTGCCGGTCAAGGCCAGTGGACCGTACCCGGCGAACGGATCAGACGGCGCGAGCCTGACGCCGATCCTCACGTGGAATGCGGGCGATGACGCCGCTTCGCACGAGGTGTATTTCGGGACTGATGCCGATGCCGTAGCTAACGCTACAACGGCCTCGCCGGAATTCAAGGCGACCAAGGCGCTGGGCGACGAGAGCTACGATCCGGGCAAGCTCGCCTGGCATACGACGTACTATTGGCGCGTGGACGAAGTCAACGACCTCCATCCCGATAGTCCGTGGATCGGCAACCTCTGGAGCTTCACGACCGGCGATTTCCTGCTCGTGGACGATTTTGAGAGCTATACGGACGACGACACGTCCGGCGAGGCCATCTGGCAGCACTGGATCGACGGCTATGGCGTAGCCGGCAATGGATCGCAGGTGGGTTATCTCATGCCTCCGTACGCCGAGCAGGCGATTGTCCACGGTGGCCGTCAGTCCATGCCGCTGATGTATGATAACACCGGCGGCGTATTGAATTCGGAAGCCGAGCTAACGTTAACGTATCCGCGCGACTGGACCGAGGAGGGCGTCTCGAACTTGTCGCTATGGTTCCACGGTCTTCCGGGTTCCGTCGGCAGCTTCGTCGAAGCTCCCGCCGGGACGTACACGATGACCGCCTCCGGTACGGACATTTGGAACGTCGGCACGGCCGGCGATTATCACGACGAATTCCATTTCGCCTATAAAACGTTGACCGGCGCCGGTTCGATTACCGCCCGAGTTGTGAGTGTCCAAAACACAAACGCCTGGGCCAAGGCCGGCGTGATGATTCGTGAAACATTGGATGGCGGCTCAAAGCATGCCTTCGCGTGTATTACGCCCGGCAGCGGCGTCGCTTCACAGGGTCGTCTCACGACCGGCGGCGACAGCTTCAACTATAACCAGACGGGTATTACCGTTCCGTGCTGGATTAAAGTGGAACGCGACGCCGGGGGCAGCTTCACCGTCCAGCATTCGACGAACGGCACGTCCTGGCAGCCGGTGCAGGATTCAACACCGCAGATGATCTTGATGGGCTCGAACGTCTATATCGGTTTGGCGCTGACCAGCCACGATGCGGCTCTGACATGCGAAGCCGTATTCACGAATGTAACGACCACCGGCAACGTGAGCGGTCAATGGGCACACCAGGACATCGGTATCGCCAGCAACGCGGCCGAACCGCTGTATGTGGCGTTTTCCAATACGTCGGGCACACCCGCGGTGATCGTCAATGGCGACCCGGCGGCGGCCACGATTGACGATTGGGTCGAGTGGATTATCCCGTTGCAGGACATTGCCGATCAGGGCATCAACCTGAGAAACGTCGATGGAATCGCCATCGGCCTGGGCAACAAAGGCGGCGTCTCACCCGGTGGTTCAGGCACGATTTATATCGACGACATCCGGTTGAATCGGGCAGCTCCGTAATCGCAGCTTAAGACGTCAATTTGTAATCAAATAGGTATGAACAGGGGCCTATATCGAGTTTGATATAGGCCCCTGTGTTTTACAAAGAGTTTTGCAAAATTGAAGTTAGGCATATATTATTTCAGAAAATCGGTCTCATGATTTTCTGAAATAATGAGCGATCAGATCACAACATGTTATCCAGTACGATATTGCATATCGGTTTTTAAAAGAAAAAATCAAGAAACAAGATTTTTTCTTTCCAAAAGTATGCCTAACTTCAATTTTGTAAAAGTTCAGTTTTAACGAGGATCGCTTCAAATCAGAGTGATCGAGCGAGTTTATCACGAAAATAAATCCGAGGTCCTGACAGAATCTCGTTGAGTTCGCGTATTCCATGTAGAACCATGACCGGGAGATTTCTCTTGATTGAAAACAACGTCATCTCATATAATAGTAAAAGGTGAATATTGCAAGCTATTGGCCTTTTCGGAGTCTCAATAGCTCTTTACGATTTTCTCACAATCAATGAGCCATTTCGTGCTTTGGAGAAAAGTAAAGGTGGCACGTCGCGAAGCATATTTTGAGCGGGTAGAAGCAAATAGCGTGTGTGTTGAATCACTATCAATTTTATTTTGTAAGGAGGATTATCATGAGTAGAAAACTGGTTTATGTCATTTCTTTTATTGTGATGTTGAGTGTTGCAGGAAGGACCTCAGCGGATCTGGTGGCCCACTGGAGCTTTGATGACGGCTCCGGAACCAGCGCGTTTGATTCAAGCGGCAACGGGAACGACGGCACCGTCATGGGTAGCGCAGAATGGGTGAACGGTCAACTGGGCGGTGCACTTCAGTTCGACGGCGCCACTGCTCGCGTCGTAGCTGCGAATATTCCATTCGATAGTCGAAGTTTCACTATCATGATGTGGGTCAACGCGGTGTTATATACGGGCGAACAAGTCGTCTTTTCAACAGGGTTAACAGGTTCAAATAATACGGATATGCATCTTCGCCTCGGCGGCGAGGGCAGTGGGAATGTGCCGCCGGGTGGAATCCGCATGGGATTCTATAACAATGACCTCGATACGGCCGGCGGGATTATCAAGGAAAATACCTGGTATCACATTACTTTCTGGTACGATTTTGAAAATCAAAACAGGAGGATTTACGTGGACGGCGTGATGGAAGCCGAGGGCTCTGCAAGTCCTTATCTCGGAACAACGGGAGATACCGTCATTGGTGCGTGGGGTACGGGCCAGTGGTTCAGGGGCATTATCGACGATGTGCAGGTCTATAGCCACGCGCTGACGGACAACGAGATTTTAGCGGCCATGCAAGGTCTCGAAGGATATCCCTACGCCTCAAATCCAAGCCCGGCAGACGGGGCGATCCACCCGGATACCTGGGCGACTCTTTCCTGGCGGGCGGGCGATTTTGCCGTTTCGCACGATGTTTATCTGGGCGAGAGCTTTGCTGACGTGGATGCCGGCACCGGTGACACGTTCCGAGGCAGCCAGGGCTCGACGTTTTATGTGGCTGGTTTTCCCGGATTTGCCTATCCGGAGGGTTTGATCCCCGGTACGAC
>JAFGTG010000060.1 GCA_016934255.1 Sedimentisphaerales bacterium
GCCCCATGGGTCGGGTTGGGATTCCTGACGATCTGAGACAAACGAGTCGAGTCGGTCGAGATAATCGAAGAGCTCGAAGTCGGCTTCAGCGCGAAGAAATCCCGCGATGCTCAACATCCCGTAAGGCTTGAGCCAGAAATCATACGCCGCGAAGTCATAAATCGGAGGATTCACGAGCAGAATCTTCGGCTTGGCCATGCTTTCCTACCCATACGACTATTACAGCGCTGTCACCCTTCCCATTATAAATAATGAGCGCAATTGATAGTTATGCTTCCTCGACGACTTTGAATCCCATGAGAACGCCCAGATCCTTGACCTGGTCCAAATAATCGCCATAGAAAACATCGCGATGAAGCATGGTCATGACGCCATGTTGCCCGCCCTTGATAATGTCCGCGCCCCAGTTATGATACATACTCCGCGCGTTCGCTACCTTGGTCCAAAATTGCGTCCGGCAACCCAACTCGTCGTGAGTGATCTTGTAGATCTTACCCGTCGAGATCAGCATCGTGTCGAGATTGACGAACTTGGCGCACGTAACGTCCTGCCCGATGCGGTTCTCTACCTCCAGTGACACACCTTGTTCGCTGTCACTCTGGGTTCGGATCGTAAAGGGCAGGCGCTGGCTGGATGGACCGTCCATCTTCGTCGCCGAGGTGCAATGGAAGTGGATGAGGGCGTTTTCCGAGGTATCGAAGACCGGGTCGGAAATGAACCCCGGCACGCCGAACGCATAGTTGAATATCAACATCGTCAGCGTCGAATCCATGTCCCCCTCGCAGGCCCCGACGAGCCCGAGATCGTTGAGTTTGCTATAGGTCAAACATCCCTTGGCCGGGCCGCCCATGCAGTTCGAGCTGGTGACGGCTTGCGCCCCGTACTTGAGCATCATATTTTTCGTCGCCAGGTAAAATCGAGCCGAATTAATCACTTCTTCTCGGGACGGCTCGACAATCCTCTTGGTCTGGCTGAACCAGTAGGTTTCAGCCTCGGCTTCCGCCTCTTTGATATCGACGGCTTCGTGGGCCTTCATTGTTTCCTCAACGGTAATGGGAATCATTTCCGTACCGAGTCGCTTTTTCACCTGCTCGGCGGAACAGGCCGGGTCGGTCCCTAACGGTCCGCGTACAACGAGGATGCGCGTTCGCCGTAGATGGGGCGCTACGCGCATCAACTTAGCAACCTGATCGATCCTGCTCCAATCACTGGTCGGCAACAGGACGACTTTTTTGCCGGATTTTTGCCATTGGGGGAAATACATCCAGCCATGCCCGCTGAAGGGCTGGGAGAAGACCGCTGTGGGCAATCCCACGTCGATGATTTGATCCATCGCCTTCTTCGGCGCGCCGCCGCCGTGACCGGAAAGGTGGAACAAAAGGACGCCGTCGGCGTCTTTCAGCTTCGCTACGACTTTATCCACCTCGGTTGGGGGGACTAACTCGCCGCCAATGAATTTGACATCGCCTAGCTTGCGTTCGACCTGGGATAGATACTTATCGAACTTGGCGATTTCATCGTGCGGCCTCGATAGATATATCCCGCCGGTTCGACCGATATAGACCTTATAGATTTTCACCGCCGGCATACGGGGCGGCCATTCCTCACTCCGGCGAGCCGCGGCAGACCCGCTTAATCCTGTTCCCAGCATAACCGCTCCGGCTCCCACGGCCCCGGCGCCTAAGAATTCTCGTCGATTGATAAAGTCACTCATGGCCAAAACTCCTTATATTTCATGTTTCACTTGAAGCTGCCTGTCTTTCGCTTACTTCTGGGCTACCGATCATACTCCCATTGACACAATGAGGCAAGAACCAACTTCCTCAATAACATTGACTTTGGATCGTCTCATATGCTATAATACATAAAGGTCTTACATTACAGTAATTAGGTTGTTTTAATGAATCTGAAATGAACTATGGAGAAGGGAGTCAATGATGCTCCGCTATGTGAGAATCTTTTCGTTTATTCTTCTGGTAAACCTGCTTTTACCCGTTCGAGGATATGGAGCGACTATCCCGCTCGTCATCAACGAGCTTATGGCGTCTAATAGCCGGAGCATCCAGGACCCGCAGGGGCAATATGAGGATTGGATCGAAATCTATAATTATGGCACTCAAGGCGTTAACATCAGCGGGATGTATCTCACGGATGATCTCTCGAATCCAACGAAATGGCGAATTATCGGCGGCGGACGGTCCGGGACGGTCGTTCCGGCTGGGGGCTACCTGCTGGTCTGGGCGGATGATGACCTGGGCGATACGGGTTTGCATGCGACGTTCAAGCTCGATGCCGAAGGGGAGGAAATCGGCCTGTTCGATAGCGATGGCGTCACGTTGATTGACAGGGTCGTCTTTCCCGAACAAACGCCCGACGTCTCTTACGGCCGTTTTCCCGACGCCGAGGATACCTGGCGTTTTTTCACCTCGGCAAGTCCCGAAGCTCAAAATGACGGTGCCTACGCCGGCCACATCGCCCAAGTGCAATTCAGCCACCATCGCGGCTTCTACGATACGCCGTTCGAGGTCACCCTCGCCACGGAAACCGAAGGCGCCATCATCTACTATACGCTCGATGGAAGCGAGCCGTATTCTTCTTCGGGACGGTTTGTCTCGGGCAGCGTCTATACGGGACCGATTCCCATCAACGGAACAACGTGTTTGCGGGCAAGAGCCGTCCGTCACGGGGATTATAAACCCACCGACGTGGGAACTCATACGTATATCTTTCTTGACGATACGATAACGAAAAGCCAGCAGCAAGTCCTCGCTGACGGGTATCCGAGTACGTGGTTTGGGGACTATCCGGCAGACTACGAGATGGACCCGCAGGTGTACAACAATTCCGCCTACGCTGGCTTGATGGACGATGCGATGCTGTCTATACCCACGCTTTCCGTGGTAACGGACAAGGACAATCTGTTCAGCCAGAAGAAAAACTCGGAAACCGGCGGCGTCTATATCTACACCGGCCATTCTTCTACCGGGGGCCAGGACTGGGAACGAGCCGTTTCCGCCGAATTCTTCACGCCCAATGGCGAGAAAGAGTTCCAGGTGGATTGTGGCTTACGCATCCAGGGTGGTGAAAGCCGTAACCCGGCCAAGTGCCCGAAGCACTCTTTGAGCCTGCGATTCAGCGAAGACTACGGCCCGGCGAAACTCGACTTTCCCTTATTCGATGCCTGGCCCATCGATTCTTTCGACTCCATCCAGCTTCGCGGTTTCTTCAACAACGCCTGGACGCACTGGTCGCCGGCTCAACGGCAGCGCACGCAATACATCCGAGACCAGTGGATGCGGGATTCCCTTATCGATATGGGCCAGGTGGACGCGGGCCAGGGCATCTACGTGCATTTGTATTTAAACGGTATTTATTGGGGCTTATACAACCTGCAAGAGCGCCCGGTAGCCTCTCATTATGCGGCCTACAATGGCGGTGAGAAAGACAATCTCGACGCGATCAACGGCGGCCGGGCCACGGATGGCACGACGACCGAGTGGAACCAATTGAGGAGTGTTGTCATCCGTCGTGATTGGAAAGAAATTTGTCGCCTGATGGACATGGATAACTTCATCGACTGGACGCTGTTAAATTTATTCGCGGGCAATGTGGACCTTAAAGATAGCGGCAACTGGCGAGCGGCCGGCGGCGGATCGGAACAAAGCCCCTGGCATTTCTACAGTTGGGACGGCGAGCATGTGCTTGAGAGCGTGTCCCAGACCGGTACGAGTCCCTCATCCGATCCGACGAATCTATTGAGCTATCTCGATGATATCGAGGAATTTCGCGTCCGTTTCGGCGATCGCGTTCATAAACACTTGTTCAACGGCGGGGCACTGACGCCCGAGGCGAACGCACAAAGATGGACTCGACGCGCCGATGAGATCGACCTGGCGGTTATCGCCGAGTCCGCGCGATGGGGGGATTATCGAAGAGACGTCCATTCATACAGTTCGGCTCCTTACTATTTGTACACCAAGAATGGGTATTGGATTCCCGAACAACGTCGGCTGCTCGATCAGTATTTCCCGTATCGAACGAACAACGCCCTGAATCAGTTTAAAAATTTAGGGTTCTATCCGAACGTGGATGCGCCGGTTTTCCGAATCAATGGTTCTCATCAGCAGGGAGGCTGGATTTCAAAAAATCATCAACTGACGATGACGGGAACGACCGGAACGATATGGTACACCCTCGACGGCTCCGATCCCCGACAGACCGAGGCGTCGTCGAGTGGCGATAGCGCCAGCACGACGTTGATCGCTGAAAGCGCCGCCAAACGCGTGCTGGTCCCGACCCAAGCCATTAGTGACACCTGGAAAAGCGACGCCGGTTTGGACGACTCGTCCTGGTTATTGTGCAGCGGTTTACCCGGAGGCGTCGGATTCGAACGAAGCTCCGGTTACGAGAGCTATATCAGCCTCGATCTTCAGGAGCAAATGTATGCCAGGAACGCCACGTGTTATATCCGTATTCCATTTTATTTTGGCGGTAATCCGAACGGCTTTAACCTGATGATGCTAAAAGCCAGATACGACGACGGTTTCATCGCGTATCTTAACGGAACTGAAGTGGCCAAAGAACATTTCGGCGGGACGCCCCGATGGAATTCCAGTGCGAGCAGCACCCACTCCGATTCCGAAGCGGTTGTGTTTCAGAGCATCGATATCTCATCCCACATCGGTGCATTACGTCAGGGCGCAAACGTGCTGGCCATCCACGGCTTGAATGCATCCACGACCAGTTCCGATTTTCTTATCTCCGTTGAATTGATTGCCACCCAGGGAGCGTCCGCCGGGTCGGAAGATTTATCGCTGGGGGCGAAACAATATAGCGGATCGGTAACATTGCCCTATAGTGCCAATGTCAAGGCTCGAGCATTTAGCGGCAGAACCTGGAGTGCGCTCAACGACGCTATATTCGCCGTCGGCCCCGTTGCGGAGAATCTCCGCATCACGGAAATCATGTATCATCCTCAAGCTCTGACCGACGTCGGCGAGCCGAATGAAGAATTCATCGAACTGGCCAACATCGGCACGGAAACAATCAATCTGAACCTGGTCCGATTTACAAACGGCATCGACTTTACTTTCCCTAACCTCGATCTGGCTCCCGGTGAATATGTCGTTGTCGTCCAGGAACGCGAGGTTTTCGAGGCTGCATACGGTCGAAATATCACTATCGTCGGCCAATACACCGGCAGACTCAACAATGCGGGAGAAAGAATAACGCTGGAGGATGCGCTCGGCCAAACAATTCTGGATTTCAGTTATCGCGACAACTGGCGTTCCCTGACGGATGGCGAAGGATTCTCTTTGACCATCATCGATCCAACGAATCCCGATCTCGACAGTTGGAATCAGAAAGACGCCTGGCGCGCCGGCGCTTATATCGGCGGCTCGCCGGGACAGGACGACAGCGGCATTCTTCCCAATCCGGGCGCTGTGGTCATCAACGAACTGCTCGCCAATTCGCCCGCCGGCGATCCCGACTGGATCGAACTATACAATACAACCACGACTGCGATTGATCTGGGCGGCTGGTTTCTCAGCGATAGTAACGACAATCTTTTCAAATATGAAATCGCCCAGGGGACAACGCTGAGTCCCAACGGGTACCTGGTCCTCTTTGCGGACGTCCATTTCAGCAATACGAACGAGACCGGTTGCCACGAGCCGTTCGGCTTGAGTAATAACGGGGAACGTGTCATCCTCAGTGCGGCGCAGAACGGCGTTTTGATGGGCTATCGCGAGATCGAAGATTTCGGCGCGTCGGCGCCCGGCGTTTCATTCGGGCGTTACGACAAGTCCAGCACGGGCAATACCAACTTCGTCGCGATGGAGATTTCGACGCCCGGTTCCGAGAACGCCTACCCGCTCGTCGGTCCCATCGTGATCAGCGAAATCATGTACAATCCCGATTGGCCGGATAACGGCTCCTTCACGAACGATCAATACGAATACGTCGAGCTTCACAACATCAGCGCCGAATCGGTTACGTTGTACGATTTTGATAATGGTGTTCCGTGGGCGTTTACTCGCGGCATCGATTTCACGTTCCCGACCGACGTGCCCGTGACGATCCCTGCGGGAGGCTATCTGCTGGTCGTGAAGTATCCGGAGGCCTTTTTGTGGCGGTATCCGGGCGTTCCGGACGAGAAGGTTCTCGGCCCATACGACGGCAAGCTGGGCGACGCCGGGGAAAGTCTCGAATTGAGTATGCCGGGCGACGTCGATGACGAGGGCGAACCGTATTACATCCGGATCGACCGAATCAACTACAGCGACGGTTCGCATCCGGAGGATTGTCCCGGCCACGTGGACCTTTGGCCAACCGAACCGGATGGCGCGGATTTATCGCTTATAAGAAAAGTTTTCGCCGATTACGGTAACGATCCCGATAACTGGATGGCCGCTACGCCGTCCCCCGGCCGGTAGCTGTCGGCCGTCTATAGAAATTCATGGGAAAAACGAACGTAAAATCAAGACGTTTGCAAAATTGGAGGTTAGGCATACTTTTGGAAAGAAAAAATCTGTTTTCTTGATTTTTTCTTTCTAAAATCCGAAGAACGCTGTA
>JAFGTG010000573.1 GCA_016934255.1 Sedimentisphaerales bacterium
AGGATATCGTGCGTTCGTTTCATCCAATCGTGAAGCTGTTTCCGCATACCATCAACGTCCTTTTGAAAGTCCGTCTTATCGATAAGATTGTGGATACAATCAGGATCGTTTTTGAGATCGTAGAATTCTTCGAGCGCCCGATAGCGGAACATGTTTACACGTTGTGCGATGAAGGTATCGTTCGCCCCCGCTTCGACCATCGCCTTCATCGTCAATCCCTCATTATTATTCCGATACCAAAACGTTCCGTCGCTCCACGGATTGAAAATATAACCGAAGCGTTTGTTCTGAACGCACCGCATCGGAACGGCATCCCCCCCTGCTTTCATATCGATCTGCGTGAAGACTCTATCGCGACCGGATTGTTTTCGGCCTTTCAACAATAGGAGAAAAGAAACACCGTCAAGACCCGCCGGGATAGCCAAACCAATGGCCTCGCATATTGTCGGGAAAAAGTCAATCCCTGAGATGAAGTGCTCTTTATCAACGGCGCCTTGCTGAATGACGCCCGGCCAACGAACAAGCCACGGCGTGCGTGTACTGGCCAAATAGGTATTACATTTTGCGAACGGGATCGCAATTCCGTTATCGGAGAGGAACATCACGAGTGTATTATCCTCGAAACCAGATTCCTTGAGCGCCTGCATCGTCTTGCCGAACGTATCATCGAGTCGTCGGGTGGAATTCAGATAACAACTCATTTCTCCGCGCACGCCCGGCAAATCGGGAACGAATCCCGGAACGGAAACGTCGTCCGGCGTATATGTCTTTGAAGGTTCTTTCGCCCCTTTGATGGGTTTGCCGGGGATATGATAGGGACGGTGTGGATCGTGGGAATTCACCATGAAATAAAACGGCCTATTCTCTCGACGGCACCTCGTCAAGAATTCTTTACAATACCGATAATAGATTTCCGGATCGCGACCGTTTCCAAGCTCTTTTTGGTCGTGGACAAAATCCCATTTATAATCGGCTTTCGGTGTCGAATGGTTTACTTTCCCGAGGACACCGGTGAGATAGCCGGCCTCCCTGAGGGTTTGCATAATCGTCGGGATGTCACGATCGGTGTGCATGAACCCCAGAATCCCGCTGTTGTGGCCGTAGCGTCCCGTCGCCAGGACGCCCCGGCTCGGCTGACAAATGGCGACGTTGACGTGGGCGTATTCGAATCGCATCCCCTGAGAAGCAAAAGCGTCAAGGTTCGGAGTGAGACCGGGAACGTTACCGCCGAAACAACCAAGCGAATCGCGATGAAGGTCATCCGCAGTGAAAAACAGGATATTGAGCTTCCGCTTTTTCGATTCGGCCGCATCCGCAAAGCGATTCCCACAAACATAACAAGCCGTACTCATACCAACAGTCTTAATAAATTCACGTCGATTCATAATTGTCCTCCAACATCGACTATTTGCCCGAGGGTGGTCGTTCAATAGTCATTCGTCAATAGTCTATAGTCAATTCAAAGGCTTTTCGCTTCTTTTTCCCAGCGTTCGTATTCGATTTTGAGATGCTCGACGAGTTCCGGTTTTGCCGAGACGAGATTGGCGGTTTCACCGATATCGGTTTGCAGATCGAATAATTGCCAGTCTTGATTCGTACTTTGTTGCTCGCGAAGTAATTTGTAGCGGCCCATCCGAATCCCAGCGCTTTTCGATCCCCAGCGCCAGTAGAGATATTTATGGGGTGAAGGCGCCTTGCCGGCCAGTGTTTCGGTTGGATCTTTACCATCCAGCACGCGATCGGATGGGAGTGAAAGACCCGCCGCACGAAGCGCCATGGGCATAAAATCCATACTGGTGAGAGGCTCGCGGCAAAGCGTCCCCGGTCTGATCCGTCCGGGCCAACGAACGATGCAGGGCACTCGAATACCCCCTTCCCAAAGCGTGACGCCGCCGGCTCGCAGAGGCGCATTTGAGGCGCATTCCATACCCCGCGCAGGAAGCATAAATGCTCCATTATCAGAAAGCACAATGACGATGGTCTTTTTCGTCAGATTCAACCGGTCAATCTGATCGAGAACGCGCCCCACTCCATCGTCTAACGCCGTGACGACAGCCTGGTAGCGTTTGCGTTCGTCCAGCGTGTCGGGAGAATAGCCGTAGCGTGCAAAGGCTTCATCCGGGGCCTGCCACAAACAAGGCGTGCCGGGCGGTTTGTTTTTGGGATTCGGAAAATGAGCGGCGTTAAATGGAATGTAACAAAAAAACGGCTTATCCTTATTACGTTCGATAAAATCACATGCGGCATCCGCAAAAACATAGGTGCTATATCCTTCGGCCTTCGCAGGTTCCGTATTGCGGTATAAGTCATTGCGACCGACGTAGATATATGTGTAATAATCGCAATTTCCGGAAATATTTCCGTAATATTCATCGAAGCCGCGATCCGTCGGCCGGCTGCCGGGGGCGAATCCGATATTCCACTTGCCGAAGCAACCGCTCACGTATCCGGCTTTAGCGAGATATTGAGGTAAGAGCGCCTCACGATGGGGTAATCCGATTTGCTCATGTGAATTCCCTGTTAACTGCTTGTTCAATCCGTTGCGGACCGGATGTCGTCCGGTCAGTATGGCCCCGCGTGAAGGCATACAAGAAGGTGAAGCAATATAGAAATCCGTACAACGTACGCCCTGAGTGGCGAACCGGTCGATTCGCGGCGTTTTCATTTCCCGATTGCCGTAACAGCCCAGATCGCCGTAACCGATATTATCGAGAAACATCAAGACGATATTCGGCTTTTCATCAACATCAGCAGATCGGCCAACGCAGGAAAAGATCAGACTTGCCATCCCAGAACCAATAGTACGCCTCAGAAAGGCCCGGCGCGACAAGGAAACGTTAGATGTCCCAGTTCTTGATGATTTGATTTGCTTCACGACGCGACGTTCCCTTTTGAATGACAAGTTAGCATTAACCTTGAAACGGGTTCCAGTCTTCATACCTATTATAACATCATTTCTACCGTCGAGCAACTCTTGCGGTACGGAGAAATTGTGCTATGATGGCGTATCAGTAT
>JAFGTG010000574.1 GCA_016934255.1 Sedimentisphaerales bacterium
CGGGCATATCGAACCTCATGACTCGTTCTACGTCGGCTCGGATGTCTTTTACACATATCTCGTCGAGAACGGCGGCTGGAAGCTGCGCGTCGAGCAGAAAACGAAGGAGGGCTATTTTAAAGTCGCGCCCTTTCTGAAGGAAAAACTGCTCAACGGCAAATTCCCGGACCAGATACGCGAACAATTTCAGGAAATGATCGAGTATTTCGGGCAATCGCCGATCATCGTGCGTTCGAGCAGTCTGTTGGAAGATGCCTTTGGCAACGCCTTCGCCGGGAAGTACGAGAGTATTTTCTGCGTGAACCAGGGCAGCCCGGAGGAGCGGTATAAGAACTTCGAGAACGCGGTGCGAACGGTCTATGCCAGTATGATGAGAGAGGACGCGCTGACGTACCGGTTGCAACGCGGACTGGACCGGCAGGACGAGCAGATGGCGTTGTTGGTCCAGCGCGTCTCCGGCTCGTACCGGAACAGTTACTTCTTCCCGGACCTGGCGGGCGTCGGGATGTCCTACAATACATTTGTGTGGAAGCCGGACCTTGACCCGACGGCGGGAATGCTGAGATTGGTCTTCGGACTCGGTACGCGGGCGGTCAATCGCGTGGAGAATGATTACCCGCGTGTGATCGCGCTCGACCAGCCGCTGGTCATGCCGGTGTCCGGGATGGGCGACGTGCGAAAGTACTCGCAACATCGCGTGGATCTGCTCGATACTCAGCAAAACGCTTTAGAGACGGTTCCGTTTCGTCAGCTTGTAAAGGAAAGACCGGACATCAAGCTCGATCTGGTGGCCGTTCGGGATCATCAGTTGGCCCGACAGACCCGCCAGCAGGGCGCCGGCGATACGGAGTATTGGCTGCTCACGTTCGAGAAGCTCTTAACGGAAACGCCCTTCATCCAGATTATGCAAAAGATATTGAAAACACTGGAAAGCCACTATGAATATCCGGTGGATATCGAATACACGGTCAACTTCACACAGGATCAAAAACCTTTCGTTAATCTGTTGCAGTGTCGTCCTTTACAAACTCGGGGCCAACAAGCCCACGTGGAGATGCCCACCGAGCCTGATCCGGAAAAGATCCTGTTCAAATGCGACGGTTACTTCATGGGCGGCAGCATCCGTCACGACATCAAAAAGATCATTTATGTTGAACCCCAGGGGTATATCGACCTGCCGCTGTCCGGCAAATACGATATCGCCCGGCTGGTGGGTGAACTGAACCGGCGCATCCCCGATAAGGAAACCGAACCGACGATTTTCTTAGGCCCGGGCCGATGGGGAACGACCACGCCGAGCCTGGGCATTCCCGTCGGTTTTCACGAAATCAGTAACGCCACCGTGCTGGCGGAGATCGCCTACGAGGGCGGCAACCTGATGCCGGAACTGTCTTTCGGAACGCATTTCTTCCAGGATTTGGTGGAAGGGAACATTTTCTATATCGCTTTATTCCCCGCTAAATCCGGCGCTGTATTCAACAAAGCCAAACTCGGTGAGATGCCTAACAAGCTGACGAACGTCCTTCCGGGTAGCGACAAATATGCCCATATCGTCAAGCTTTTGGAGCCGAAGCAACGGCTTCGCATTCTCAGCGACGTGACGTCCCAAAAGGCCATTTGCCTTTTTGATTGAGACACATTAAATTCCTAACTCGTTACTGTTGCGGAAAGTCGAAAACTCACATGTCACCCCTGCGAAGGCAGGGGTCCAGGGCGTAAAGAAGTGGATTCCCGCCTTGCCGTAAGGCATGGCCTAGCCATCGCGGGAATGACAAATCGTGTTTCCACAACAGGAACGGACTTGGAAAACACGTGTGCAATCCGACGGTCGAGTGGATTAGATATAGACCTTGTCCATCATCCGGGGAAAGGGGATGCACTGGCGGATGTGCTTTTGGCTGGTCAGCCAGGCGATGGTGCGTTCGACGCCGAGTCCGAAACCACCGTGGGGCACCGAGCCGTATTTTCGTATGTCCAGGTACCAGTCGTAGTTTTCGACCTTCAGGTTCTGCTCGTGGATACGCGCCACGAGGCGATCGTAATCGTCTTCGCGGATCGAGCCGCCGATGATCTCACCAAACCCGGCCGGGGCGAGCATGTCGAAATTCAAAACGACGTCTTCGTTAGCCCTGTCGGCCTTCATGTAGAAGGCCTTGGCCAGCTTGGGGTAGTGCGTGACGAAGATCGGCTTGTCGTGCATTTGCGAGATGATGGTTTCGTCCGAGCCGCCGAGGTCTTTGCCCCATTGAAATTCAGCGGCTAACTGCGCGTGCTTTGGGTTGTTCTCGATCTTCGTGTCCACCTCGGCCAACTCGCTGCGCAGCTCGATCAGCTCCGCGGCATTCTTGTCGCGTTTCCATTGCTTGATCTGGCCTTTTTGCTCTTCTTCGAGTTCGGCGATTCGATTTTCGATGATCTGTTTTTGATTCTTGAATTCTTCCAGTTGTCCGGCGAGGAATTCCCGGGCCTTCTCGCTGGTGAGGATATCCACGGCCTCCGTATAAGTGAGCCTGTAGAAGGGCGGCGTGATCTTTTCGAGTGCGGCGATGTCGGCACCCAATGTTTCAAGTTGGCTGCGGTTGTCTTGCAAGACCCGGGCGATGATGAATGAGACGAAATTTTCGGCTAATTCCAAGAGACCATCCAGCTCGATAAAGGCCACCTCCGGCTCGACCATCCAGAATTCGGTCAGGTGCCGGCGGGTTTTGCTTTTTTCCGCCCGGAAGGTCGGCCCGAAGCAATAGACCTTGCCGAAGCTCATGGCAGCGGTTTCGAGATGCAACTGACCGGTCTGAGCCAGAAACAGAGGTTTGCCGAAATAATCCACCTCGAAGAGGGATTGCTCGTCTTCTCCCGCGGCCGCCATGAGGATAGGGGTATCGATGAGCGTAAAGCCGTTGTCATTATAGAACCGGCGGATGGCGTCGATGACGGTATGGCGAATCTTCCCGATGCACCATTGGTTTTGCGAGCGAAAATGCAAGTGACGGTGCTTGAGAAGGAAGTCGATACCATGCGATTTCGGCGTGATGGGATAATCCGTGGCCGGGGCGATAATGTATGCGTTGGTTACCGCCATTTCGTAGCCGCCCACGCTTCGCTCGTCGGCGCGAATGGTCCCGGTGACGCTCAGCGAGGATTCCTGGCCGAGGTGCTTGAGCTGATCGAACAGCTCATCGGAGACATTACCCTTCTCGACGATGCACTGGCAAAGTCCCGTGCCGTCGCGGATGATGAGAAATTGAATCTTTCCGCTCGCCCGGCTGTTATACAACCAGCCCTTCAGAGTCGCTTCCTGTCCCACGTGATTTTTTAACTGTTCGATATGAGTCGTATTGTTGTCTGTCATGTCTTTGTCCCTTGATGGCATTGGGTTCGAACTAATTTTTCAACTATAGACTATACATCGTAAAGCGACTCCGGAAAAGCCTATACTTGGCAGTCTTCCTAATTTTAATATTCTGCATTTAGATTGATTTCATCTTGGGTTATAGCACGTTGAGTGCAATGTTTCGTGCGATTTGCAGATTCCAGATATATTCAGAGGCGACCACTATCCAGGAAAACATTTTTGGTCGAATGCACCTATTCGATAATACGTAATATGAGAGATAACGCCTTGGAGTGAGCGGCAAAAGACAGAGGTGAAATAAGAGTTTTTCAATAGCCAGAGGGGTTAAGTCAAGAAAATATTGGGAACCATTCGTTTTTTGTGTTAGATTGACTTGACGGTTGTCAAAAGACTAAGAAACAGATAACGCGCCAGCGCGTATCCGCCTCATCTCCTTATCAATGAAAAGTTAAATTTTTAAGACTTTTTAAAATCGGATGAGAACGTAATTGTTTTGCCTGTTGGTATTAATAAGAAGATCTCTCTGCTATCGGGTCGTACTTTTTCAATTTTTCTAATTGTCTCTATGGTAGACCGATTACCAATATTCTCTTTGTTTATTTCAATAATGTTGTATTCTTGACCCCAGTAATTAAGGGCTACTGGACCATATCCTTTGTTTAATTCTTGTGAGTTTTCAAAAGTATAAACTATACCCCTACCCATTGTCAAGACAGAAAACAGTTCTTTTTAAGATAGATTCATCGCCTTGTTTTGAAGCCGTTGGAACGGAGGGA
>JAFGTG010000575.1 GCA_016934255.1 Sedimentisphaerales bacterium
GCGGTGTCGAAGTCGATGCCGGACAGGTCTAAATTCAGATTCATGATGCCCGTAATCCAGGCCCATTCTCCCCAGGTCGCAAATTCGCGTACCAGGTGATTGGCGCCCTGGTAGGGATTCGAGTTGCTGACCACAAACTGGCTGTCACCGCGCAACGCCAAATCGGCGCCGGGCGGGAGCTCCTCACTGAATATGATCCATTCGCCTCCCAAGGCGACGGTTGTTGATAGGGCAATAACCGCTATCAGAGTAAATGTAAATTTCGTCATGGTAGATTACCTCCTTAAAAATAGATATAAGTTGTTATAAAACTTTTACAAAATTGGAGGTTAGGCATACTTTTGGAAAGAAAAAGTGTCGCGGGCATCCTGCCCGCGATTCGAGGGCGAGACGCCCTCGACACGATTCTGTTGTCTTGATTTTTCTTTCTCAAACCCGAAGAACACTGTAGAGTGCACACTATCTAACATCTTACTTGGTAATGCCTTATCTCAAGATGGTCGATTATCTTCAGAAAATCCTGAAACAGATTTTCTGAAATAATATATGCCTAACCTCCAATTTTGCAAAAGTCTTGTTGATAATTGAACTGCACACTCTTAACTGCGAGCATAAAGTCTCAATGACAACCCTGTCTCGCACATCATAACTCATCCTCAATTCGAAAAACGACTCGCCGGGGAAAAACCGCACCGCAGCCCGGCGAAAATTACGCCCGCTGGATGATCCCAAAACCACAGATGCCCGATCATGCAGGCACAAGCTTCACTCATATTACCTATACCAAATTCTCCCCCTTCGCGTCAAGGAAAATCCCTTGATAATACACTGAAGAGCGCTTCTTATTTTGAGAGTCAGCAAGACTTGGGATTTCATTTTTGGGATCATTCCCGGGTTAGAAATGGCCAAGACAGAGGAAGGTAGTGAGGTGTGGGGAAAGGTCATGGATTATGTAGTGAGGACCCGCCGTGGGTGAGGCGTTGCGCCAGCCGCTTACTACCCCTACCCACTACCAAACTCATTAACCATCCTCATCCCCACCTCTTTTTTCTCACCGCCCGACCTTATGGGATTCGACGAGCGGGTGTCCGCAAAAGTTCTTGCTCTTCACTTGGTGCTACATATTTTCCCAAGGACGGTCCGACAGCCGCGTGGAAATCGTCAATTTACGCCATAGGTATCATCAATCGTCAATACTACATTCACACTTGATATTCTTTAAGGTGTTCCGGCTGGATACGATCTGTGGCTTGCTCTTTCGTCAGCCCATAGGTATCGTTGGCAATCGCAACCTGCTCATTTGTAGGTATGACAAAGACCTTCACGTCGCTGTCCTGAGTGTTTATCTCCGCTTCCTTTCCAATCGCGTTCTTATTCGCCTGCCGGTCCAGCTTCAAGCCGATCTGGCTGACCGCATCGCATATCTTCTCACGCATCAGCACGGAGTTTTCACCGATCCCCCCGGTGAACACCACGGCGTCAACGGTATCCAACACCGCCGAATAAGCGCCCATGTACTTTTTGATACGGTAGCAAAAGACATCGATAGCCAGTTTGGCCCGCTCATCCCCTTTTCCCGCGGCGCCTTCGATGTTTCTCATATCATTCGAGATACCCGACAGGCCGAGCATACCGCTCTCCTTGTTGCACAGATCGTTCAACGCTTGAACATCGTAACCTTTCTTCTCAAGGAAGAAAAGGATTGCCGGATCGAGATCGCCCGATCGCGTCCCCATCGGCACCCCTTCCAGGGGCGTCAGTCCCATCGAGGTATCGATGGAATGGCCGTTCTTAACGGCGGTTAAGGAGCTGCCGTTGCCGAGGTGACAGGTAATCGCGTTGATGTCGTATTTGCCCCGACCCATAAGTTGAGCGGCTCGGCGCGCCACGTACCTGTGCGAGATGCCGTGGAAGCCGTACCGCCGGATGCCGTACTTCTCGTACAGCTCGTAGGGCAAGGCATACATATAAGCGACTTTCGGGATCGTGGCATGAAAGGCCGTATCGAAGCAGGCGACCTGTTTCGTATCCGGCAGATGACGTTTCACGGCCAGAATCCCATCGAGATTCGGCGGATTATGCAACGGGGCCAAATCCGAAAACTTCTCAATAGAGGCAATGACTTTCTCGTCGATGATGACCGAACCGGTAAATTCTTCGCCGCCGTGAACGACCCGGTGGCCCACGGCGCCGATCTCAGACAATTGCCCTAACACTCCCCTGTCTTCGCTGACGAGCGTTCGGAGGACAAGTTCCATCGCTTCTCCGACGTTTGCAACCTTTACCGGCTCTGTATGAATCCGGTTCTGATAAGAATGAGATAGCTCCGAATCTCTCTCTCCGATCCTTTCGACAAAACCCATCGAGATAACCTTCTCCTGGGGCATTTGATATAAACGGTATTTGACCGAAGAACTGCCGGCATTGATGACCAGTACTTTCATTGTCGATGTTTTCCTTTCACTATTAAATCATTGGAATACTGGAATATCGGGTGGCTTGCGCTCATGCATCATTAATTATTCCATCATTCCATCCGACCATCCACCAACTGCCCCAACGTGAGGATGACCGTCGAGATGACGTCTTCCACGGTCGCGCCTCTCGACAGGTCCGTTATCGGTTTGGCAAATCCCTGCAAGAACGGCCCGATCGCTTGCGCCCCGGCCATGTATTGCGTGAGCTTATACGCGATGTTGCCCGAATTCAGATCGGGAAAGATGATGACGTTCGCTTTGCCGGCCACGGCACTGGCGTCCTTGACCTTCTTGGCCGCCACCCTGGGGACAATCGCCGAGTCGGCCTGGAATTCACCGTCGATTGCCAGTTCGGGCTCGCGATCCCGGGCGATCTTGAGGGCCTTCCTGACCTTATCGACGCTCGGGCCGGATGCGCTGCCCCGCGTGGAAAATGACAACAGTGCAACGCGAGGCTCCTGGTCGAGGATTCGCCGTGCACTTAACGCGGAAGCCAAAGCGATATCCGCAAGCTGTTCGGCGCTCGGGTCGATATTGATCGCACAGTCGGCGTAAATAAACGCCTTGTCCTTTTCGCCGAGGAAATTGGGAATCACCATGAGAAAATAGCTGGACGGCGTCTTAATCCCCTCCGCCAGGCCGACGGTCAGCACTCCGGCTTGAATCAGGCTCGCGGTCGCACTATCGACCCCGGCCACCGCGGTATTGGCATCGCCCTCGGCCACCATCATCCCTCCGAAGGACAATGGCTTGACGACCACGCGCCTGGCTACGGCCTGCGAAATTCCTTCTCTTTGCCGTCTATAGCTTTCCGCGTAAGCATCGAGCTTGTCACTTTCCTTTGGATTGATCGTCTCGATATCATCGAGAGTCACGCCGGCCCTTTCGATCGATACTTCGATTTGCTCGGGTGTGCCCAAGACGATCGGCACGGCGATTTTTTCGTCTTTGAGCCGCCTCGCGGCCTGAATGATGCGCTCGTCTCTGCCCTCCGGCAAAACAACGGTTAGATTCTTCCCCTGCACCTTCTCCCGAAAGCTGCTAATGATATCCATACGTCGTACGTCCTGTTCTCCAAAAAACCTTATTAACTGAACTTTTGCAAAATTGAAGTTAGGCATATATTATTTCAGAAAATCAGTTTCATGATTTTCTGAAAATAATTTGCGGTTAGATCATAACCTGTTGTCCAGTACGATATTACAGGTCGGTTTTTAGAAAGAAAAAATCAAGAGACAAGATTTTTTCTTTCCAAAAGTATGCCTAACTTCAATTTTGCAAAACTCTTGTTTTTAACTTTCACTCGATCCGTAAACTACCCGGTGATCGACGTGAAAGCAAGGGGAATCCATTTTTCTATGTGAAAATGATGCGCCCCTTAAGGACTTGGTGACAAGGAAAGACGAAGATGCGCTATGACGGGGAAGTGATCGGAAGGAGTGCGTCCGTCAACGGTGTTATGCAGAATTTGGGCTTCATCGACTTTCACCTCAGCCGGTGCGAACACATAATCGATCTTTTCACCCGTGCGTCTGCCTTTGAAACCATTGAATGTGCCGACATCACCCATATCGGGATGTAATACGCGAAACGTATCGACCATCGGCACGGGATTGGCATGTTCCCAGTGTGCTCCCCCGCCGAGACGAGAGGTTCCTTTTAAGTACGTGACAACAGAATTGTTCTCCCCCACGTTGAAATCGCCGGTTAGGACGAACGGATCCGAATGCTCCCGGCTTCGGATACGTTGAGCCAGCAGAACGGCGGCTCGTTCCCTGGACGGTTGCGAGACGTGATCCAGATGGACGTTGAAGGCATAGAACGCCTTGCCGGATGTCTTTTCAATCAGCCTGGCCCACGTGCAAATCCGCGTGCAGGCATTGCCCCAGGTAATGGAGCCGGGCACGTCCGGGGTATCCGAAAGCCAGAACGTTCCCGATTCGTCCACTTTAAAGCGATTACGGTTGTACAAAATCGCTGAATACTCCCCTTTGGTCTTCCCATCTTCGCGTCCCACACCCACCATCGCGAAGCCCGGCACGGCGTCAAGAATCTCATCAATCTGGAACTTCAGGGCTTCCTGTAAACCGACCACATCGCTTTTATGATTGCGCATAACGTCAAAGACCATCTCACGGCGATTCAGCCAGCGATTCTCGCCGTCATTGGCGGTGCCGTAGCGAATGTTAAAACTCATGATCTTCACGTCCAGCTCGTTCGACCCCACCCGGCCGGCTCCTTTTGCATCTTCATTGAAATACAAAAGAAGAAATGCCCATAAACCAATAAGAACAGCCAATCCTTTTACTACTGTGGATTCTCTTCTACCGTACATAAGTTGCTCCTGAATCAACGTTTGTCATTCCCGTGAAAACGGGAATCCATAGTTCATCCATTTAGATTCCGCATCAAGTGCGGAATGACATACATATAAAAAATGACAATTAAAGGTTTCTCTGTTTTTCCTGTTCCGAGAGCGGCTCGTTCAGCGAGCCGGAACGGAAGCCCTGAAGATCGAGAGCGACAAATTTGAAACCCAAAGATTTCAGCTTCTCGACAATGCGCGAGCGATTCGGTTCGGTCGTCACCTTCTCAATATCCTTCGGAAGAACCTCGATCCGGGCCACCGTATCATGATGGCGAACGCGAAATTCGACAAGACCCAATTCCCTTAAGAACGTTTCGGCCTCGTCGATTTGCTTAAGACGCTGTTCGGTAACCTCCAGCCCATAGGGGATTCTCGACGCCAGGCACGGCGAGGCCGGCTGGTCCGCGGTCGGCAAGCCCATCCGCCGACTCAATTGGCGAATATCATCCTTGGTAAATTGAGCCTCCGCCAAAGGCGAACGGATACCGAAAACCTTCATCGCCCGATTGCCTGGCCGGAAGTCGTCCAGATCGTCGAAATTCGTACCAAAGACCACATGATCGAAGCCTCGCTCGGTTGCGATATCAAGTAACGTCTTGCATAAGTGGGATTTACAGTGAAAGCACCGGTCGGCTTTATTGGCCGTAAAATTCGGATCGGTCAACTCATCCGCCTCGACGATCTGCAATTCCACACCGAGACTCTTGGCAAACACCGCTGCCCTTTCGAGCTGGTTGCTCGGCTCGGACGGCCCCGCACTAAAACACGCCAAGACACTTTCCGCCCCCAACGTCTCGACCGCGGCCTTCAGCAAAAACGTACTATCCACCCCGCCGGAGTACGCAACCACGACCGTCCCTAATTCCTGAAGGACTTGTTCCAACAAATTATATTTACTTCCTAATTCCATAGCAATCCACAGAAAAGTACGAATCAACAAACCCAGTTGATCGCTATTTTTCCGTTTCGTCTATTGCTTTTTGAAGAATATCGCCAAGATTAAGTTTTTCTGAGAAACTTCTCAAGTATTTCATATCCAACGACTCGGACTGAACGGCTAAAACGCCAAGCACGTCCGACCATTGACGGTCTGACACACAGCCGGCAGACTGATACCATTGCAATTTCAAAAGGATGATATCCTCCGCCGAGACCATGTCGAAGAAGTGATCGAGTGACTCATTAAGCTTTACCTTTCTTCGACGAAGGAGCAATTGCCTGTGAAAATCATCATCTTTCTGAACAAAAATGTCGATCTCGAAAGCGGATGCCAGGTGAATCACATTAAACGAACCGCGATTTGAAATGGCCAGGTTCATCGCCTCCTTACTGATGTAGAAATGCTTTTGCAGCTCGGTATAGAACTGTTCGGCTTTCTGATGAAAAGGAGCTACGTTGATACCTGCATCTTGCGTAAACCGGACTTTACCATATACCGAACTGGCGATCGAGCCGCCTATGGCATAATGAATATCCAGCCTGTCGAGCGTATTGATTAATTGTTCTAAGACCAGATAGTCCTCCAACTCAGCCATCCTTTCGTCCCTGATAAACCTTTTCATACAACTCATCGCCAAGATGGCGCCTGGCCCAAAGATGCCAGATTTCCTCCTCAGAAGCGTCAGGATGATCCATGCGGATACCGGCCATACTAAGCATTTTCCCCAACCGATAGACGCTGAATATACGTTGTGCCTTTTGGGCTGTCGTCATATTTCGATACAGACGGCATAAAACGGCTTCAGCCTCTGGAGATGTGTCGTTTGCGGCCATTTTATGAGCAAATAAAAAAGTACTGTCAAAACCAGGAAAAGCCGATGGAGGGAGTCGAACCCTCAACCCCAGCTTTACGAAAGCTGTGCTCTACCATTGAGCTACATCGGCGTCATTTCGTGTTATCATACCGATCATCGACGAAATTGTAAAGCAACTTCATAAAGCCCACCAAAATTACCTGTTAAAATGGAAGGTCTTTCTTCGGCCAGGCGAGACGGAATCCTTCATTCAAATCCTCGACTCGCTTGAGGGATTCGACGTGTCCGTCCACGAATACGAGATTCGCGCTGCCCAGGTCGCGGTCGCCGGGGGTATTGTGGAAGGTTGCGTAATTGTCGATCTGCCGGCTCTCGTTACCGACGGTAAAATGTGTATCGTTGAACGGGGCGACGCTGTACCCCTCAATCGTCCAGGTGTTTTCCTCGGTAAAAACGATCACGCGGGAAGGATTGTAAACCTCGGTTTCTTTGGAGACGCCGGTCACATTCGGCCCCAACCAGTCGGACCAGATTGTGCCTTTCCGGCCGACGTAGGAATTCATGACGTAGCTAACGGCCGTGTCGGCATAGTCCGAATTCTTGGCCCACATAAAAAACGTCGGGCACATATGCACGTCCAGGGCCTTGAGATAAGGCCAGAAGACGCCGTCCGGCTCCTCCCCCTGGCGGACCCAGTTGTGGCTTTTGGATTTGAGCCACGTCCAGGCGTCCGGGAAATCATGATTGTTGTCGTCGAGGTACAATCGCAGGCCGATACCGTACTGCTTCAGATTGGACCGGCACGAGATGGTCCGCCCCTGGTCCCGTACTTTACCCAACACCGGAAGTAAAATCGCCATCAGAAGCGAGATAATCGCAATCACCACCAGTAACTCTATCAACGTAAATCCCCGTCTGCATTGCATGTCAGTATCCTCTCAATACAGTCTATCGACCCTCACCGCCGATTACGCCCTTCATTCTACTCTTCTGCCCCGCCAATGTCAAACACACCCAACTGGGCATACGACCTCGACGTAGCTCTACGGATAACAAGACAAAATGGCCAATTTCACCTTGACGATCATCGTGTACTCGCTTAGAGTCCGATTTGACATTTAGGAATCCATCGCAGAATGCTTTCCGAAAAAATAAAGTCACCATAGACGCTTGCAGAAAGGCCTTAAATGTTCAGGAACGTGATCTTATTCCTTTCCACGACTGTGATTATGTCATTTTCACCGATCTCGATGGCTCTTGCGGCCCCCGAGACCTTAACCGAGGCCGTTACCTGGCTTGAGACCGAATCCCACCGCCTGATCCGCGCCAGCAAGCGAACGATGAAGGACGGCGCCGCCGCGTTTCCACCCCAGGTGGGAATCGGCTATGAAGCATTCTGGCTGCGGGATTATGCCTATACGCTTGAAGGATCGATCGATTCGTATTCCGACAAGGAACTACTCGACGCGTGCAAGCTCTTTGTCCGTAACATCCGGGCCGACGGCGCCGGCGTGGATTGCGTAAAATTCGACGGTCAACCTATTTATAAACCCGGTTTCGGAACCCTGGGCGACAACCCGGTCGCCGACGGATCGCAATTCACCGTCGCCGTGGCCTGGCACACTTACCAAAAGACCCAAAACTCAAAATTCCTCAAAGACATTATCGATGCCCTCGTCAAAACGATGAACGCCGTGCCGCGCAATCCTCAAACGGGTCTGGTCCATATTAAGGATACCGACTGGGATCGATGCCCCTACGGCTTCACCGACACGGTGCGTATGCAGGGCGACGTTCTTTTTTGTTCTTTGTTGTACGTCGAGGCCGGCCGGAGATTGTCCGATTTGTTAAACGTCCTCAATCGCAAAGATGAAGCGATCTATTGGAAAAGCGAGGCCGAGACCGTAGCTGAGAGCATCCGAAACGTCTTCTGGGATTCGCAGGTCGGTCTGTTCAGAGCGGCGACGATTCGCTGCCGGGAACATCATATCTGGGGTTCCGCCTTCGCGGTTTACTTAGGCGTCGCCGACGAGAGTCAATCCAAGGCCATCGCCAATTACTTTCGGGATCATTACACACAAATCGTCCAAAAAGGCCAAATACGCCATCTACCGGCCAACACTTACTGGGAAAAGAGCCAAACGGCCCGCGATACGTACCAAAACGGCGCGTTTTGGGCGACCCCCACGGGCTGGTTCGTCTATACGCTGGATCTCGTCGATCCCAAACTCGCCGATCAAACCGTCATCGACCTCGTGACTGACTTCCAAAAGAATGGAGCATGCGAATGGGTATTCGACGAAAAGGTCAAACTACCTAATTACCTCGCCAGCGCCGCGCTGCCCCTGGCCGGTATCCGTACAATGATCGAGAAACGCAGTGCGAATGCTTCCTAATGAACCTCTTTTTTGCAGATTCTATTGTGTTAAATGATGTGGCATGTTAGCATCTTTGCGTTTGAAGACAGATTATTCGATAAATAATAAGGTATGTGGTAGTTGACTCGATGCAGTTTGAGTGGGATACAGAAAAAGCTCGATTAAACCGTAGAAAGCATAAAGTGCCATTCGAAGAAGCAGTTACTGTGTTCTACGATCCTCTTTCAGCCACATTCGATGACGCTGAACACTCCGTCAAAGAGCAAAGGCTGATCACCGTCGGCTTCTCCGCACAGGGCCGCCTGCTTGTCGTATCACATACTGAACGAAGGGGGATTTTGCGTATAATTAGTGCACGGCGAGCAACCGCGCATGAAAGGAAAAGACATGAGAACGAAATCTAACAATAGTCGTGGTGATCTGCGTCCCGAATATGATTTTGACTATTCGAAAGCTATCCGTGGCAAATATAGCAAGCGATTGTTACAGGAAGGAGCTAATGTGGTCGTCCTCGAACCAGACATCGCCAAGGCATTCGGTGATTCGGCTGCTGTGAACGAAGCGTTGAGATCGCTCCTCGATCTGTCTCGATCTACACAGCGATTGACGAAGCGTTCCGCTACCCGTAAGAATAAAACGGGACATCGATAATCAAAAATAACCAAAAATTACTCTTAACTCTTTTATCATCTCTTTGCCCGGCTGCACGTCTAACTATCTCGAACGTCATTTATCTGGAAAGCTTGTGGCGATACGCCCAGCCCTTGGCCATATATTCGATATCCGACGTCTGCCCCTCGGGAGGATACTCAATACCATAGAGCGTGACTCCCTCGCTCATCAGCTTGTCCACGCGTTCGATCGTGAACGGATCGCGCCATTTCCGAACTTCCGAATGGCCGTCGCAAAATCCGAGGACACTGCTATCGCCGTGGTTGATCGCCATCGGGTTCCACCAGCCCCACTCGCTCTGATTCGTATATTCCGGGGCGCCGATAATGAAACGCTGGTTCATATTCCAGTTTCGCTCCTCGGCGGTCTCCACAAACACGTAGCGGGTCGAAGGCGACGTGATCTCGCCATAGGCCCTGATCTGTATATTATATTGGCTCTCGCTTTTCCGGACCGCCTGGTATAGGCACGCCGGCATGGCGTACGTGACAAAAACCCGCGTTCCGTCGTACGGACTTTTCCGCACGTTGTCTCCCGGACAATGATACGCATCCGGCGATTTGACATAAGGATACAGAACGCCCATTTTGATCCCCCGCTTCTCATCCTCGTCGGTCACGGCCGGTTTGACCTGATTATTGCTGAGAAGATTGCCCGCCTCGTCGCGCGGATCCCGGCACCATCCCACATACGTCCCGTGCTCATCCACCGCCTCCGACGTGGAGCTCATGATCCGCCCGTCGTTATCCTCCATGTACATATACCAACCCATGGAAAGGTTCTTCGTATTGCCCAGGCATACGGTCGCCATAGCCTTCCGCTTGGCCACATTCAGGGCCGGCATAATAATCGCCATCAATAGGGCAATGATGGCGATCACAACCAACAGCTCGATGAGAGTAAAAGCTCTTGTTTTCATCAAGGGTCCTTTCCATTCAAGTTACGCTCAGTATTGTCTCAAGAAAATACTGAAAATGCAACCTTTTTCACTCCCCCCCAAAAAGATTTGTTTTGCTCGAACCTTTGAGCAAAAAGAGCTTGGTAATCTCCAAATAAAACGATTACAAACCATTCTTCTTGCAGCGGCTTTCGGATGGAGAATCCGCATCTACGGAGTCTTCTGCTCATGGGAGTCAGTATTAAAAAATGATATTTGATCGCATAACTGTTGATCCAGCTCGCATGAACGGCCAGCCGTGTGTGCGCGGCATGCGTCTCACTGTTCGGCGCGTAGTCCAATTAGCGGCCATCTTAGCAGAGTGATCGTTATATGCAAGCTTCTATTGAGGATCTGGATTGTCCGTCTGCTGATGGGCTAACGGTTGTGTTTTTCGTGCAGGTTTGAGACCAAGAAAAAGCAGGAACAGACCGAGAACGCCAAGGAGGATACCCCCCAGCGGAGTCGTATCGGAGCCGCCGTTGATGGCGGGCGCTTGGGCGATGTAACGAACCGATACCATCGCTCCGACAGAAGGCAATGTGGCGGCGTTATAGACTTTCTTTCGTGTGAAGCCGCCGTTGTATTGCTTACCTTCGACAGTAAAACGATAGGAAATCTGGTAGTTATGATCCATCGGGTCGTTACTCTGGCCGGTCGCCTTCTTGATCTCGGTCACCGTCGCCTGGGTCTTTTTCCCGACCGCAACCAGGGCCACGCCCCGCACTCCCACCAGAACCAGAAGAACTCCGACGGCGATCAATATCAAACGGTTTTTTATCGACTTTTTCATACGTACACCCAAACAGAACTCATTTTCTCCGCCTGAGCGGACCATTCGCCAAACGTGACTTCTATCGACAGAATTACAATTTGTCTAAATCCATTTCCGCGAAAAAGAAAGAGATATATAGTATAGTTCTCCAAACAACAACCGTCCGATAAATAATTCAACATAAATAAATAACCGATCCAAAGAATGCTATTCTGTTTCATCCTTCAGCCCTTTAAACTTTTCGTTATTTTGATATTTGTTCAAGTCGATAGAACTCAACGACATAATCATAATAATGAGATACGACACCTTTGATGGGAAACCGCCAAAATCAACCAGTTTATATTTTTACGCCAATACAACAATAATTTAGTGAGACAAAACGAGTTTTATGCTTGTGACATTGCAATTTGGAGTATCTATTTTGTGGAAAAAGAAAATGCACCACTTATCGAGATGATCGCAGGAACAGTTGGGCTTTTTGCGCTAATAGAAGAATGTGAAAGCTTCAGCTATACCCCTACCCATTGTCAAGACAGAAAACAGTTCTTTTTAAGATAGATTCATCGCCTTGTTTTGAAGCCGTTGGAACGGAGGGA
>JAFGTG010000576.1 GCA_016934255.1 Sedimentisphaerales bacterium
CTGAGAAGCTCATTACCGATACTGACGATACTTGCCGTTTTCATAAGAGCGGGATTGTAATCTTCGTCGTAAGCGCAGGCAAGTTAAAATCGCTCTTATTCGTGGCGAGGGCGTCCCGCCCACGGAATGTCGGATGGATAATGTAATGAAAAACATCCGTAGGGCAATCCGACTCGTGGCGTTTCAATAGTCAATAGTCAATCGTCAATCTTTCCTTAGCCCCTGCTCTTGCCGCCGGAGACGTTGAGAACGGTTCCGTGGATGTAGCCGGCGCGGTCAGAGGCTAAGAAGCAGACGGTGTTGGCGACCTCGCTGAGTTTGCCGCTTCGACCCAGGGGGATGGAGACCTGCTCGTATTTCTTGCGGAATTGCTCGACGGTGACACCACGCGTGTAGGCCACGGCTCGTTCGTATTCATCAGAACGCAGGGCGGTGGCTTCGACGATTCCCGGGGCGATACCGACCACCCGGATATTATGCTTACCCAACTCCTTCGCCCAGGATCGCGTCATGGAATAGATAGCCCCTTTGGTTGCGGCATAGACACTTTGGCCTTCCGAGCCTTCCAGGCCGGACTCGGATGACATGTTAATAATCACGCCGCCTTTGACGGATTCAATTATTACGCGAGCCACCGCTTGGGCGCATAGGAAGTAGCCTTTTTGGTTAATGGCGATCATCTTATCCAAAATAGGCTCGGTTAATTCTTCTTTGCCCGCCGGATCGACGAGCAGACGGGGAATCAGAATCCCGGCGTTGTTGACTAATATGTCAATCTTACCGAAAGCGTCGAGAGCAGAGCTCACCATCGCATCGACGCTTTTTTTGTTGGTTACATCGGTTGTTGTCGAAATATGCTCGCCGCCGAATCGTTCCTTGAGACTCGCAGCGGTTTTTTCTGCGCCGGGACCGTCCACATCAGCGACGACCGTCTTGACACCCACCTCGGCCAATCCTTCACAGCAGGCGCGTCCGATGCCCGCGGCGCCTCCGGTGACAATAGCCACTTTACCTTCCAAATTCAGCCAACTCATTCAATAACATCTCCTGGATAAGATACCTTCTAAACTTCAATCATAGCCTTGATCACACCCTCCTTATAGCCGGCGACCAACTCGAAAGCCTCTTGCGTTTGTTCGAGCGGGAAATGGTGGGTGATCATAAAATCTACGTCAACGTTGCGGGAGGCAATTAGATCGATCGCTTTCTGAGTGCACTGGTTTTGCCGTCTGATATTAACGATGGTGATCTCTTTTCTTCGTAAGAAATCGATAGCGAATGAAATCCTGTCGAGACGCGGGATTCCGGTCAGGATCAGCGTGCCGCCGGGCCGGAGCAGGTCGATACACTGGTCGATGGCTTTCTGCTCGCCTGCACATTCGAAAGCGACATCCAGGCCCAACGGCTGTTGCTTGAGGATTTCTTCGACAATATTTTGCTTGTCGGGATTTCCGGCCCAGGTCGCTCCGGCTTTCCTCGCCGCCTCGATACGAGCGTCGATCTTGTCCGTCATATAGCATGTGTTTATGTTCTCGGCCTTTGCGCTCACAAACGTACACAAACCGATGGGACCGGCGCCGAGGATGGCGATGTTTGCGCTTTTTGGTAATTTCGCCTGTTGGACGGAATAAGCCGCGATAGAGAGAGGTTCACACATGACGGCTTGTTCGAGTGTAATAGCGCCGTGCGTCGGATAGCATGAATCCTCCGGCATGACGAGATATTCGCACAGGCAGCCGTGCCCTTGGCCGGGCGTGCCGAGAAAACGCAGGTTGTAACATGTATTCTCCCGTCCCAGCTTGCATTGAGCGCATTGATAGCACGAGACTGCCGGATCAATTGCTACGATATCACCTGCTTTGACGCGTGTCACTTCGTCGCCCACGTCCACGACGGTTGCGGCGCATTCATGGCCCGTGATATACGGATATTCGACGACCTGCGAGCCGATTCGCCCGGTCTCATAGTAGTGCACGTCCGAGCCGCACACGCCGATCCTCTCGATCTTGAGCAGAACGTCCGTGCCTTTCTCTATCTTCGGTTCCGGCTCGTCCCCGATGTCCATTTGCCGTAAGCCTGTTAAATACACTGCTTTCATGCCATCTCTCCAAAAACAAAGGGCATTTTACATTATTTTATGAGATATTACTGATATAGGTTCTTATAGCAGAAAAATAGATGTTTAGCCAGAATTACTTCGTGGGAATCAGCTTGATCTCAAAGAGTTTTGGCCAATATTTGCCGGTCATAAACAAGCGATGATTGTCGGGATCGTAGGCGATTCCATTAAAAACGTCGATTTCCTCGCTTCGGTCCTCCGGGGGCAGGATCCCTTCCATATCGATCCAGCCGATTACTTTGCCGCTCTCGGGCGCAATTCGAACGACCCGGTTGGTCGGCCAGACGTTGGCGTAGATTTCACCGTTCACGTATTCCAGTTCATTCAATCCCCATACGGGACGGTCCTGGTCGAGCACCATCATGCGATTGATTTGTTTGAGCGTTTCGGGGTCCAGAAAGTACAGCATCGGCGTGCCGTCGCTCATGATAAGTTGCGCGCCGTTATGGGTAATGCCCCAACCCTCGGTCGGATAGGTGAATTCTCGCAGTAGCTCGAAAGAGTCTTTATCATAAACAAAACCGACTTTCGATTGGTAGGTCAATTGAATGATACGGTCCTTAAAGATCGTGATGCCTTCTCCGAAGTACTGGTCCGGCAGTTTGACTCTCTGTAAGACGTTGCCCGTTTCCAATTCGACTTTCCGCAATTCCGAGTGTCCTTCGATGCCGGTGCCTTCATACAAAACGCCGTTCTCGAAAACCAGGCCTTGTGTGAAGGCGGATCGGTCGTGGGGGAAGGTGTTGACGATTTTGTAGGTCCATGCCTTTAAACCGTTACCTGTTTTGAAATGTCGCCAGGCAAAACCGGACACCACGACTCCGAGGATCACAACAGCCGGAATACCTATCTTTAAGAATCGATTCGCCGCCATTGCCTTCGTTTTCCACCGGGCTAAATATTGAACCTGAAATTGATAACGTCGCCGTCCTGAACGATGTAGTCTTTGCCTTCAAGCCGGATTTTCCCCGCGGCTTTGAGAGCCTTCTCATCGCCAAGCTCTTTGAGCATGTCATAGCTGAAGGTCTCCGCCCGAATAAAACCTCGCTTGATATCGCTATGGACTTTGCCCGCCGCGTCGTGGGCGATGGTCCCTTTATGGATCGGCCAGGCGCGCACCTCATCGGAACCTATCGTTAAAAAGCTGATCAAGCCGAGGGCCGAATAACAGCTTTGAACGAACTTGCTTGCCGCTGATTGTTCGATGCCGTAATCCGCCATGAACTCGGCCCGGCTGTCGGCGTCCAGTTGGGCTAAATCGTATTCCAGCTTGGCACAAAGGGTCGCCACGGGGACGGAATCCCCAACGCGATCTGAAAAATCGAACGTCTCGTTTAATTGGTCTTCGCCCACGTTGACCGCGACAGAGATGGGTTTCAGGGTTAAAAAACCCAGTGACTTAATCATGTCGCGTTCAGCGTCGTTTTCAATCACCGAGCTGATCGGTTGTTCGGATTCGATGACCTCCTGCAGTTTCTTTTGCAACGCCAACTCCGCCTTGTCGTGCGTCTGGCTTTTGGTGGGTTTGTGGACCTGCTTTTCGAGTCTCTCGATCCGTGTAGTCACAAGTTCCAGGTCGGCTAAAAGTAATTCCGTTTGGAGTTCCGCCAGGTCTCTGGCCGGATTGACGGAGTTCCGGTAAGCGGGGACGGTGGGGTCTTCGAACGCCCGCACGACCAGTACGAGCAGATCGACCGTTCGGATTTGGCTAATCAATCGTCGGGCGGCGGCGCGGCCGTGGTCGTCGGTGAAGTTAAAACCCGGCAGGTCCAGGCAGTCGATTGTGGCATAGGTTGTTTTTTTGGGCTTGCAGTATTCGACCAGCCAGTCGATCCTTTTATCCGGGACCGGGACGATGGCTTCTTCGATAGCCGTGGAGCCTACGGCGGGAATGGCTTTGCCGCTGATGCTCGCCAGAATCGTACTCTTTCCGGATTGAAGCAAGCCGATAAGTGCTGCTTTCATGTCAACGTTTCTCCTTGCTCATACGTGCCCAGGTTCTATGAATGACAACCTTTAACAATATACCCGCAAATACATGGGATATAAAGAAGCAATATTTAGTTTCGTTGAAAAGGGGGGAAGACGATATTTCGTGGCGGATTCTGCCGCGTGTGGAATCCCTCTGGGGCTGGCACACCCTACGGTTCATTATTCTTCTCGATACCCGCCGCGAAGCGCCCCCACGCTCTCCAAGGGCAAGCCAGGTGTGCGGTTTGGGGGGGGATGTTCGTGGACTCAAAATATGCATGATTTTTTATGTGGCTTTAGGATGGGGGATGCTTATAATAGCGTTATGGCGAAATATCCCATATTTCTGGAATTGGGCGGTCGTCGGGTCGTTCTGATCGGCGGCGGGTCGGTCGCCTTGCGAAAAGCGCAGGCCCTTTTGGCCGCGGGCGCCCGGCTGGTCGTCGTGGCCGAGCGGATCGATGATATGCTGGAGGCCCTCTGTCGGGGTAGTGACGCCGAGGTGGTCAAGGCGCCGTATTCCAAGAGCTATCTGGCCGGGGCGGTGCTGGCCGTCGCAGCGACCAACAACCATCAGCTCAACAAGCAGATCTACCAGGATTGTCAGGAGTTGGAGGTCTTTTGCAACGTTGTGGACGTGCCGGAGCTTTGCGATTTCTTCGTGCCGGCGGTTGTCAAGCGGGGCGATCTCCAGATCGCCGTCAGCACAGAGGGACAATGTCCCGCCTATGCCGGCCACATCCGCAAAAAGCTCGAAGAGATTTTTACCGTCAAACATGGTCAGTTCCTTGCTGAGCTGGAAGCGCTTCGCAAGCAGATCATCCGGGACGTCCCGGAGCCGGCGGATCGAAAAACCTTGTTAGGGCAACTCGTGGATGAAAAGTCATTCGAGTACTTTATCGAAAAGGGCCCTGCAAAATGGCGTTCCTCAGCCATTGAACTCATAACCAACCTGCCGCTCGTACGGGAATAGTAAACGTCCAAGACATTGTCATTCCCGCGAAAGCGGGAATCCAGACAAGACGCTTGGTTTATGGTTCTCTGTCACTATAAGGATGACAGAGACTGAGAGATTAGTTTGAATTCTGCGACCGGTTATCACCGAAGAAATCGGACATCCTAAAATCTTCGAGTTCAACCACTTGGCCGCTCCGTGCCGCAGCCCACGGTTCGAGATAGATCACGACCGAGGCAAAATGTCCCCCCTCCGGCAACCATACTATCTATTATGTGTCGGAATATTGAACCAAGGTTCGCCTTTTTTATCCATTTCGAATAATTCGGGCTTCTACCTCTTTTGGAGTAAGCATGTCCTGAGCGAAGTCGAATGGATTGGCTTTGTTTTTTAAATAGCCACAAAGTCACAAAGACACGAATTGGCTTTGTTTTTTCATTTTAGACCACGGAAAAGTCCGGTTTTTTGTTTCTTCAGACATGGATTTACGCAAAAGGACACATGTTTTTTAACGATAATGTAAAAATTTGTGAATTTTTGTAAATTCTTGTGCATTTTTGAAGACTTTTAAGGAAGTTTTAGCCACGAATAAACTCGAATGGACACCTCAGAAAATAAAGGAAATTGGGTTTGTTTTGTAAATCATTCATAGCCACAGATGAATGCAGATGAACACGGTGTATAACCTTCATCATTGAACTTTGGATATTCGATATTCATTATTCATTCCCTGATCTCCTGATAAACTGATACCCACATCCTGATCTCCTGATCTCCTGATAACCTGATTTCCTCTCCTGTCTTCTGTCTCCTGTCTTCTGTCTCCTGATTTCTGACTCCTGTCTTCTGTCTTCTGATTTCTGATTTCTGTCTTCTATTAGTTAATTATATATTATACTAAATTCGATACCCAAAGTCAAGTGAATTCTCTATTTGAGATACAGGACGGTTGAATTAATCGAAATTCGGCTCAACAGTTCTTCGCGTGTCATAAGATGCAACTCCTTCGGTCAATCACACTTCATACTCCATATATAACATTTCGTCCATCGAGTTGTCAAGCGGCTCAATCCATGAACCAGGCCGGAAATTCAGAATGAACTGCGGCTTTCGCGGATGACACAGATTATGAATGAACCACGAAGACTCGAAGACACGAAGGAATAGTCAATAATCGATATTCAATGGAAAATGGTTTCGGTAGGGTGCGATGCATCGCACCATGTTCTTAAAATCCCAAACGAGTAATATCATCGATCCCTAAATTCAAAGCCAGATCCTCTGACCTTCACACCAATACCTATCCAAAACTTATTTGCTCAGGGTTGATCCCATGTCTTAAGTAGATGATCGGCCCATGGAGACGTTAAACGACCTTTTTGAAACGTTTTCTTCGTTCTACGCCTGCTTCTTTTTCAAGTACGCACAGGTCGTGCCCAATCCCAGGACGGCGAGCAGTATGGACGAGGGCAAGGGAATGATGGACGAGGACGTGATGTGGATGGCATTGATGTAGGCGGCGTTCCATTCGCCGAGGAAGGTACTCTCGATTGTGATCTCGCCGTTGCTGTCCGTCTGCACGTCCGTCCAGATAAGCCAGTTGCACGGTTTGTACCCGTCGGTGCAGAGGTTGAAATCATCGCCGTTGACGCCGGCTATGCCGAGGTGGTTGTCATCGGCGAAATCGCCGTTGACCGTGTAATCAGCGAGGATCGTTTCAGACGCTTTGTAGGACGCTACAACTTCGAAGGTGTAAAAGGAGCCGGCGTCAAGGTCGCTAAAGACGATCTGCCAGGGATGATTCCTCCAACTGCCGCCGATTACGCTGTTGGCGGCGTCCGCGTCCAGCCAGTCGACGTCGCCATGCGTCCAGTCCATGCCGCTGACCACCTCCGTCGCACCCGACATGCAGACATCGATCGCCGTCGCCAGGCCCGTGTTATAGTCGATCAGGTCTGTCACCGTGGCGTTCATACCCAGTTGATTCCAATTGGCCGGCGTGCCGGAGTAATCGGTGACGTCCACTCGTATGTCAGTGAGGTCCGCCTCCGCTGGAGCGACTCCGAAGGCCAGAGCCAGCAAAAGAAACCCTACTGCGCGATGTACCACACTCTCCCTTTGAAACCTGAAACCACATAAAAACCTTCTCATATCCTTCTCCTCCGTTTGTGTATGGAATCAACCCGCCCGTCTGGTTAACGCGATCGTCCATACAGATTAAAAATAGTACGAATGATCAAATTCGATCTTTCCCCGACAACGGAACACAACAGATTGACAGGGAAACTCGATTTCCACGAATCACAGTGATAATATCAAGAAAATAGTTCCAAGTCAAGGGGGAATTGGATTAAATCTTAAAAAAACACGAAAAAAATAGTCTATAGTCAATAATCGACATTCAATGGAAAAGGGATTCGGTAGGGTGCGATGCATCGCACCATGTTCATAAAATCCTAAATGAATAATATCATCGATCCCTAAATCCAAAGCCAGACCCCTTTCCCTTTTACTCCCTTTTGCCTTTTGCTCCTCTGTCATTCTGAACGAAGTGAAGAATCTCAATCTATACGGTTTAGCAGAGATTCTTAGGTTGCGACTCAGACGCCGTCCTTTTAGCTTTTTTCAGAGCAATCTCTAAGCGAAGCCGAAGCAATAGCCATGCCGCTCCATCGTAGCGAGGGCGTCCCGCCCTTGAGTGTCGCGGGCGTCTCGCCCGCGTTGTATTGCAGATCATTCACCGACGAACCTTTTTTCATATTAACGCCTTACGACGTCACTACGTATACCCCTACCCATTGTCAAGACAGAAAACAGTTCTTTTTAAGATAGATTCATCGCCTTGTTTTGAAGCCGTTGGAACGGAGGGA
>JAFGTG010000577.1 GCA_016934255.1 Sedimentisphaerales bacterium
ACTCTTCGTCTATACCGGCACATGGTACAGCGGTGAAACAACATTAAAAAGCGAAGACTACGACCTGAACAAGCACTTGGGATACGGAGTCTGGTCCAAAGACGGCGAAAAGTGGAACGGTCCCACCATGTTAGAGGGAACGTTCGGCCACTACATCTGGCGGGCCGGTAAGTTCGACGGCAAGGCGTACCTGTGCGGCCGACGAAAGAAAGAATTCGTCATGGCGCCGAGAGGTGAACGCGAGTTCGTCGAGTCGGCCATGCTGGAAAGCGACGACGGTTTGATCTGGCGCACCCGCACATTGTTCCAGGAGACGAACGGCGACGAGACCGCATTTCAATTCGAGTCTGACGGGAGCCTTATCGCCATCGGCCGGCGAGGTAGTAACAACGCTCAACTGCTAAAATCACGACCCCCTTACACACATTGGAAACGTAAAGATCTCAACCGATATATTGGTGGACCGTTACTGGCCGTATGGGGCGACCGATATGTCGTTGGCGGACGAAATAAAACCGACGATAGAGGATACAGGACCTCGATGTGCTGGCTGGTGGATGACCGATTATACGAATTTGCCGAACTGCCCAGCGGCGGGGACAATTCTTACCCGGGCTTCGTCGAACTCAGCCCGACGCGCGCTCTTATGTCGTGGTATTCTTCCCACGAAAAAGACGCGAACGGCAAAACCATCACGGCCATCTATTTGGCGGACCTGGACATTGCGGAATAGCAGCCACATTCGTTAAGCTTGGTCTAAAAGCGTGCGTGGGAAGTATGTGCTGTCATTCTGAACGGAGCGCAGCAAAGTGAAGAATCTCAATGATCCGTCGGCATCCCAGATACTTCGCTTCGCTCAGTATGACAAGGGAGAGAACTGGTGTTTCTCACACACGTTTTAAGTGATTATTTGAGTGACACCGCTCAACCGCTTAGCGGTGTTTGCCCAATGTGCGATTCACACTCTCGATTTGTTCGGACCATTTACGCACATCGATACCGGCGGCCGGTTTTTCCCCGGACCATATCAATTGGCACCAGCGTTTGAATATAAAGCAAAATATCCGCATATTTCACCCCCTTCTCAAATCGCATTATAGAAGTACACCCTCTTATGTATAATTATACATAAAAATCCCGCTTAAATCCAGTCCAAAAATCTAAACACGACAGCGGAGGGTAATCTCATGCCTTGAAAGCACGCAACACCGCTCTTTATCGGGCGACTTATGAAAAAAATATTCGCCTTTGCGATTCCGTCAGCTAAGCAAATGGGGAGGGTGTCTGGGAAGGTTTCTTTACCTACTCGTTCCGGCGTTTTCTTATGGGGGTGCGCTTATAGTCCGTTCGTTGAAGGAAGATATTCGGATTTTCCTCCTCGCGATTGGTGTAATAAATATCGCCTCCCGGCGTAACCCACCGATACTTATACGCATCCGTATCGACTTCGACTTCGCCCGAATGGGGATTGACGTATTCTTCCTGCTCGGTCAATACGAGGAAGTTATCATTCATAATCTCCTCCCGGTTAATCGTCGTCTTTTGGACGATCTCCTGATCGATCCGCCGGATTTCGTCATACACCTTCTGGATGATTTTCGCCCGTTCCTGCTGTCCTCCGGCTTCTTTCAAAAACCACGCCGGGTTAAACCGAACGGAAAACCGAATAATATCCATCACAGGTTTCCAGCTCTCAAAATCTTTAGCCGGTGCGCGAAAGGCCAACGTCCGCGTATTCTTCCAGGTCAGCGCCGCCGGCATATTAACAAGCCCGGTCATGAGAATCTCGCGATATTGCACGTCACCCTCGAGATACTCATACACCGCCCCGGCCGCGTCGCATTGATACGACTGAAGGCCGATCTGGCTCATCAGTTGATTCAAATAGGCCAGGCCCCTCTCCATCGACTGCTTCTCGCCTGGTAACGCCGTCACCTTCAACGTCTTCTTCGCCCTCGCATTGGGGCGCAATTGTGCAAGCATTGCCTCTAATAACGTCGGCGCAGCGACCAGCGGCTGAACTTGCGCCCCCTGATAGCTACTCCCCACGGGGTAAAATCCCGCCCCTATCCCGGCGTGGGCATAGACAATATCGGGCAGAATCCGAAAACAGACCGTTCCCTTCGAATCGCTCTTGAGCGTCATATCGCATTTGGCTTCCACAGAATTGAGCGGCCCGCCGACCTGAAGAGGATTCACGCGAAAAATCCCGCCCTCGACCCGCCAGCCCTGGGGAACCAGAATGGAAAAGGCTTGTTCCCCGGGCTCATTTGTACGATGAAATACAAGTCCCGAGCCTTTTTCATTGCCGCCCCAGCTCATCGGGCTCATCTGTAAGACAAGAATGAGAAATAGGATAACAACGATTTTTATTGGATACCGGTCTTTCATTGAAACGCGCTCCTTCGATAAAGAATCAAATTCTGTATTTAAGTTTTGTCAGTATTTTACACAACATCTCGCATTTAGCCACAAAATCCACATCTGCCCCACCGCCCAAAAACATCACGGCCAATTCGCCGCACTAAACTTCTCCGAAGGATCGTGAATGGTCAGCATTGCTTTAGCAGCAGGAATCTATTTGATTTTCCCTCTCTGGAGTGCTAAATTAAGGTTTTATATGATGAAGATGACTGAGGTTGGAGTATGAGGCCGCACAAGAAGAAGATACTTATAGCCTTGAAAGAAATCATTCCTGTCCTGTCAGAGAAATACGGAGTAACGCGAATCGGCATCTTCGGATCCGTCGCCAGAGACGAGGCATCGGAACAAAGCGATGTGGACATTGTTTATGAAATGAGCAGGCCAAACCTTTTCACGGTCGTCCATTTGAAAAAGGAATTGGAACACATTCTTCGTTGTCCGGTTGACCTGGTGCGTTACCGGGATAGGATGAATCCTTTGCTCAAAAAGCGGATCGAAAAGGACTGTGTCTATGTTTGACAGGGAACTCGTGCATTCTCTCATGGTCCAGGTCAGAGAATGGCTCCTCACGATAAAGAAGCGGTCGCAGGGATTGACAACGGCGGAAGCCTTTATCGCTTCCGATAAAGGCCAAGAAACATTCGATAGTATATGTATGCTTTTTATTGCCGTCGGTGAGAATCTCAAGCGTGTCGACCAAATGACCGAAGGCCAACTATTTGAAAAATATCCGGAAGCCGACTGGACCGGGGCGATGGGATTTCGGGATGTGATCGCTCACCAATATTTCCAGATCGATCACGAGGAAGTATTCGCGATTATTCAGGACAACCTGGAGATGCTTCTACAGTCGGTTGAGAACACGATCAAAGAGGTGCGATAACGGTAATACGCAACCATCAAGGAAGTTAGACATAGATACCTATACCCATACGCTAATGGTCACATCTTTCAAAACGAAATACCAAATACCAATAACTAACGACCACCTACAAATTAGTCATGCCTCTTCGCTGAAGTTTCTATTCTTGCTCAAAATGGGCCGTCACGGTATAGTCTGCATCCATAACAATAATGATATAAGGATTGTTAATCTTCTCCTTGCTCACTTTTCCCTCCACTACGGCCGATCCAGTCCATTCGGAGAAAAAGTAACCCGGATCGGGTATCGCCTGTATCTGCACAATCGTATTGCAATCGTAGGTAAACGTGTCTTCGCCCGGTATTTCCACATGACCATTAGGTCCGGACGCGATCGTTAATTTATACTCATTCAACTCAAAATTGGCTTCCAATGTGTAGTTCGCATCCATAATAACGTCAGTATCGGGCTCGTTCGGATCGAGCACCCTTTTCGCATCGACGGCCGATCCGGTCCATTCCGTAAAGTGGTAACACGGCTCTGGCTTAGCAATGACATTGGCGGGTTCATTGCATTCATATACAAACGTTCCCTCGCCGGGTCTCTTGACAGAACCGCCCTCCGTGGATGAGGTAGTCAGCGTTACATATTCGATGGGAACGAAATGAGCTTTCAGCGTGTCATCTGCATTGACGATCATGAAAGTTTCAGCCCAATCCGGCCTATCCACTTTTCCCGCATCAGCGGCCGTTCCGCTCCAATGGGTGAAACGGTATCCCTTATCCGCCTTCGCTTCGATACGAATGGCTTGAATTTTTTCATAACTGAAATGCCCCTCACCCGGTTCAATGACGGATCCTCCCTCGGTAGAGGATATCCACAGAGTGTACCCATTCCAAGATAGACTGGCCTGGGAGGTTCCGCCATAAGCGCCCACATTGATTCGCCCGCCATTCGGTTCGTTTTCTTTCGACCAGGATGAATCGGGATCGCCCTTGTCGATGCACGAGCTCATATCTTCGTCTTGAACCCATTTGACATCGTTCGGTTCCCATCGTCCCTTTCTCGACATTAAGTGATAATCGCCGTCCATCCAAAAAGCGTAAGGATGAGTTGGCTCAACGGGTAATAAATCCGGATCGGACGGATTTGTCCAGTACCCTGGACAGGCAAAATCAGGTTCTTCGTCGATATTTCCCTCTCCCGGCCACGTGCCCTGGATATTACTGTAAACCACAACCGGATCATAGCCGGATTCGACCATAATCTGTTCTGGTGTGTTGCCCCGGATAATCAAATTGCCGATTATGACGTCAGAGTTCATCAAATAAATGCCCGCCCCGTATTCGCCTCCATAGTTATCAACAATCGTACAGTTTTCAAAAATCGCGTCGCTTTCTTCGCAATAGATCGCACCGCCAAAGGAATTCGCTCCGACTTGACCGGAATCGGGACAACGATTGCCGACGATCAGACAGTTGCTGATCTGGGGACTTGCACCGATACAGGCGATCGCACTGACAACAGGAGCACGCGGTTCCAAAACAATGGACGTATTGATCCGAAATTGCGAGGCTGTGGTATGACGTTCCGCAAAGAACAGATCAAAATCATAGATTTGATCCGGTACTAAGCCGAGTGTATCCAAATCTAATGAAGCAGACCGAGCCGAATGATGACCGCCCAAATCTACCGCCAATCTCCTATTGATAAATACCCACAAATCATCGTCTCCGGTAAACGCAAAGGTTTGACCAGGTTGATACGTAAATTGTGAATGAAGCTCCAAAGTGAAATGATAGTTATGGGATCGCCCCTGGTTTCCAAAGAGGCGATTATCAATTGGGAAGAAGGTAGTGTCTGAATAGGTATATATGCCGTCTCTATCACTATCGCTTAACGTGAGTGAAAGCGTGGAACTCATATTGATACCCGGAACGTCGCGATACCATTGATCGAAGTTTGCCCGGCCGGTTGTTAGAGGCGAGCTACTGCCATTTCCTTTTGCATACACCGGTTTACCATCACGGCCTAAACTCGTACTCACAATACCGGTTTCAACATATCCACTCCCTTTCATCTCAAAGTCCGGATGCGTATCCAGGAAATCGCGTACCGTTGCCTTAAGAGTTGTGCTCGTTGGCAGGACAAGATCATCGGTTGAATCCAACACCGGACTGCCAAGGCCGCGTGTGACAACAAAACCCTTGAGTTTGCAGTTGGAATTTTCGCCCTTGTTAAAAGTCACTACCGAGCCTTGATCATTCCCGTCAACAATCGGGTAAGGAAATCTGAAATCATCCGGAAAATCGGGATCGAAACCGGTGACTTCGATGTTTTTCCCCATGAAGTCGATAGTTTCCCAATACCTTCCACTGAAAACCACGACCGTGCCTTCGTCCGAAACGGCATCGATACCTTCCTGAATCATGTCGAAAGGATGTTCTCGGGTTCCATTTTCTAAAAGATCGGAAATTGTTAAATCATAAGGTCCCGGATCATTGGGCGCGTCATCATCAACATAAACGATATCAAAACGAATTTCTGGTGGAGCTGATGAGATAGCCCCAACTGCGTCAATGTCCGCCTCCCCATATGGTGAGCCTGTTTGATTACGATTGGGATCATCTTTTATACGAACATAACTGTACTTATTTCCGGTAACCACTCCTGTAACGTTGTCTATGTCGATGCTTGTTGGTTGTCCCCGCAGTTCACCTAACGGAATCCATGAGATAACATCAGTGGATATGGATATGATCATCCATTCAGTGGCACCACCAATCTCAAATATGTGCAGATCTGGTTTTTCGTCTCCAGAAGTTGTCAGTGAATTATCGGTGAACTGTAGAATGAGTTCACCACCATCACCAAGCGAAACAGCTCCCTTATTATTGGAATAATCTGGAATACCCAGCGCATCTATCGGATCGGCATAGTTTCCACCCACATCTTTTCCTGGGGCGTACGAATACACTGCATCCGCAAAAGACCTTGGACCATCAGGAAATTCAATCCCTCCGATTTTTTCTGCCGACACAGGTAAAGACCAGCAGACAACCACAATTATACAAATCAATCTCTGCGTCATCGCTTTATGTTCCTTTCTCATTACCTTATTTACTACGTTTATTAGGCGTTTATTCTTTTATTAGGGAAAGTCACACCTTTCTACATTCTGTTGTCTCAGCCATGAATAAGTGGCTACCGATATTTCTATAACGAATCAGGCCTCATCTGTTATTTCACCGAAAAGAACGATAACGTGCGCAGTCAATAAGATTTTCACATAAACAATTACCTGGAAAATCGTTCTCCGGAAAAAGACATTAAATTCCTCATCTGTTGTTTCCTCAAGGTTGCTGGTGAATATCATAGGCTTTTTAACAGCAGGCAAGAAGTACAATTCAACCCTTTTCACTGATAAAGCGTCATTGATGTGGAAAAACAGATGAAAAAAAATAGATTTTTGAAAAAAAGTGAAAAGGCAGAATTTAGGACACAGAAGACAGGAGCTCTGAATAATGAATATCGAATAGCGAATGTCGAATATTGAAGGTCAAGAATCCGCGTCATCCACGAAATCCGCGATTATGATTCATATTTAGCCGTTCATTCTTGTACGCGCTATTAATGCTTATCCGTGATTCGGCTTTTCCAATAGCCGGGTTTACGATTCAATTGCATTACGGCAACGATAAGAACTTCCTCTCGCTTGATCTGATAAATCACACCAAAGGGGAATCGATTCACGAGGCATCTCCTCGTGTTTTTTGAAAGCGGGATCCAGGCTTGGGGGTAGGCAAGGATGTTTTGAATCGTGAAATACACCTCTCGTGCAAAATCCCAGCCGAGCATAGGTTGGCAATCGTTATAGTAATCAACCGCCTGGTTTAATTCCTGCTCCGCATCTGGGTGAAAAGCGAATCTCATTGATGGAGTCTTTTCCTTATTTTGTTAAAGACCTCCTCGCCGGGGATGGGTTGGACTTTGCCGGACTCGATATCGGCCACGCGCTTTTCGGCCTCTGCGGCCCAGAGTTTGTCGATTTCAGCCTGGGCCGGGTTCAGGCTCTTGAGCAATTTATCTATTAACTGGGCCCGAAGCTCAACGGGCAACGACATGGCTTCATCCATCAATTCATCGGTTTTCGGCATATCAATGCATCCCCTTAATTGTCTTCTAATCGCCCCGTTACCTACCTTGGTCGTATTTGTTGTTTATAAAGATAATTATAGCAGATCGACGGGAAAAATGCAATTTTTGCGTATAAGCTTTTTTGTAGAATCCGCATGGGCAGCGAAGCTGCACCATCCTACGTAACGTGTTTGTTCGTGTTTATCGTTATTATGCGCCGGGGCCGCGGAGTGCCCGGCCGGGGCGTTGGTCGGTCATGCCGCCGCGTTCGACGACGAGGCACCCGTTAACGATGACGTATTCAATTCCGTCCGGATATTGGTGGGGGTTCGTAAACGTCGCGCGGTCGATGATTCGGTCGGGATCGAAGATGACGATGTCGGCCATCATCCCGGGGCGGAGCAGGCCGCGGTCGAGCAGGTTCATCCGCTGGGCTGAATAAGACGTCATCTTGCGGATGGCTTCTTCGAGTTTCAGGACGCCTTTTTCCCGCACGTACAGGCCCAGGATGCGCGGGAATGTACCGTACCCCCGGGGATGGGGCACGCCCTTGCCGTATTCGAGCACCGTCCCGTCGGAGCCGACCATGCAGGCGGGGTGACGCATGATGCGTTCGACGTCGGCTTCGTCCATATTATGATAGACGCACGAGACTCCGCCCCGCTGATGAAATTCGACGACGAGATCGGCGGCGTTGGCGGTCGTCGGCGGCGTCTGGCGCTCTTCGAGAATCTGGCGCAGGCTTTTGCCGTTCAGCGACGGATCGAATGCGCATGAGGCTAAGACGATCTTGGCCGGGTCTTCCGCGGCCCGGTCGTGGATCATAATATCGACGATGGCTTGACGGAGCTTTTTTCTGTAAGCCGGGTCGTCGGCATAGCGGGCGGCGACGGTTTTAGCGCTTTGTGATTTAGCCCAGGTCGGGAACAGAACGCTCAGCCCGGTGCTGGAGGCGGCGTAGGGGTATTGGTCGAGCGTAATATCCAATCCGCGCGCCCGCGCTTCATCCACCATGCGAAGCGTTGTCACGCTCTCGCCCTGGACGTCCAGGCCCATGACCTTGTGATGGGAGATATCGCCGGGGACGCCGCTTTCTTCCGATATTCGGATCAACTCCGCCACCGCTTCGACCACGCCCCGGCCTTCTTCGCGAATATGGGACATGTGGACGCCGCCATAACGCGCGACCACTTTCGCCGCCGCGATCACTTCCGCGGTTTCCGTAAAGGGGGCGTATTTCAGACCGGTGGACATCCCGACGGCCCCTTCCTTCATGGCTTTTTCCATCAGCTCGCAGATCTTTTTAATTTCCTCCTCGGTTGCGGGACGGGCGCTGGAGCCTTTCATGCACCGGCTTCGTATGGAATTGAACCCGGCCAGCAGGCAAACGTTTGGCCCGAGTGGTACACTATCCAGCTTGCTTAGGGTAGCGCCCATGTCCACAACGCTTCCTCCGCAGGGACCGCCGACCAGGGTCGTCACGCCCTGGCGCACGACCTGTTGGGCATCGGGGAATTTGAGCAGGCCCTTTTCGCAATGATTGTGCACGTCGATGAAGCCGGGACAAACGACCCGGCCGCTGGCGTCGATGACCCGGCCGACTTTTGCATCTTCTATTTTCGGCCCGACCGCTTCGATCCGGTCGCCCCGAACCAACAAATTACCTCGGTACCACGGATTACCGGCGCCGTCGATAATGCGGGCGTTGGTGATGAGGATACCCGTCTCATGCTCCGAAGCACAGGCTGTACAGGCAAAGATAACGGTCAATACTGATCCAAGCAGCAATGCATCTTTCATAAGTTTTCCTGAATTTGTTTATCGTGAATTCAACTCACGTTATCTTAATCTCTAAAATCGGTAAATACAATCAGTATCGGAGGGTAAAAAACAGGATGAATCCGTATCTGGGATGATTTTCTCGTTGAAGGTATCGCTCAGGATGATATAAACAGAGAAAGTTCCTGAATTTCGTTTCGATGTTAACATCTAATGAAAGGAAGGCATTATGCAAGGGAGAAAGTTTTTCCTCACATCCGTTCTGTTAACGGTTTTGCTGATTTCTACGGTCTCAGGTATTAAGCAGCAGCGCATCGCGCCCCTGAAAAAGACCACGAAGCCGGCGCCGAAACCCGCCCTGGTCAAGAAGACGATGAAAACCGGCCTGCCGGAGCAGCCGAAATGCGATTACTCAGCCCTGCCGGACTTAATCATTGAGAAGTTTCAGTATTCCGGCCCCGCGGGTCCATTTAAACCGTCGCAGCGATACACCATTGGCGTGACACTAAAGAACACCGGCCAGTTCGAGTCCGGCGTGTTTATCGTCAAGCTCCAAGTCCGCGTCCAGGCACCGCAAGACCGGGTGGACGAAATCGTGGACATCGGCTCGAAGCGAGTGAGTTCGATTCAGCCTTGCAAGACGCGGGTCTCACCGGGAACGAAGACGGTGACTTTTCAGTTTACGACGGGCAATTATATTTGGGCGCAATATAATTTTATCGCCA
>JAFGTG010000578.1 GCA_016934255.1 Sedimentisphaerales bacterium
ACCGCCGATCCAGGCCGTCTCGGCCGTGACATCACCGCCGTTTGAAATCGTTAAGTTGCCTTCGCCCCAGGCGCCGACAATCAGCTCGTCCGTCGTCCACGTCGAGTTGGCATCCTGAACCGTTACCGTTCCGACGGCATCGGGCGCCACCCCAAGCATCGCGAGATCGCTGGTGACCGTGCCCCCGTCGTTGACGTCCAGCGTTCCTTCACCGAAATAACCCACATAGAGGGACTCGTCGCCCGTGACGTTGAATTCCGAACCGTCTCCGGTGATCATCAAAGTGCCTGAGCCGGTGGGAAGATAGCTTGGATTGTAGTTTTCATCGATAGCATCGAACGGCATACCGCCGAGAAACGCTTCCGGCGTTTGAACCTTTGCTCCGTTTGAAATGGTCAGATTGGCATCGCCCCAGGCGCCCAATATGAGATTCCCGTTATTGGACCAGAGCGAATTCGGATCGCGGACCTCGACGGTCCCGGTCCCGCCGTCAATCGCACCGATCATGCCCATCTGGCTTGTTACCCGGCCGCCGTTTGCAATTTCCAGCGTTCCCTCGCCGGAAAAGCTCACCATCAGAGTGTTTGTATTCAACTGGGAGCCTTCGCCGGACACCGTGACTGTGCCTGTACCTCCGCCCAGGTCTGCATTCGGATCGAAGTATTCCACCAGATTTTCAAAAAAGGGATCGTAACCTCCGATAATCGTATCGGCGGCTGTTGCTATTCCGCCTCCCAAGACGGAGAACGTCCCCGTGCCCCACGGTCCAACGAAGAGAGACATGTCCGTTGCAAAGCTTGTACCTGCTCCGTTCGTGGTGACAACGCCGTTGACATCCTCGTGGGCTCCAAGAAAAATATTATTCGTGTCATGTACAAGATAAGCCCCCAGAGGATCGCTTACAATAGAAATCTGGCCGTCGGCTTCGTTCCCCACGTACAATGGATCGGTTAGCAACCAGGTGATCAAACCGTTATAAGGTGGCGTAACGTCTCCATCGACCGTGATATCTGCTCTTGAGATAAGAGTAAGCGGGGCTAAAACGAGTGTTAGAATGGATAGCGTGACTTTGTAAAGAGAGAAATTTTTGCATGCCATGTTATATATCCTTCTTTATGGAATGTAGCATGAGGGTAGATTACGGATACGTACACAGATAGATTCTACGTGTCGATAACGTTATATAAAATGTAGCAATATTTTCATCATCCGCCTGATTACCTCCTCGATTTTCGTGCAATTAATTCCGACACGAGAAGCTCGTACTTCCCTTGTCGTCGAATTAATGTCTCTATGCAATCCCTCCCTGGTCTCGCGATTTTACTCAACAACGTCCGTATTGTTTCCTTGTAACGTTGTTATTATCCTCAAGCAAGAATTATACAACATTTAGCAGTCCAATGCAAGAGAATTTTGGTTTATATAAGAGAGAAGTCAATGTAATCGTTATCGTGCGGGGGATATATATCAACAGATTTTCGAACGATTCCGCAGGCGGAGGATGCCTTTATTACGGTTTTTTCACACAGCGGAAGCCGTAAATATCATATCCAAAGCAGACATCGGCATAGCCGGGATCTTCATTGTATCGGTAGCCGGATCGGCAACTCTCGGCGCTGAATTTCCAGGCGCCGCCGCGTACGATTTTGGTCTCGCCGGTTTCGGGGCCTCTAGAATCTTCCTTGGGGCTTTCCGTATAGTAGTCCACTTTATAGAAATCATTGCACCACTCCCAGACGTTCCCGCATATATCGTAAAGTCCCCAGGGATTGGCGGGTTTTTCGCCGACGGGATGAGGTTTTCCGCCGGAGTTTTCGTCATACCAGGCATACTCTTTCAGCTTTGAGGCATCATCCCCGAAAAAGTAGGATGTTTTGGTGCCCGCCCGGCAGGCGTATTCCCATTCGGCTTCCGTCGGCAGCCGGTATCCGTTGGCGTCGAAATCGCATGTCCAGGTTGTGAGATCGTAGCACGGTTGAAGGCCCTCCGCCTCAGAACGGGCGTTACAGAATCTGACGGCGTCCGACCAGCGGACCTGCTCGATGGGATTCTTGCTCCCTTTCCAGCGGGCGGGATTATCGTTCATCAGTTTCTGGTATTCCTCTTGAGTGATTAAATGCGGATCAATATAGAAGGAGCTAATCGAGACCTCATGCGGGGGTGAGTCCACTTCGCTTTCCTCCCCCATAATGAACGACCCGGCGGGAAGAAGGACCATTTTAGCTCCACTTTCAGCTTTGGTTTTGGTCTCGTTTGACTGTTCCTCTGGTTCTTTACGTTCACAGCTCGCAAGCAGAATCAGAGACGCGACTAACACGAATACAGTAACAGCACAGTTTCTCATGATTGTTCCATCCTTTAAATCGGCTATCAGATTATCAGGGGATCAGGTCGTGGGTATCAGGTTATCAGGATAACAGGTCGCATACGCTACCCAAGCTATCTGCCGGAGGATCATTCCCTGATATCCTGATATTCTTTCTTTTTGTTCAATAATTCGGCCAAATTTCATATCCATCAGCATTTCTGAGACATTCCCGGCAACGCGCCCGGATCTGCTCGGCGATCTCCACGGCTTTCGGTTGATCCACGCAGCGGTACCCGGCTTCCTGAAAGAGTTTTCTCGCATTTCTGTGACACTGAGCGACGACGTCGTCCTGAGCGCCGCCCATCGCCCTCCATTTCTTGCCGAGTTCCAGATAGGCCGGCAGGTTTTTAGGACTGTCCTTTCGTGTCAGCGCCTTGGTTTGCCGGACCAGATCGTCCATATAGGCGAGCGTTTTCATATTCTCCTTCGACCGGTCGTAGTCCTGGATGATTTCCTCTGCGATGGCGGACACGGCGTCGAGATAGGTTTTCAACTCGGGATTCGATCTGCTTGCCTGATCCGAAAGCTTCAATATATCCCGTGCGAAGTCTTGATACTCCTGGATTCTGCCCACATGTTGCGTAACGAAGAAAACCATGTCGTCCACGGCCCCGATGACATATTCTTTCCTTTTGACTTCTTCATGGGCCTCGAAGACGATTTGTATGGCCTCCGTGCATCCGCAGGTGCACGCCCGGCGGACGCCCTCGGCGCCGCGCCGGTGATGGGTTCGCATGACACGTCCCGGCAGGTCAATGATCGCATCGGAGGCTGGCCGGCCCAGCGTGTTTTTCAAAATATCGGCGGGCGTGGACATGGAAAGGGGGGTGTTTTGCCTCTCCAGGCAATAGATGATCGATTCCTCTTTCGGCGGGATTTTCTTGCTCATGTGGAAATAGGTGTCTGCCTCGCTGAACCAGACGGGGTAAACGTATGAACCAAAGGCGCCGCGCCAGATTCTTTGAAGCCGGGAGCCTCTGAATGTGTAGGTCGTCTTTACGCTTCCTTCAGGCAATTGAGTTACCCATCTCGCGGGAAAAGGTCGTTTCCAGTCAATCTTATTGTCCTTTTCTAAAAAAGACAGCGTGAATTCCTCTTTATGCCAGATACCGGGTGCATTTAATATGGCGAGATAGACATTCTTGCCGTCATTGTCGAGATCGATGGATTCGATCAAGCGTCCGCCAGAGACGGACGGCTCGCTGCCTAAGGCCAATGTTGTGCGTTGGTTTCCTTTGGGCCAGGTGACGACCAGCATATCGTCCCGGCCCTGAAGCAGTCCTATGAGTAGATTTTCGGAGGGGATGCAAAGGGATTCCATTGACGCGTATTCTTTTGGGCTGAAGATCAGATCGTCGCTGAGGAAACTGGGCACGATGCCGTATTCGATAGGGCTGGATAGGCTTATGCCCTTCATGTTCTCAGCGGGTTTAATCTCGATGATTTCGGATGGGCCGAAGGCGATAACGGCGGACATGCTTTGGGCTCCATCATCGGAAAAAGTGACTTCCAGGGCGGCTTCATCGCCCGTATTCTGCAATAGCCTGTAATGCATGATCTTGCCCGGCTTGCCTTTCAATGGAAGGGGGGTGAAGTCTATGAGCTTATGCGTTGAATCGGCTTTTGGGTAAATCAGGACTCGGCCTGTTTGGGATTGGAAGACGGCCGTATAGTGTGGATTTTCGATGATCGCGTCCCCTTGAAAAGCGTATTCTCGGCCGGAATATCCCGGATCCCCGGTGCTTCTAAGAGGATCTTCTTCGAGGTCGAAAAGATCGGTCGGGACCCGCTTCCAGCGGTTGCGATTCCCGAAATCGACGGTTTGGGGCAATGGGGACGTCGTATCCCAAATCTGCGTGTTGGGCGTATTTTCCGCCGCCTGGACGATCGAGGCCGCCAGCAAGATAATCAATCCCCTCTTCCATACAAGTAACCTATTGCGACCTAAACCTCGATCCAACGTCATGATTCATGTCCCTTTCAAACGGTTTTTTGGTTTTTTGCGTAATATTTGCACCCTCAGGTGGTACAATAATATAGATGATACAATATACGGATTGGTGACGACAATGAAAAGAGTGAACTTGGACAACTTGACGTGGGCGTGTGTGACGGCATTGATGATAGTTCTTTTCTCAACGTCCATTATTCAGGCGGGTTTGCCCGAATGGCGGCAGGAAGAAGTCGATTGGCGCATGACCGGCGGCGATCGCGTTAAGGCGATCCGCTACCCCGAACAGACGAAACCGCCGCTTTACGAAGAGCAAGGCGGGAGTCTGCCGACCGTTTTGCGTAAGCAGATCACACCCATAAGATCCCTTACAGAGGATTCGTCGGTGGGTTTACTGTCGAATCCGACGGTGGTGGCCAATGTGATCGAATCTCCTCCAGTTGACGGATTTATTCCTTATATTGCCGTCGTGGCTACCGATGAGCGGTCCGACGATTTCGACTGGGTGGCCGAGACGCATATGTCCGTTGTGGGTAACTACTTAACCGATAGTCCGGCAACGGATTTCACCCTCGGCCTTTTCGATACGGGAGCCAGTACGCACGTTCTGAGCTACGAGGCGGCCAGCCGATTGGGTGTCTATAATGCCGGTTTGCTGACGGACCATGCCATCGAGCTGATCGGTGCGACAAGCTCGGTCTATGCCTGGGTGAGCCATCCATTGGCTGTTTTCATGGACGGGCTGGGCGCCGTCGATCCGAACGGGCTGATGGTGGACGACTCGAACATGGTCGGTCAGAGCAATGTCTCGGTTCTCGTCGGTGATGAGCCTTTTGAAGGCCAGGCGGACCTGCCGACCGTCATGGGCTCGCCGATGAGCGTCAATTTTGTGATGACCATCGACAACAGCCATCCGATCACGGTGACGTATGACGGCAATGACTACACGGCCCCGGACATTCATTTCTATGGCCATGGCGATGCGCGGATCCCCGAATACGCGGATTCCATTCCGCTCGGCCTGATCCCGTCCGGCGCGGTCAATATCCAGTATATCATTGACATGGAAGCGATCTTCGAGTTTGTCTTTGAGCCCGGAACGCCCTCGATCATCGTCGGCAATTCGGCCCAAAGCCTGTTCTTCGTCGGCAGTGTGGACCTGTATAATGGGACGCGTAGCGCCATCGACAAAACCCGTTTCATGCTGGATACCGGGGCCCAGGTTACGGTCATCGGCTCCAGCATCGGAGCCCGGCTCGGATTGGACCCGGCGAATCCCGATTTCGAAGTGGACATCGAGGATGCAACGGGGGCGATCACGATCACACCGGGTTTCTATCTCGATACGCTCGAAGTTCCGGCGCTCGGCCACTGGCTCACCTACACGAATGTCCCCGTGGTCCTTCTCGACGTTGGTTCGCCGGAAGGCGGCACGCTGGACGGCATTATCGGTATGAATCTCTTTGTGAATTTCAATCTTGTCCTGCGCGGCGGTGGGTTGCAGGGCCAAGATCCGCCCTCGTTGGAATATGAAATCATCACGTCAGTCCTGATTGGCGACATCGCGCCGGATGGGGGGGACGGCGTGGTCGATTTCCTGGACCTCGAGGCCCTGGCCGACGCCTGGGGTTCCACACCGGACTCGCCCAACTGGAACCCGGCGGCCGACATCGCTCCGCAGCCCGTTCCCGACGGCGTCGTCAACTATCTCGATTTGGCCGCCATGATGGAAAACTGGCTCAAGGGCACCACCCCGTAGCATCAATACCTACAAACCCCAGCCCTGGGGTTGTCGAATGGGAGGTTTTTCCTTTTTTGTCCTCCGTCATCTGTCTTCAGTCCTCTGATTTCCGTCTTCTGACATAAATCATTGGCTTCGTTTGGCCTCGGCGCTGCACCGAGAAGAAGCTCGTATTCCCTTTTTTCAAAAGGACTTAGCTCATTTCCGCCTGTCGCAAATTGGCTTTGTTTTTCCGCACGCCCGAAAAAGGGGTCAGGAGCCTTTTCTGTGGCAACCGTGTCGCGGGCATCCTCCGTAAGGAGTCCCAAGGACCGCCCTTGTGTGTCGCGGGCGTCTCGCCCGCGCGTTACGCGGGCATCTTGCCCGCGATAAGAGGCCGTCTCCG
>JAFGTG010000579.1 GCA_016934255.1 Sedimentisphaerales bacterium
GTCAATGTAAAAAATGTCTCGCTCGTTATCGAAATATGCTTTTATTAACGCAAAGCTAAGGGCGCGAATCAGCAAGATTCTGCCGGACGAGAGCTTTACGGAATTGGCCAAAGCGCCATCGCTCGATGCGGTGATGATCCTTTTGCAGGAAACGTCTTTTGCTCGTCTTGAAGAAGTCTATTCCAAGACCGGCGACTTGAAACAGGCGGAACTGGAACTGCTTAAGGAAGAAATCGAGCTTTATAAAAATGTCCGGCAATATCTTCATCCGAATTCTCTCGATCTGATCGAGGCGCTCCTGGCCCGGTTTGAAATCGACAATCTGAAAAATGCGATCCGCATCTTTTTCGAGAGAAAGATTTCCAAACACTCGACCGATTCCGATGTTCACTATATTTTGTACGATCGCATCATTCACGATATACCCGTCGATATCATCGTGAACGCCGAAAACTTCGATGAGATTGCAGGGGCCTGCGAGGGAACGCCCTACAGCCAAATTATAAAAAAATACAGCCATACGGTCGAATCGGACGGCTCTCTGTTCCGCATGGAGATCGGTTTCGACCATTTTTATTATAACAACCTTCTGGCCGCGATTGACAAGCTGGACCGGAGGGACCGCTCGACGGCGATGCGATTGACCGGCGTGGAAATTGATCTGCAAAATATTAACTGGATCATTCGCTTTAAAAACTTCTATGACCTTCCGCTGGAGGCGATCCTGGCGGCGATTGTACCGGGAGGCTTCAATCTTGACAAATCCATTCTCGACGAACTCTATAGCGCTCAAAATGTAACATCGGTGTTACAGGGATTTGTAACGAGCAAATATCCGGGCCTTTCAACCTTGCTGTCTTCCCAGACGCCGGACAGCACGTCCCGGCTGCTCCTGGTCCGCCGAATCCTGGAAGAGATCATGAACCACGAGGTGCATCGGATTTTATCCGGGTATCCGTTTACGATAGGGATTATACTGTCTTATTTTATCCTGAAGCGAAACGAGCTCAGGAAAATCAGGATGATATTGAACGCCAAAGAATATGGCATCGAACAGGGACGGATTGAGAGCATGATGTAATGTTCACGGCCGAGATGATACAACTTTTTGCCGTCGTGCTGTCGCGGGATTCCGAACGCGTCTCGGAAGCGCTCCTTCGCGAAGGCGTCATGCAGTTTATCGACATCTCGGAAATTGAGGGCCAAACGCTGGATGAGCTATCATCGGTCAAGCTGAAAGTGTCCCTCACGGAGATAACGGATCTAAGAAAACGGATCGAAGGTTTTTTATATGCGGGCGATATTATTCCGTCGGCCCCGAAAGAAACGGACCTGATCAACCGTAAACCCGTCGATATCGGAAAAGAAAAAACGCATCTCGATCAAATCGTCTCGGAGCGCGACAGCATCCGGGAGAGGCAGCGAACGATCCAGCAGGAAATACTGAGACTCGAAGACATCCGGCGACAGGTGGAACGCTACGGCCTCGGCCTGGCCGACGTGACGATCCAGGCCAAACATTCTCTGATCTCCATGGAAATCGGAAAAGTCCCCCTATCGAAAATTGATTTGTTTGAAAACGAATTGAAAGACCTGCCTTCGTTAAATATTACCATGGATCGGGATAAGGATATGTCCCACCAGCTTTTGATTTCCATGAAGCGGGACAGCGAGCAGATTCACAAAATCCTTGCCAAGGTGGGGTGGACTCGGATCGAGCTGCCGGACGAGTTGCGGTCCGTTAAAAAAGATGTCGCCGAAGGACTTTCCGAAAAGCTGGAAAAACTGACGCAAGAGCAGCGAGACACCGAAAAGAAGGTTCACGACCTGGTCAAGAAGGAAGAAAAACGCCTCATCGAAGTTTGGAACAATCTGCGCGTCAACGAGCTGATCTACCAAATCCAGGGCACCTTCAAGTCTTCCGCTCGAACGGTTATTTTTACCGGCTGGCTTCCATCGGCCAAAAAAAACTTGCTAACCCGGAAGATTAAACAAGCATGTGAAAATCACTGCTATCTGGAATGGAACGAAGCCGGTAGTAAGACGGCCATCGGCGACGACATCCCCGTCAGCTTCAATAATCCGAAGGCCCTGGCTCCCTTCCAGATGCTTGTGAGCAATTTCGGCATACCCGAATACGGCACGATCGATCCGACGCCTTTCGTGATGCCCTTGTACCTGTCGATGTTCGGGCTGATGTTCGCAGACGTCGGCCAGGGATTCGTGCTGGCCATTCTTGGCCTTCTTGGCCTTCTTCATTTGCGTAAAAAGGAACAAAAAACGGGCCTGTACCAACTCTCATGGCTCATCGTCTGGTGCGGCTGCTCCTCTGTTCTTTTCGGCGCTCTTTTCGGCTCCTACTTCGGCGTAAGTCTTTTCAGGCCGCTCTGGTTCGATTTTCACGGCATCATCTCCGGCCACAGCATGCACGATTCCGTCATCAAGGATATCTTCGATATCTTGTCCATTACGATCTATTTCGGTATCTCCGTCATCTTTCTCGGCCTTTTATTCAACTGGATCAATATCATCCGCGCCCGGAAATGGATGGAATTGATCTTCGACAAGGGCGGTATCCTCGGCGGATGGATTTACGCCGGGGGGATATATATTGCATCCTATATGGTGGCGCACGATTACAAAGCATTTCCTCCGGGCGCGACACTGTTGCTGCTCGTTGGACTGCCTTCGCTTTTATTATTCATCAAAGAGCCTTATCACTATATGAAACACGAGGCGGGACAAACCGCCCAAAAGTTGAATGCATTTACCCTCCTCAATTTCCTGATGGGATGGATCGTCGAGCTTCTCGAAATCTTCAGCGGTTACCTTTCGAATACGCTTTCTTTTATGCGAGTCGCCGGACTGGGGATCGCCCATGTCTGCCTGATGATTTCCTTTTTCACCCTGGCGGATATGACGTCGGGAGTAAAATCCGTAGTCATCCTGATACTTGGTAATATATTGGTGATCGGTCTCGAAGGGCTTTCTGCGGGAATACAAGCCCTGAGGCTTAATTATTACGAATTCTTCACGAAGTTCTTTCATGGGACGGGAAAACTCTATACGCCTATTTCGCTCAATAGCAGCTATCGATAAGTTTGAAAGGAAGGTTTTCTATGAATGCATCGGTTCGAAAATTGAAAGTCCACATTACCCAAAGCGTCATTGTGCTTTTTACGGTGCTGGCCATCATTGGCACACTGTTTTGCACCCATTCCTTTGCGGGAGAGCCTCAAGGTAACCAGAACGTGGAGCAGGAGATGACCTCGACCCAAGCCAGCGTTATGAAATTCGGTTTGATCGCCGCGGCGGTCGCTTTCGGGCTCGGCGCGATCGGCGCCGGGATTGCCATCTCTCACGTCGGCGCCGCGGCTATGGGCGCCGTGGCGGAAAAGCCGCAAATTGCCGGTCAGGCGTTGATCTTTGTGGCGCTCGCGGAAGGGCTTGTGGTTTTTGGGTTTATCACGGCGTTGATGATTCTCGGTAAGGTGTAAAGGCAGAATGAAGTACTCCATCATAGGCGATGAAGATACCGTTCTGGGATTCCGAATGGTGGGCGTGACCGGGAAGGTGGCGACCAATCCGAGCGAAGCCAAACGCGCCTTCGATGCGATACTCGAAGACCGGGAGAACTGCATTATCATTATGACCGAACGGGTGGCGGATATGATTCGTCCCATTGTGGACAAATACCTGTTTACCGAGAGTTTTCCGCTCATCGTGGAGATTCCCGACCGAAAGGGTCCGAAACCGGGCCGGCTGGGAATCCGGGAAACCGTCAATGCGGCGATTGGATTGAAGTTGTGACATGGAACCTGTAGAAAAAGAAAAGGCCGAACTCATCGCCGGCATCGAAGAAGACGCCCGGATCGAAGAGGAAAAGATTATCAAGGACGCGGAAGCCCAGGCGGCTGAAAAAAGAGCATACGCTCAGAAGAAAATCGAGTCCCTCTTGGGCGAAGCCGAAGAGAAAGCCCGTGAGCAGGCGGAAACGATAAAGAAGAAGATCCTTTCCGGCGTCGAGCTTGAGGCCAAGCGCTTGTCGATGCATATACAGGACTCGATTGTACAGAACATCATGGCTCGCGTTGAAGCCCGGCTTGGATCGATGATCGACGATCCCAATTACAGAACCATCCTTATCGACTGGATCACGGAAGCCGCGATGGGTTTGGATGCGGAATCCGCCGAAGTCAACGCTTCTGAAAGGGAGCGGATGAAAATCGATCCCGATCTGCTTTCGGAAGTCGGGCGGAAAATCCAGGAGTTAACCGGCAAACAAGTGGCATTAACATTGTCCAATGCACAACCTTTAAAATCCCAGGGGATTGTTCTGACCGCCGCCGACGGACGCACCGCTTTTAATAACCAGGTGAAAACGCGGATGTTGCGACGCCAGCGCGACATTCGAACGAAGGTTTACGACGCGTTATTTTCCAAGAATCGAAAAGAATAATTATGGCTGACAGGATTATAGGTCAAGTCAAAC
>JAFGTG010000580.1 GCA_016934255.1 Sedimentisphaerales bacterium
AACAAATCGGCCCGATCATCGCTCAGATAAACATTGCTCAAATCAATGGATACCGGGCCTGGATTGTACAATTCGATCCAATCGGAGCCTGAATTCACATCGCTATTGGCCAGCAGTTCGTTAATCAGAACACGAGCACGAGAATCATCACCGCCCCCAACGTTTCCGACGATGGCCCGTAAAATAGGGCTGGCGAAGCAATCCGAACTGCCGGAGAGACTGGCATTATGCACCTGCATGGCCAGCACATTTGTGCCGTGGACCAGCAGATTCAGCCGATTCGTTAGATCTATGAGAACCGGCGCAGGATCGGTCGCCGAACCTCCACTTTGATTGTAGGCCGGCGGATTGCCCGATAGGCCGTCTGAAGCAGCGACGCGCGTTCCGTTCAGATAGAGTATATAGTCGTCGTCATAATGAACCTCCGCGTGCAACTGAGAAAAGGAGGCGATCCGGCTATAGGACAACGTAAACGGAAAACGGGCATAGATCGATATATAATTGCCGGACATATCGTTCGTTTGTGTTCCTATGTATTGCAGTTCATCAGCTTCCGAACTATAGCCATACCCGCTCGGTCCTTCGATCCAGGCGGTTCGGATGGGATTATCCTGAAAGTCGATTTCCGTCCAGTCCGTCGTTGCCCGCCCGGCCGAGTCCGGTGAGGGTTCTGAGTATCCCTTGAAATACCGCCCCGAGTGGCCCAAACTGACCAAAACCGCAAGACTTGGATTTGCCGTACTCGCCGTTTGAATCTCATCCGGCTCGCCCGGCGTTCCGCTAAGGGTGGTACTCGTTGCCCAAGTGGACGCCTCTTCCGGATCGCCGCTATTCCTGGAAAGGACCAGCGAGTGACCGGTCCCATCGGGCGAGACCGGCCATGGACTTTCCTCATCATATCGAAATGAGACGATGATCTGGCCGGCATTATCCGACAACTCAATGCGTTCACCGTCATTGGCGAGCCGGCCGGAGAAAGGACCGTAAATCGAACTCAACGCAATAGCGGGATAGGCCGCCGCAAAGGCCACCGGATTCCGAGTCACGACAAGATAATCCTTGGCTTCGAGAATCGTGCCAGACTCAAACGTATATTGTATGCCGTTCGTAAAAGCGTAGCCGCTAAGGTCTTCAAAGACGGCCCGGTTGTTGTACAACTCAATGAATTCCAATTCCTCTTGTCCATCCACCGGGTGGTACATGACCTCCGTCACGATAAGTCCCATACCGGGCGTCGTTATGGAGAGAAGACAGAAAACAGTAAACAGAAGATAGAAGATAGATTTTTTACGGCCCGTTCGATCTTTCATAGGGTGTCTTTCATCAAAACCATCCAAATCCTTATTTTACCAAAAACAAACGGAAAATGCCATTGTATTCCGGTCGCCGAATATTCATCGACTACCCGGAACTTAAGAAACCGGAAATGATGGTTCTGAAATGAAAACAGAAGACGAAAGACCTAAGACGAAAGAAATCCGTCTTCTTTCATCATTTATTGGTCTTGCGTCCTCTGATTTTTTTGACTCAGGACGCTTTCTTAAATTTACCGTTTCCGCGGCTCTTGTTGCGGTCATGACTGCTGGTCTGGACGTCGACCTTTCCGTTGCTCTTGGCCCGAAGACCAGGGGGGAGTGGCTTATGATATAAAGGCTCCCAATCTCGATCGGGGTACAGGCTCATTTCCCAGAGGCCGGCGTGAAGGCGGTAAAAAGTGCCATCGTAGTAGTAATAGTCCGTATAGCCGACAACAACGTAGAGCCCCAGTCCGGCATCGTAAATAAGCTCCACTCCCTCTACGTATTTTCGATGATGACCGTGTGCGGGCGCGTGAGCCGGCGGGCCGTACCCGCGTCCCGGAACCGGTCGCCGGTACGCGACTTCTTCCGAACACGATGCCGTGATAAGCAAGGCACAGATGGATGTAACGAAAAAAGATGTCTTCGCTTTGAATGTCATCATTGGTCCCTCCGGCGTATCTGGATACCCCGAGGGGAAGGCTCCATTTAAAATCTAAGAAATATTTACGCTCACGCCAAATCGTCAAAGACATTAATGCAGATCGTTTTAAATTCTTGCCAGAACGGTTGGCTCAAGGTACACTGCCTTTAAGAATGACTATTTACAAATGACTATTGACTATTGAAGAGGCGTCACGTAACGGACGGCGGCTGACATGAAAATAATCAATCGCCAATAGTCAATCGTCAATCAATTGAAAGGAGTAACTCCATGTCAAATCGAACATCCTTATTTCACACTCGATTCATTCATCTGATCCTCATCTTTATATTCCTTCTGAGCGTTTGCCCGAATTGCTTCGGAGTTGAATGGGAAGACCCGGCTATCGTGGGAATCAATAAAGAACCTGGACATTGTACCCTCGTGCCCTACCGGAACGTACAAAAAGCTCTGACGTGCGACCGCCAGGGATCACGGCTTTATAAATCGCTGAACGGCGACTGGAAATTCCATTGGGCCGAAAAGCCCGCCGACAGACCCGTGAACTTTTTCCGGCCCCGATTCGATGACAGCGACTGGGCAACCATCCCCGTGCCCTCCAACTGGCAAATGCACGGTTACGGAAGGCCAATCTATCTCAATATGAGGTATCCTTTCCCGGTGAATCCGCCTCATATTCCCCACGATTATAATCCCGTCGGCTCCTACCGGACACAGTTCAGAATCCCCCCGGGCTGGAAGGACCGGCAGATATTCCTTCACTTTGACGGTGTCAAAAGCGCAACGTACGTCTGGCTGAACGGCCAGAAGGTCGGTTATAGCCATGACAGCATGTTGCCCGCCGAGTTCAACATTACCGAATATCTCAAGCACGGCAACAATACGTTAGCCGTCGAGGTCTATCGCTGGTCCGACAGTAGTTATCTGGAAGACCAGGACATGTGGCGATTAGCTGGTATTTATCGAAACGTTTATCTGTTCGCGACGCCGCAGGTGCATATCCGCGATTTCGCCGTACGCACCGATCTGGACGAGAATTATACCGATGCGACGCTCATGATCCGCCCGCGGATCGCTAATTACTCCGGCCAGAATTCGGATAACTGGACGGTTGACGCGCAGCTTTACGACGCACAGAACAAACCGGTTTTAGCTGAATCAATATCTCGAAATGTTCCCTCGATCATTGGCGAGCGATACCCGCAACGAGGAAACGTCCCGTTCGGCCTGCTTCGGACAACCGTCAAAAATCCGCATAAATGGTCCGCTGAAACGCCATACCTTTATACTCTTGCTTTAACGCTAAAGGATGCCGATGGGTCAGTAATCGAAGTCGAGAGCTGCCGGGTCGGTTTCCGTGAAGTCGAGATTAAGGATGGCCAGCTTTTCGTCAACGGTAAATCCATCAAGCTATTCGGCGTCAACCGGCACGAACACGATCCCGATCATGGACGGGCGATTCCCGTCAGCCGGATGATCGAGGATATCAAGCTGCTTAAAACACACAATCTCAACGCCGTGCGAACGTCGCATTATCCCGACGACCCGACCTGGTACGACCTTTGTGATGAATACGGTATTTACCTCATCGACGAAGCTAACCTCGAAACGCACGGTGTGGGCGGATATTTCTCCAACGACCCGGCTTGGAACACCGCCTTCATGGAGCGGGCGATCCGAATGGTCGAGCGGGATAAGAATCACCCCTCGGTTATCATCTGGTCGCTGGGCAACGAGAGCGGTTGCGGACCGAATCACTCGGCGATGGCCGCGTGGATTCACTATAACGACCCGACCCGTCCGGTGCATTACGAAGGTGCGGCGGCCCGGCCTCACGATCCGTATTACGTCGATATGCTCAGCCGGATGTACGCCCGAATACCGGAAATTATCCGCTTAGCTACCGATCCGGACGACAATCGACCGATGGTGCTTTGCGAATACGCCCATGCGATGGGCAATTCCGTCGGCAACCTGAAGGAATATTGGGACGCTATTCGCTCGCACAAACGCCTGATTGGTGGTTTCATCTGGGATTGGGCCGATCAGGGATTGCGTAAGAAAAACCCGGAGGGCAAGGAATTCTGGGCTTATGGTGGCGATTATGGCGACAATCCCAACGACGGTAATTTCTGCTGTAACGGTTTGGTTCAGCCCGACCGCAAACCCAATCCTTCACTTTTAGAGGTCAAGAAAGTCTATCAGCAAATCCATGTACTTCCGGTCGATGTCCTGGCCGGAAAGTTCCGCGTCCAAAACGAATATGGTTTTTCAAATCTCAATTTCACCGAAGCCAGTTGGGAATTGGCGGTTGACGGCCAAGTGGTACAAAAAGGCGGATTACCGAAGCTCTCAATCGCACCGGGTAGCGAAGGAGACATACAGATTCCGTTCCAAAAGCCGAATCTCGATCCCGGCTCCGAGTGTTGTCTCAAAATCAGCTTCGCCCTGGCCGCCGATACAAGCTGGGCCGAGCGAGGGCATATCGTCGCCTGGGATCAATTCAAGCTCCCAATCACCGCACCGCCAGCGCCGGTGGTTGAAACTGACTCTATGCCGGCATTAACGCTCAACGAAAAAGGTGGAAAAATCAGCGTCTCAGGCGAAGGATTTGAACTGACGATAGGAAAAGGAACAGGAGCCCTTGAATCTTTTGTTTGCAAAGGCAACCAACTTATTATTTCGCCCCTGGTTCCGAACTTCTGGCGCGTTCCGATCGACAACGACAAAGGAAATCGTATGCCCAGGCGTCAGGGCGACTGGCGTGACGCCGGACCGAATCGAAAAATTACAGGCGTCGAAGCGAAGCAAATCAAACCTCAGGTCGTTCGCGTCACAGTCGATGCAATGATCCCCGTGGGTAATAACTCGACCTCCAAAACCATCTATACGATCTATGGAAGCGGAGATATCGTTGTCGATACGACCTTCAATCCGGGTAGCGGAAGAATACCCGACCTTCCGCGGTTCGGCATGCAAATGGCCATCCCCGGCCAATTCGATACGCTTACCTGGCTCGGTCGCGGGCCACACGAGAGCTATTGGGACAGGAAGACCGGCGCCTCGGTTGGGTTGTATTCCGGCAGTGTCGAGGAGAACATCCACGTTTACGTCAGGCCGCAAGAAAATGGCAATAAAAGCGACGTTCGGTGGATGGCTCTAACGAACCGTGACGGAAACGGACTTCTCGCGGTCGGGTTGCCTACGATTGACATCAGTGCGTGGCCCTTCACAATGGAGGACCTTGAAAACGCCCGGCATATACACGAGCTACCGCGTCGCGATCTCATTACTGTAAATCTGGATTATAAGCAGATGGGCGTCGGGGGCGATGATAGCTGGGGCGCCAGACCGCATCCGGAATATACCCTCCCACCCCAGACGTACCGCTATAGCTTTCGTCTTACGCCTTATACTCCGAGTCTCGGGGATATGGGCCTTATAGCACGGCGTCAACTTCCCGACGTGCAGTAATATTATCAATCGGACCAAATAGCAACGGGGCCTATATCGAACGAATCGGTATAGGCCCCGTTTTCAATCATTGATCCTTCCTTAATTCGTTTAACGCCGATATAACCGGATATCATCAATATACATCGTGCCCGTACCACCGGCTGATGTTATACCGGATTGATTACCCAGGCCGATAGCGATCTTATCAACGTTCCCCAGGTTGATGCCCTGATCGGCAAAGGTTTGTAATGAAATACGCCACTGTCTCCAGGCCGTGTTGGTCGCCGCATTTAGATCATCATGGACCACGACTCCCGGCGCACCCGTTGAGTTGGAGATCGCCACATACAACGGTTCCGCCGCATTGGCTGCGTCGCCTCGGATCCAAAGCGATAATTCCTCAACGCCCGCCACGGTCCAGTCCCGAAGCGTCGTTAATGTCATCGCCGCCTCTGAGTTTGCTACACCGGCTTCGTTCGTATAAGTCAACGGCATAGACTGATCGCCGCCATGAACAATCGTCTGTTCAGCATAGGGCGGGAGCAAATAACCAACCTGAGCGCCGTTGTTGACGACACCGAAACCGTCGATCCACGTTTGCCAGATGGCTTCACCATCGGTGTCATTGTCGGTATAGCCCTCGAAATCATCGACCATCAAATAATCACCAACCGTGAAGCTCCAGACGGGTCCTTTGAGGGGATTTCCACCATAAACTTCGTCTATACGCCAATAGTACGTCGTACCCAGATCAAGCAATCCGGGATCATAACTTTCGGCGCTTAATGTCTTGGATCCCTTGTATTCGGGCGAACTGGCGTCAGCGCTGCGCACCGTGTCCTTGTCCAATCCGAAGTACACCTGATGAGATGCGGCGTTATCAGCCGGCGTCCAGCTTAAGATCGGTGTCATCCCCACATTGGTCGCCCCATTGGCCGGTTGTG
>JAFGTG010000581.1 GCA_016934255.1 Sedimentisphaerales bacterium
ATGCAAATGGCGGTACAGTCGTCGAACAATGCGAAAGAAGAGATCGCCGCGGCCAATTATCCGAACATTCGGTTGTTTACCGTCCAGCGCAAGGTCGCTCAGGAGCCGCAGTCGGATTGTACGGGGAATTGGACGTCGTGCAGCCCGGAGACGGTGCCCGGTTTTACGGCGGTGGGTTATTTTTTCGGTAGAGAGTTACGCCAGACGCTGAATGTTCCCGTGGGTTTGATTCATACCTCGTGGGGCGGAACGCCCGCGGAAGCGTGGACCCGGCGGGGCGTCTTAAAGTCCGATACGGATTTCAGGCCCATTTTGGATCGTTATGACGAAGCCGTAAAAAAGTTTCCGCAGGCGACAAAAGAATACGAGCGGAAGGTTGAGGAATGGAAGCAAGCCGTCGAGAAGGCCAAGGCCGAAGGAACCAAACCGCCTGGAAGGCCACGTGCGCCGTTTGGGCCGGGGCATCCTCACTCGCCGTCGGGATTGTACAATGCAATGATTGCGCCGCTAATCCCATTTGGTATCCAGGGGGCGATATGGTACCAGGGCGAATCGAACGCCGGCCGGGCGTATCAGTATCGCAAATTATTCCCTGCGATGATCAAGAACTGGCGTACCGATTGGGAGCGGGACGATTTTCCTTTCCTTTTCGTGCAGTTGGCCAATTTTATGGCTGTCAAGCCCGATCCAGGTGAAAGTAGTTGGGCGGAGCTGCGCGAAGCCCAGCTTATGACTTTAGCTTTGCCGAATACGGGGATGGCTACGATTATCGATATTGGCGAGGCAGATGATATTCATCCGAAGAACAAGCAGGACGTCGGCAAGCGGTTGGCGTTGTGGGCGTTGGCCGGGACCTACGGCAAGGATATCGTATATTCCGGGCCTCTCTATCAGTCGATGGAGAAAAAAGGCCATCAGATCGTCCTGCATTTCAATCACGTTGGGGGCGGCCTCGTTGCCGGCGGCGGTGAATCGCTCAAAGGCTTCGCCATCGCCGGAGCGGATCGAAAGTTCGTCTGGGCCGATGCCAGGATTGAAGGCGATACGGTTGTGGTCAGTAGCGATCAGGTCGCCGAACCGGTTGCCGTGCGCTACGCCTGGGCGGATAATCCGGTGTGCAATCTCTATAACACAGAGAAACTCCCGGCTTCGCCGTTCCGAACGGATCAATGGCCGGGCGTAACCGCGGAGGCCAAATAACACTTTTCTGTTTTGGTGTACCCCGGAAAAAACAGTTGACATTACCGCGGCGAAGATTAGTCTAAGCGTTTTTTTGAATAACGGAGCCGTTTAATGTGCGTATGCGCATGTTTTTATCCGACGGCGATTCTTGTTCTTCACGATTATGTTGCAGAAAGATGAGACGAAGAAATGCCTGACGAGTTTGTTCGCGTATTAACACCGGAGCGTATTTTAATTTTAGAATCCATGACCAAAAAGGACGCTCTCCAGGCGTTGATCGATTGTCTCGGAACAGCTCCCGAGATTAAAGATCTGAACGATTTGAGTCAGGGAATTTTTCATCGAGAAGAATTAATGAGTACGGGCATTGGGATGGGGGTGGCGGTTCCTCATGTGCGCCTGGCGTCAGTAACCGGTCCCGTTATGTGCGCGGGGATTTGCCGGTATCCTCTTGCGGATTATGAATCATTGGACGGGGAGCCAGTCGGTCTCATTTTTATGATAGCCGCCGGACAATATCAACATGCGGAACACTTGAAGCTTCTTTCCTCTTTGAGCTTGAGATTCAAAAGTGAAAGGCTGCGTAACGCGCTTATGACGGCTACAGATCCATTAGCCTTCTATCACATTCTCACACAGATGGAGTAATCGACCCAGTGGAGAGTATAAACATCACCATTCTTTTCATTTTAGGATTTAGCATTTTAGGGGGGCTGGTCGGCGCCTCGTTTTTCCAGAAACTCCGTGTTCCTCAGGTTGTCGGATTCATCGTTATCGGTTTAATTCTCGGTGAAAACGGTCTGACGCTGGTCAAACATACCGATGTAGCCGCACTGCAACCTTTCACCCTTTTTGCCTTAGGCATTATCGGTTTTCTGGTTGGGGGCGAGTTGAAGGCCGAGAATTTCAAAAAATACGCCCGTCAGTTTTTGGCTATTCTCCTCGGTGAAGGATTGTTTTCGTTTTTACTCGTTGGCGTTTCCGTCGGTTTGTTCATATACGTCATCTTTCATAATGTCACAATCGCTCTTGCGGCGGGCGCCGTCTTCGGAGCCGTTGCTTCGGCCACAGATCCGGCTTCGACCATCGACGTGCTATGGGAGTATCGCTCCCTGGGTGTTCTGACGACGTCGTTGACGGCGATCGTGGCCCTGGACGACGCCCTTGCGATGATCCTTTACGGCCTGGCGACGGGCTTTGTGAAAACGATCGCGGGGATTTCCGATTCGGTCGTCGTGGAATTGGGAAAGGTTGCCCTGGAACTGATCGGCGCCATCGTTCTGGCCTTCATCGGTGCATTGATTTTACGAATCCTTCTGCTGAGAGTGAAACTGTTGCAAAGGAACTTTGCTTTCGTCATCGGGCTCATTTTGCTTCTGATCAGCATCGCCGTCTATGCCAATATGGACGTGATTCTGACCTCGATGGCGATGGGGTGCTTTTTAGCGAATATGCTGCCCAAGAGAAGCGAGAGCTTGTTTGAATCCGTGCGAAGCTCCTCGACGCCTATTTACGTCTTGTTTTTTGTGCTCGCCGGTGCGAGGTTGTCTCTTACTCAAATGCCGGGCTGGCTCTGGTGTGTTGTCGGGATCTATGTCATTGGTCGCAGTATCGGGAAAACGGTCGGGACCTATATCGGGGCGCGATGTACCGGCAGTGAACCGGTAGTCAGACGCTATCTGGGTTTCGGACTTTTTGCCCAGGGGGGTGTCGCCATCGGCCTTTCCATTATGGCCAGTCACTATTTGATGGGTGTGAAGGTCGATGAGAATCTCATGTTAGGCGACGTGATCATCTTTGGGATCGCTGCGACGACGCTCATCGTGCAGTTATTCGGACCTCCGATGGTCAAATTGGCCATAAAGCTGAGCGGCGAAGCAGGACGGAACGTGACCCGAGAGGACGTTATCGAGTCTTTAAAGGTTGAAGATGTCATGGAAACGAACGTGATTTCGTTTCAGGAAAACGAGACCTTAACCAAGGCGGCCCAGGTATTCGTTGAGCACGAGTATCTGGTCTATCCCGTCGTCAATCGCGTCAACCAAATGATAGGGATTCTGTCTCTCGAAGCGCTCAAGAATTTACTGAGCAATCCGGATTCATGGGCTTGGCTGCTCGTCTCCGATGTCATGAAGCCGATGGAGCAAAAAGTGTTTTCTTCTTCGGCGTTGGGAGAGACGCTGGATCGGATGTACGAGTTCAACATGGATCAGATGCCGGTGATAAAACGTGACAACGGAGATGTGCCTGTTGGGCTGCTGGATGTATCGAAGGCCAGGGAGCGCATCGACATCGAGGTTTTCCGAAGGCGCCAGGCCATCGAACATAAAAGGAGCAGGGGCAACAGGAAAGATAAACGAAATGTTTCCTCCGACTAAGTATGAATACAGGTGGTTGTTGGCGGGATTGTAAAGCAGTGAATATAAACGATGAAACGCTTTTCCTTCCCCAAGAGCAAAAGGTTGGTCAGTAACCAGCAGTTTAGGGCCGTATTAGCCCATCGCCGATGCCGTAGCGACGGGCTTTTAGCGCTCTATGTAGCGAAAAATGATTGTGGTCATTCTCGCCTGGGTGTTTCCGTCGGAAAAGCTCACGGCAACGCCGTGGTTCGCAACCGGCTCAAACGTTTGTTGCGCGAGGCGTTCCGTCAATCACAGGATCAGATTCCACAAGGCTTCGATTATATCCTCATGTTCGATTCTCGGCGAAGGTCCGGCAAGCCGCCGACGTTCGAGCAGGTTAAAACATCATTTTTAAGATTGCTTCAAGGGCTAAAGTAAATTATAGTGAGCTAAAGTGACACGTATGTGTCATCCTGAGGCACAGCCGAAGGATCTGGCTAACGAACAAGAGATTCTTCGTTTCGCTCAGAATGACAGCTTTGCTGTCATTTTAGGCACTTTAGTCACTCCGAACTTTAGGCACTGACTTTGAGGTGATTCATGACTCCAAAAGAACGAATCTATGCAATTCTCAAGGGGGATTCGTACGATCGACCTGCAGTGACGCCTATTTTTATGGCGTGGGCCGCGAATTTCATCGGGCGGACGTACCGGGATTATTATCTCGACGGGGATGTCCTGGTGGAAGCGCAGCTTGCCGTGACCCGGGCATTTAATCTCGACCAAATCAGTGCCATCAGCGATCCCTGGCGAGAGGCTTCGGCTTATGGGATGGAATTCGAATATCCGCCGGAAGGCGTGGGCCGGCCCAAGAGCGTGCTCATCCTGACGCGCGACGACGTTTCCGAGAAGATTAGACCGTTCGAGATAACCGGCGCCGAACGGACAAGACAGCGGATCGAGAGCGTGCGGAAGATGACGGCCGAACTCGGACAAACGCACAGCGTTCTGGGCTGGGTGGAAGGTCCGATCGCGGAATATGCCGATTTACGGGGTATGGAGAATACGATGATGGACTTGATCGACGAGCCTCAGGTTTTTGCCGGGGCCGGCGAGACAATTATTCAAAATCAGATCGCTTTCGCCCTCGTCCAGATCGAGGCCGGGGCGGACATGATGGGAATCGGCGATTCGGCGGCCAGTCTGATTTCGCCCCCGATGTACGAAAAATTGGTCTTACCGCTGGAGCAAAAGCTGATCGCCGCTATTCACGAGGCGGGAGCGACAGTAAAACTTCACGTCTGCGGCAATATATCCAATATCGTGCACGACATGGCCAAAAGCGGCGCCGATATTATCGACGTGGACTGGATGGTCCCTCTGGTCGAAGCCAGAGAAAAAGCCGGACCGAACGTAACGCTGTGCGGCAACTTCAATCCCGCGGGAGTGTTACTCAAAGGTTCACCGGAGGAGGTCGCGCAAGAAGCTCGAGATTGTTTGAAAGCGGTCCCGGAGAAATTCATCCTTATGCCCGGCTGCGAAGTCCCGCCCGGCACCCCCGAAGAAAATCTTCGTGCTTTCTGCCCTTGTGACGGCTGCCTGATCCGCGGAGTACTCAACTGCTAAGCCATAGTTGTTAACTGATATACTCGGATCAACTCCGCGATGCTCCAGGCTTGAGCGAAGCAACCTTTTGGCTTGTGAGGGGGATCGCCGTCGAATATTTCGGAGATGCTTCCGAGACAAGTTTCTTCCGTGAGATGACGGAGCAAGGGTTGAAGAAATTCCAAAGCCTGTTGTTTGCTGTCGTGGCTAAACTCATGGACCTTGAGATAGGCCTCGATAAACGGCCCCATCAGAAAAGGCCATACCGTGCCCTGGTGATACGCTTCGTCGCGTTGTCGCATCGGACCGGTGTACACGCCTTTATAATCCGGCTCCAGCGGATCGAGTGTTCGCAGGCCGTAGGGGGTTAGTAGCTTGTCCTGCACTGTGGCGACGACAGCTTTTTGTTGCTCCAGTGGTAAGGCCGAGTATTTCAAGCTGACGGCGAATATCTGGTTGGGACGCAGGCGGCTATTCGCCGAGCCGTTAGGAAGAATATAATCGTTCAGATAACCTTTACGTTCATTCCAGAATAGCCGGCAAAAGGCAGCTTGAACTTTATCGGCCATGGATTGGTAATGTCCAGCGTCTTCTTCATTCCTGTCTGAGTAAAACTCGGCCAGAAGACGAAGCGCATTATACCACAACGCATTGACTTCGACGGCCTTGCCATATCGGGGCGTGAAGGCAGTGCCGTCGCACTTGGCGTCCATCCAGGTCAGTTGTGTATCCTCATCGCCGGCTGAGATCAGGCCATCCCTGTCGGCGTGGATTCCGTACCGTGTGCCCGTATGGTAGGATACCACGATACGGCAAATAGTCGGTAAAAGGTCTCGGGTGAACGTTTCCAAGTCGTCGGTAAAGGCCAGATATTGGAAGACGGCGTTAATGAACCAAAGCGAAGCATCCACGCTGTTAAAATGGGTCGTATCGCTGTAATCGTCAAAGCGGTTCGGGATCATCCCTTTATCTTCTACTGCGGCAAATGTCGTCAAGACCGACTTGGCCTGATCGAATCTGCAGGTGGACAGCAATAAGCCCGGCAACGAGATAAAGGCGTCTCGACCCCAATCAGCAAACCAGGGATAGCCGGCCAAAATCGTCGTGCTACATCCCCGTTGGGTGGTCCGCTGAGTCACGAACTGATCTGTCGCTAAACAAAGGAGGTCGAAATAGATAGCATTCGAAGGCCGCATCGGGCTTGCTTGTTGTTTGAGATTGTCCTGGTGGTAATGTAAATCCTGACAAATCGCATCTAAATCGGCATCTTTTAATACTGCCGGGGCATTTCCGGTGCTATACGCATTGAGGTGGGCCCAGAGAATGATTTTTATTGGCGAGTCGATCCGGCATTTAAAAATACCGGGCGCCCAGAGGTCTTCGGTGAAGCCCTGGCCTCTTTCTTTCTCGACACGATAGGTGAAATTATACCACCATTGCGGGTCCGTCTCGAACTCTGCCAACGGGCAACATAAATGCAGGCAGCAACTGTCCGAGATATCCTGACGAACGATTAAACCGTAATCGGCGGAACCGAACCAGTCCGAACATAACGGGGCATAGGATTCTTGCAGCGCGTGGAAGTTTCTCAAGCCCACAAACGGCCGGATCATAAACTCTACCGGCTTTTGTATCCGGGTAAAGTCATACACGATCGCAACCGTATCCGCTTGACGCTGAAGGTACACGGACCGGGTCAACTCGACGTTTGGAAGGATATAATCAAAATGGGCCCCGATATCCCGGCGGAACATTTTCAGATATCTGAAGCCTTTCGGCGTGAATTTATCGCTGAATTCGAAGGTCGAAAGCGAGAAGGTTTTTCCTTTCGATTGGATCATCTCAAGACAGTTCGAGAGTGCCATGACCCGGTTGACAGGCGGTTGTAGCGAGCCGACGAGGAGTCCGTGATAGGACCGGGTATTGCACCCGGCGATGGTGGAGGAGGCGTAGCCGCCCCGGCCGTTGGTCAGGAGCCATTCCTTTTCCAGCAGCGTTTCGATATCTTGACCATCGGTTGGAACTCGGAGGTTTATGACGTCGTTGGCTTTTTGCATTGTCAACACAATCCTGCTCCCACCACTTTAAAAAAGCATTTTGTTCGCTGGTTGCAAATCAGGCGGGTATTTCTTTTCCGATGCCGCATCGGATCCACATTTAGATTAGTTGGGTCCCGATGCCGTACACAAACCCCCATTTGACATTTCAGTACACCGACTATCCAGATGGCCCAGCACATTCATAAAGTTGATATAGGAGTCGTACGGCGAGTCATAGGGATTAAAGTATTTGTGAACGTCGCCGTCGGCGAAGTATTTCGTACACATGTAATAGAAATGGTCCGAGGCTTGCAATTTACGCCAATCCCCGATGATGTTCTCGTCGTTCGTATCCTTGATTCGCTTTTCAATGCGATAAAGTTCGTGTATCGCATTGGATTGCATGGCGTTGCCCAACCAGGCCGAAAGGTCTCTTTCGGTATCGGCCCAGCTGATGATGTGCGGCACATTCACTTCACCGACGCTGTCGTAGGATTTAACGACTTCGGTGGGCGTTTTGAAATCATTGTCGGGATGTTTGAGAATTTCATCCGGTAAGTGCCGGATGAAATCGAAGATGCCGGTATCTTCCCACTGGTGTTCGCCGAAGGTTTCGTAGTCCATAAACAGGTTGACGACGTTACCGTTGCCGTTCACGTTATGGATCCACTGGGCAAATTTTTCGGCCGTCAGCGGCCACTGGGGCCAGTGACGATTCGAGAAACGGAACGCAATATCATCGCTGAGCGAATAGTTCTTCAGTAAAAGCTTCAATTTTTCGCAACCTTTGGGCTTATAAACGAAATCGGGACTGCGATAGCCCAATATGTGATCGGCGCCTTCTGTAATGATCGCATCGAAGCAGCCCATCGATTCGATCAGGGCGGCTAAATCGTTATTATAGATCAGTTCCGTGTTTCTGAATACTTTGGGTCTTTGACCGAAATAGTATTCGATCGTGTCAACGTGTTTGTTGATTTGTTCTATAAACTCGTCGCGCGAATAGAGAAAGCTGAGGCTATGATAGTACGTTTCGGCCAGGAACTCGACGCAGCCGGTTTCAGCCAGGGCGTCAAACGTGCTCAACACTTCAGGTGCGCAATGCTGTAACTGTTCGAGCAGGACGCCGGTAATGCTGTAAGAAACCCGGAATCTACCCTCGAAGCGGCGTATCAGATCCAGAAGCAGGCGGTTGGCGGGCAGATAGCATTTATCGGCCACTTTCCGGCATATCGCGCCATTTTTGTGATCGTCGAAATAATATTCGTGTTTATCGAAAACGGTGTAGTGTCTGAGCCGCACGGGCTGGTGAACTTGAAAATAGAAACATACAGAAGGCATAATATCACATCTCGTTCTGGGTTTCCGCCCTATGGAAGTCCAGCGGATACCGTCTTGGGGTTATTCATTCCTTGATTCTTAGACTGGAACCAACATTTCCTCGTAGATTTTCGCACACTTCATCGCCGTATCCTTCC
>JAFGTG010000582.1 GCA_016934255.1 Sedimentisphaerales bacterium
ATAATCGTGTCCTTGTCCATAAAAATCTTATCGGACAAAAACAACGTTTTAATCCAATTATCTTAAATTACTGTGAATGGTTACCAATATTATTTATAAGCGAAGGATTATTAATGTTGCGAGTCGATTAAGATTGTTGGACGAACTGAGAAGAAGAGCCTGGAGCTTCTTGTACAGAAAGAGACAATCTGTGTTTCTCGTGCAGTACAAACTATATGTAATCATAAATGGCACCATAACTCTGGAATCTTTGAAAATATGAAATCATTTATATATAAGTTTCTTATTGTCGTGATTATCATAACAACAATATCGGGCCTAATCCTCTTTTCATTATATTTTCATCGATTCTATCAAAATGGATTTTCTGATAATCCTGATTCTTGGCATGGATTTATACGAGCGCTAACATCATATTTCTCTTTACTAGCCACACTCTTTGTAGCGTTTGTTGTCAAGACCTTCGATTTGAATAAACTTAAAACTGATCAGTTTTCAGAATACTCTAAGATGATTGATGAACGTGATTGTTTTTGGAAACAGATTGAAAATGCATACAGCAAAATCTACGAGGAAAAATACGAAAATGAACTCAATAATAATGGTTATAAAGAACTAACACAACTCGTATTTAGTGCCGGCATTCCAAGAGAATTGTTAATACCGAGGCTATTCTTCAAAAACATTAACGAGGAAACTTATACCAATTTACCCAAATGCATACAATACTTCTGTTCATTCAAACTTCGTACACCGATCTTTTTTTACGACCTTAAGTTAATATCGTCTCGTCAAGAAGTCACGAAAGAACAATGGATTCTTTGGGATTTTGCTTGTCAAATCTATCCTTATATGGAAAGCAAAAATAAAAATAACAAATGTCTTCTGTCTGATGAGTTCAGGGCTTCAAGAAGTAAATTATCTGGCTTTTGGGAAAGGACTACAAAACAATGTACATTCAAATATTTCAGCCAGACTTATCCTAAAGAAATATATTCCTTAATTCTATTGACTTGGCTTGATATCACTCATCGAAAGACCACAAACGAAAAGTATGACAAAGGAAAAGTTGAAATGTACATATTTGCTCAACGGCTCATGATCTATTTGAAGGAAACGGAGGCTACACTTAAAAGCAAATATCCAGTTAAAGAGAACGATAGAGGATCTTAATGGGATCGAGTCTTAAATATTAAATGTTTCGATGGGGCACAGTTCGGCCTGAGAAAACAATAGGGTCGAAAAACAATAGGGTCGAGTCTTAAATATTAAATATTCGATGGGGCACAATTCGGCCTGAGCTCACTGCCGAAGGGAGCCGCCACCCTACGAATATTCGCGTCATCCTTCGGCTGGGCTCAGGACGACGTCCGCGAAATCCGCGGTTATAACTCGTATCTCCCATTCGACTGCGCTCAGGGCAAGCTAAAAACCGCTCGGAAAGATCGGGGTCACATCTCGAATTATGAATTAATTGGGGAAAGATCGGGGTCACATCTCTAATTATGAATTAATTGGAAAAGAATAAAAGATGTAGGACATACTCTTTGGTGAAATGAACCGCATGGGCAAACGAGTTGCCCATCCTACGGTTCTACGGGCTTGTCATTCCGAGCGCAGCGAGCCTTTAGCCCTGAGCCTGTCGAAGGGGTGACATGGGAGAGGTTTTGTTAGAGTGCCTTAATTTTGTGTTTACTGGTGTTTATTCGTAGTTCATTCAAAATATTGCTTGACGATGAGCGATTATTTTAGTATAATACTAAACTAAATGATTATTGATTATTGATTATTGACTAATAATAAGGAACACAGAACACAGGAAAGGAAATCGGGCTATCAGGTGCCAGGCATTGAATAATGAATATCGAATAGCGAATGTCCAATATCCAATATCGAAGGTTAAAAACCGTGTTAACCCGTGTCAACTCGTCCTGAGCGAAGTCGAACGGATCCGTGTCGAAAAAGGAAAGAAACTGCGTTCATCCTTCGACTCCGCTCAGGACGACGTCTGCGTCCATCTGCGGTTTCTCCGAAAAACAAAACCAACACCGGCTTTCAGCCGGAAATCCGAAGCACGAATTTCTAAATTCTAAACATGTCCTGAGCGAAGTCGAATGGATCCTAAACCAAAGGAGGATCGTGGCAAAACAAACCCAATTTCCGTATCGCACCGCCAAGAGCTCGGAGCTATAGCAATTTATCTTCAAGAATTCGTGTCTTCGCGCCTTCGTGGCTCAAAACAGCTCAAACATGTTCAAAAATTGTCAGAAATTTACAAAAAACCACAAAAATTCACATTTTCACATGATGTTTATGGTACATCGTCACAGTTTTTTACGATTTCTGCGAAAAAACAAAGCCAATGCCGGCCTTCGGCCGGAAATCCGAAATCCTAAACCCTAAATCCGAAACAGGAACATGATTTTGCAAAACAAAGCCAATCTACCCCTTTTGATTGAGTTAGTGTTGATTCGTGTAATTCGTGGTTTCTATGTAAAACAAACCCAATCTTTCCTCCTGGCGGCCCCTGCGAACTCGGGGGTAAATGAAAAAACAAAGCCAATTTTGAATTTTCTTTAGAGCAAAACGTATCGGCCCGGCGTTATATTGGCGACAATCGGTTGTTCTCCGTAAGGAGTCCCTAGGACTGACGTCAGAAAAAGGGTTTTCCGGATGCTTGAAGATCGATGGCTCATATGGAAATTCAAACGCGGAAGCCAAGACGCGTTCCGAGCGATCTACGACAAGTACGCCGAGGACCTGCTCACGCTGGCCGGCAACCTTCTGAACGACAAAGCGGGCGCCGAAGATATCGTTCAGGACGTCTTCATCCGCTTCGTCGAATCGATCGAAACGTTTCGCCTGACGGGCAGTCTGAAAGGCTATTTGGCAACCTGTGTCGCGAATCGCTCGCGGGATGAGATGCGCAGGAATAAGCGACAACGAACCGCGGTGGTGAATCAGGCCGGATGTGTCGCTACCGCGGCAACAAGCACGGTTCACCTGGCGATTCGCAGCGAGCAAATGCAGAAGGTCAGTCGCGCGTTGAGCGATCTTCCGTACGAGCAGCGGGAGGTCATCGTGCTCCGCCTGCATGGCGATATGCGATTCAGGCAAATCGCCAAATTGCAGAAGACGTCCATCAAGACGGTCCAAAGTCGGTACCGGTACGGTTTGGACAAGCTGCGGTCAACCCTGAACAGTGAGGTCAAACAATGAGACCAGCAGACAACATGGAAAAGTTAATCAAAGATTTACGTTACACGACCAGCGACGAAACGCATGACAGAGTCTTTGGCAACGTCATGCAGGCGCTGGATCAACGCCAAGAACACACATCGGGTGTCACGCCCGATTTATGGAGAACTATTATGAACAAGAAAATGATAAAACTGGCCATCGCCGCGGCGATCCTTGTCGCGGTGTTTATCGGCTTCCTCCCCACTGGCGGTTCATCCGTTTACGCCGACGTCGTGGAGCAGTTACAAAAAGCCCGCACGTTGATATATACAATCACATCCTCAAGCCCCGTGGAAGGCATTTCCGCCATGGAAATCGAAGTAACCTACAAGGAGCCGGGCTATATGCGAATGGCCATGCCCGGCGGCTACATCACCGTGATGGACTGGACGACAGGAAAGGGTCTCAGCATCATCCCGCCGAGAAGCCAATATATCGAATTGGACCTGGACAATATGCCGGACGACGCGGCCCAACGGGCGTTCGACGTCATCGAAAGCTTGAGAGCGCTCCCATCGCGGGCCGACGAACAACTGGGCGAGCAGATCATGGACGGCCGGACCGTTCAGGGATTCCGCGTGAATGAAGGCGGCATGACGAACACGGTCTGGATCGATCCGAAAACGCGAGAGCTGGTTCTCGTTGAAATGGAATTCGATAATGCTCCGGGCCTCAGTTCGACCATGTCAGATTTTCAGTTTAACGTCGAGCTGGAAGATGAATTGTTCAGTCTTACGCCGCCGGACGGGTACTCCCGTATGGACGTCCAGGTCGATGCGTCTGCAGTCGGCGAGAAGGACCTGGTCGAATTCTTACGGCTATGGTCGAGTTGGACGAAAGACCATACCTTCCCGCCGACTCTCCATCCGATAGAGTTACAGAAGGTCTCGATGGAGATGCAACAAAAAGGCATGTTCGGCGCCGACGAGACCTCGGAACAAGACCAAATACAGCATGCGATGAAGATGGCCCGTGGGATTGTCTTCATTACAAGCCTGCCCCTCGAAAGTCATTTGAAGTATGTCGGCGAGAACGTGAAATACGGCGACGCCCGGACGCCCATCTGCTGGTATCAGCCTATCGGCTCGCAGAAGTACCGCGTTATCTACGGCGACCTGAGCGTCAAGGATGTCACGCCGGAAGATTTACCGGATTAGATGATCCGGCTTTCAACCAATGATAAAGCTATTGCCCCCGGATCGAAGGTATCCGGGGGCGATAGGTCTTAGCCAAACGTCATGTCTATCGACGGAGAAAAACATGATCTGGATACTCATCAGAAAAGAGATACAAGAAACGATTGTGGACTCCCGATTCTGGATCGCGTCTGTTTTATGTGTGCTATTGGTTCCTCTGGGTTTGTATGTTTCGCTCAAGAATTACGAACAGCGTCTGGAAAGCTACCAAACCTCCAACCAACAATACGTCCGTCACAGCCGGGGGCGCATCGACGCTAATTTCAAAGCGAAGGGCTATCGGCCACCGTCTCCATTAAGCGTTTTTTCGGGTGGACTCAAAGACCTGTTGAATTACAAGATAACAACCACACGCACCGGAAATCTTGAGATCGAGAGTGAGCTCGATAGCACGAATTTACAAGCCGTCCTTTTCGGCAAAATCGACTTTGCGTACATCGTCACGACCGTCCTGTCCATCCTGGCGTTTATCTTCACCTTCAGCAGTGTCACGGGCGAAAGGGAAATGGGGACGCTACGATTGATACTGGCCAACGCCACACCGAGAAGCAGCATTATCCTGGCCAAGATCATCGGAAGCTACCTGGTCTTTCTGGCTCCCTTTGCGCTCTCGGTTCTGATCGGTCTGCTGGTGCTTAGCACTTCGAGAGTCTTTTCCTTCGGTTCCGGCGGAATTCCGCAGATGGTAGCGATTATGCTATTTATCACATCGCTTTTTATGTTCTGCATTTTCTGCCTGGGCGTCCTGGTTTCCACCCTGACGCATCGCTCGCTCGTCTCCATGATCGTCGTTCTGCTGATTTGGGTCATCTGGGCGCTTATCGTTCCCAAGATAAGCCCGATGATCGCTCAGATCGTCTATCCCATCCAGTCTCCCCAGGTCGTCGAGGCCCAGAAGCAAATGGCCCGGGAAAACCTGCAGAACGAATTGACCGCTAAAAAGAGCGATCTATTTAAAAGCAAGCTGGCCGGCGTACAAAAGATGATGACTGACGGCGGCGCACAACCTAACGGCAATCAGTGGCAGAAATCGGCTATAGAGGCAAAACAGGCGTTCGACCAGGAGAAAGTACCGCTGGAACGCGAATACGAAAAGCGTATCGACGAAGCCGTCCGGCTCGTTGAGAATGCCTACGTAAACAAGCAGCGAATCCAAACCATCATCGCCGTCAATCTTTCGCGACTCTCGCCGATCTGCTGTTTGACGTATGCCCTCTCCGAACTGGCCGGCACGGGAACGCTCGAGATGCAAAGCTTCATGAGGAAGGCTCAACAATTCCAGGAGCAGGTTCAAGACGCCGTGTATGATAACTTCGAGATCATGGAAATTCCCACCGGGCCTCGCGGGGGTATGAACGTCGCCTATGCAAAGGATGGGATCGACCCCAACAGTATTCAGGTCCCTCAATTGTCAGGCTATCAGCATACGACACTGAGCGAGGCGCTACAAACCAGTTGGGTGGATATTGTCCTGTTGGCGCTCTTTTCAATCTTGTTCTTTGTAGGAGCGTATGTTAAATTCTTAAAATATGATGTCAGATAGGCAGGCCACATTCACGAAAGGATGAATCTTATGTACAAAATTAATTTTCTCTCAATCGTTGTGACGCTGACCCTCTTAATGGTCGGGACCGTTTATGCCGAAGACTGGACAGTGGGTCAGAAGTGGATCTATCAACATGAAGGCCCGCGCCCCCACAGCAACCCTCCGGC
>JAFGTG010000583.1 GCA_016934255.1 Sedimentisphaerales bacterium
ACGTACCACCTTGTCGCATAAGCTTTATCGGCTTATGACGATCTTCACAATCGCAGGGCCGGTCGTTCCATATTTTCTACCGGTTCTTGCCCGTGTTCTTGATTTACAGCGAGGCCGGGGCGGCCACGCGACGCAAGAGCTAGACGCCCTCGCCACAAACGCCTTACGGCGTCACACCATACCGGAAAAATCGTTCAGGGCCCCGGATGCCCAAATTACCCCCCTGGTTGCCCTCATTCGGCCATCCGCCCAAACGATTCTTCTCGCAACCCAATCCCCTCGCCATTAAACCAAGCTATGTAAACAAGGAAGTCTGTGTCGACCTGTGGATCTTGTTATTTTTCTTGGTTCGTTTGTCACCTATCGAGACGATTTTTTGACTATGATTTTTGTAAGTGGACCAGGAGGGATAATAATCCTCAACTTCATTCCCCCATTGTTCCCAACCCGATTTCATCCCTCTTGCAAAAAGTTCTATATAGGGGCCGGGACTGCACGCCTCGATGATCTCATACAATTCGTCTGGCTTTCGTAATTGTTCGGTCTTTCCTTACTTAAAATACTTGTTTGAAAAGAATCCAGGAATTGTTGAATCGAATCACTGAACAAAAATGGAGCCGCTATGGCGCTACGCCAAGAATAAGGAGGGGAACGGGCGGATTACCACGACCATGGCGCATGACATTGTAAACTTCACCCTCATAATAGGCTATTCCTGTGGACATTAACCTGCCGCCGTCTGCGCTCTGTGTCATTTCCTTCATAGGAAGAATCTCTATCCCTAAATTGATAACACCACCACTGTAAAAAAGCAAGTGTTTAACGAAAAGGTCGTATGCGACAAATGCGTACTTGCCAAATTGTACCTCGATAGCTATTGCCTCTTTCACAAAATCCGTTTGTTTATAGGATTTGATCACATCCTCCACGCCATGACTTTGTAAGAATTCTTTTTGCTGCTTTATCGGTAAATTGACTATCTGATCCAGGTAGGCGCGGTTGGTTGTCACACAATAGCGGTAAACGATGCTCTCCCACCGACCAGATTTGAACAGCCGAGCAAATTCCTTATTCAAACTCTTAGGACTATAAAGTTTACGGCCTTTCATGGTTTTTTCCTTGCTAACCTTAGTCATTAATTTTGACGCATCAACGCGCGTAACGATGCTTTTGATCTCATCGTATATCATGGGATGATGAATGAGAAGATACTCCTCACCATTAAGATGTGAATACGTGTCGACAATTTTCATAACTTTCTCCTTCTGGTGACGCGTTATCAGAAAAGGCGAGGTTCTATACTCACTTCCTCACGTAACCAGGGAGCATTAGTCAATTTCTGTCCCGCACCCTTTGGATCGAATACTGGGGTATTCATAGGGCGTGTTCGCAATCTGCCATCAGCTAGCTTTTGGATACGCTCCTTGGCTATTTTTACATACTCAGAAACAACTTCTGATCCATGTCCCTTTCGATCGTGTTTGACAGCAGCCAAGATCGTCGTTCCAACGCCGAGAAATGGATCAAACACAGAATCATGAGGTCGTGTCAAAGATAGGACTAAGCGCTCAATTAGTTCGACAGGAAACTGGCATGGATGTATTGTCTTTTCTACATGATTGCTCTTAACGTTCGGTATAATCCAAACATCACCAGGATTCTTACCAAGAGGATTGCAGGAGTATTGTCCTGCTCGCGGTCCCTTGAAATGTCGTTTGCCAGGGTACTTCTGTTGCACTCTCACGGGATCCAAATCAAAATAGTAATTGTCCTCTTTTGTGAACCAAAGTATTGTCTCATACCTCCCAGAGAAGCGCCTTCGGCAATGGAGTCCGTGTTCAAAGTGCCAAATAATTCGATTTCGCATCTTCAGGCCCGCATCTCTAAAAATCGGATAGAGAATCATATCCAGAGGCAAAATGCTCCCCTTATCCACGTAGTTCCCAACTTGCCAACATAAATGCCCGTCTGGACGCAATACTCTGATGCATTCGTGAATCACTTCTCTTTGCTGTTCAAAATATTCGTTTATGTGGAGCCGTTTCTCATATTCTTTGCCAATGTTGTAGGGGGGGGATGTCACCACAAGCTGCATAGATTCGTCAGGTACACTAGCAAGCAAATCGAGGCAACCTCCCTTATAAACAGTCGCAGTATTCGCCGGATTGAATTCAGTACCTATAAAAATTGGCTCAAATACAGTCATTTCACAAAATCCAACCTATATTTCCCATTATATATAGAAATACCCACCATGACAAAAGCAATTTAAACAAGGAACCTATGCTTGTCAAGGTCAAGGACGAATCGAAACAGTCAGGATGAGAAAGCTACTTTTATCGTTGCAATCTCACCTATAAAGTGCTGAAAACAGGGGTAATTCTTATAAGCATCAACAACTGAACTCAGGAGATAACTCATTGAATGTGACCCTGGTATTCAAGGACTGTTCGATCATATACAGAACGAGTTTCCTGGTGCATATCACTGAACGAATTTCTGTGGATAACGCCACCCACATGCTCTGCCTCAGGCAATTCATTCAAATCATCCCAGTCTAAGAAAATAAAACGCTGATCACGATTATTACAGTAAACGCCGACAAGAGCCCCACCACGAACCTCAATTACGATATCACTGTCCACCTTGGACAACCTCCTTTCTTGCAAAACGTAAGGTATGATAACAAACCTAATAGATACTCAAAGTACAGGCATGTTTCCACTCATGCACTTCATAGTTGTTTCGGATAGCTTCCGGCAAATTATCAATACCCATCGTCAATCTTTCCCGAATGTCTCCGTTGCTTCTTCTCGACACCAGACATGCTTGCCTTAAGTCTCTATCAAATATATAAATACCACATTAGAATTATCAATACAACCACTTTTTATGAAAGAGATCAGATCAATCACATAATGGTGAAGCACAGTTCCAACTCAGAAATTCCCACATACTTTGATCGTTGGTCCAACATTCGACAGGCTTTCGGTCTTGAGCTAAGTCGAAGGGAGGTCCATCCTACCGGCTTGCATATCGTGGTAAAAATGATAAAAATGGTGCGAAATATCGCACCCTACATTTAAGAGGATTGGCTTATGAGGCGAATGGCCGGGAATTTGTTGATGGGGCTGAGCATCGTTGGCATGGTGGCGACGGCCCTGATCATCGTCCTCGGATTGGTCGAGCTGTTGACCAAACGGGCCGGGAGTCTAAGCGAAGACGATCAGACCGAGTTAACCGCCAGTGTTCTCCTTATCGGCGTCTTCATCGCCCTGGAAGTGGCCATGTTCCTGTCCGGCCGATACCTGAGGCGAACCGGTCCGGGTCGTCCCGCGGAAGAAACCGTACCATGCAGCCCGACGCGTCCGATTCCGCTGATGGTCTATCTGGCGGTGAGTCTCGGTATCGGTTTGTTCGCAAGTTTCGGGAGTAAGATGGTGCCGGCCTCAAAGGCGCTTGCATTCCTGATCGGTCAGCCCCAGGTTCTCACCCAGCTTATTTTCGGCGGCATTTTGGGTCTCAAGCTGGTTGAAGGCGCTGTAAGACAAGCCATTATAGTCGCCGCCAATTTGTTGTACTTTCTCGTTTTGTTCTACCCCGTGTACAGCATTGCGACCATGAACCGGGTCGTCGAAGTCGCTCGCTTCAAGCAAATGAAAATCCTCCTGGCCATTTTCGTCGGCGTCCATATCCTCATGGCGATGGTTTTGGCCATGCTGGTCAAGGCATAGGTATTCGGAAAAAAGACGCTACCGAATAATCCATAGATAAAGATAAGCAATAGCTCTATCTTATGCTTTGCGTTATCAAAGGGTTGTTCTTTTTGGACCGCACCGGCTTCGAGCGGCCAGTCCCATGCCAGCCGCTCCGCTTAGTGTCATGTGCCTGGCAAGCTCTCCGCCCGGTGCTGATTCCCGTCGCTTGTGAATTCTATTCCTTTCCATTGGCCATGGCTCACGAAGGCCAATGGAAAGGAAATGTCTTTATGTAAGACCTGTAGGAATTTTGAAAAAGAACAGATACCTCCTCTCAATCCTTCCGGCGATCTATGACCGATTACTCCTCGCCAGATACGTCTGATGTCCTCTCGGAGGGCCTTTTGGAGAAAAAGACATTTCTTTCCCTTGCCCTTCGAATGCTATGGGCAAGGGAAAGAAATACGCCCACATGCTATGTGGGTCAGCCGTGAGCGGAGGGTCTGCAAAGGCCATGACACCAAGTCCGCCCCGGCGGACGACTGGCGTGGTCTTTGACTCCCGTAGCCATAGCGGCTCGCTTGAGACAATATTAACGTCCGCGAAGCAATCGAACAGGTAATAGTTGAAAACCATCCCCATCCCGATAACGACAATCGGGATGAGGCTGCCATCCTTTGTGTCATGATAGACAATTCGGATTGATGGAACTTGCTTCGCTCTCGTCATGTCGATAAGATAGACGCCATGTGGAATGACGCACACGCTACGAATAAACGCGGTGGGGCCATACCGTATGGCATCCCCAAGGGAGCCCCGCCCACCCTGTCTGTCATTCCCGCGGAGGCGGGAATCCAATCATTGGGATTCCGGACCCCTGCTTTCGCAGGGGTGACATTAATAGTACCGGTTACATTGGGTTAGGAGAATGATACGATGAATCGAAAGATGAACTGCATTGTGCTTGTCTTGCTGTTGGTATTAGGCGCTCTGAGCAACAGCCGGGTTGTCGCGGCGGCGAAGGTGGAATTTGTCGAGGCGGAAAAGCCGCGGGTGATCGTACTGACGGATATCTCCAACGAGCCGGACGATGAGGAGTCGATGGTGCGCTTCCTCGTCTATTCGAACGAATACGACGTGGAAGGGTTGATCGCGACGACGTCCGTTTGGCTGAGGGATACGGTTCGGCCGGACCGGATTCGCCGGCAGGTCGAAGCGTATGGCCAGGTTCGGGATAATCTGCTCAAACACGCCCCTGGCTATCCGATGAAAGAGCATCTATCGAGCGTGATCAAGCAGGGCCGGGCCGAGTTCGGTATGGAAGGCGTCGGCGAGGGCAAGAGTTCGGAAGGCTCGCGGCATATCATCGAGGTGGTGGACCGGCCGGACAAGCGGCCCGTCTGGATCAGCATCTGGGGCGGGGCGAACTGCCTGGCGCAGGCGCTGTGGGACGTTAAATATTCCCGGAGCGCCGAAGAACTGGACGCCTTCGTATCCAAGCTGCGGGTTTATACGATCTCCGACCAGGACAATTCGGGCCGCTGGATGCGAATTACCTTTCCGAACCTGTTCTACATCGTCACGCCCGGGAGTGTGGACAATATGGAATATTACAAGGCGACGTGGACGGGCATCTCCGGCGACCGGCTTTACCAAAACGCCCCCATGCACAAGTTCGAGCTGGTGGATAATCCGTGGCTGGAGGAAAATATCATCGAAGGCCACGGCCCCTTAGGGGCGCTCTATCCCAGACTGAAATATATTATGGAAGGCGACACGCCGTCGTTTTTCAGCCTGATCGACAACGGACTGGGCAGCCATCTCAGTCCCGCGTACGGCGGCTGGGGCGGGCGGTACGTTCTGCACCCAAGCTACGGCGAGACGCGCCCGATCTGGACCAACGTTCGCGGCGCTCTCGATACCGTCGTGGCCGGGGACGGCAAGGCCTATACCTCGGCCCAGGCGACGATCTGGCGGTGGCGCGAGGCGTATCAGCACGATTTCGCTGCGAGGATGGACTGGTGCGTGGCCGAGTCGTTCGAGAAGGCGAACCATAATCCCGTCACGGTCCTCCAGGGCGATAAAAGCAAAAGGGTCGCGACGATGCACGTTGACTCCGGCCAACGCGTGAATCTCAGCGCCGCCGGGACGACCGATCCCGACGGGGACGAGGTAGCTTATCACTGGTTCGTCTATAAGGAAGCGGGAACGTTCAGAGGCGACATTACGATTGAAAACAGCGACTCCGCCGAAGCCTCTTTTGTAGCTCCGCGGGCGAACAGGCCGACGACGCTTCATATCATCCTTCAAGTTAAGGACGACGGACGGCCCAGCCTCACCAGCTACCGCCGACTCATTGTCACCATCGAAGGGAAATAAAAACAATCAACAACTTTTTTTCGTAGGGAAACAACCATCCCCATCCCGATAACGACAATCGGGATGAGGCTGCCACCCAACGTTATCGTCGAAGGGAAATGAACCGCGGGCAGGATGCCCGCGTGACGCGCGGGCGAGACGCCCGCGACACGGCTTATTTGCGTACGTCTTTCGACGTGGCTAAGGCGATCACGCGGCCCTGGTCGCCGACGGCACAATAGAAGTGATAGACGATGCCGTCGTGCTTGACGAACCACGGTTTGTGAGCATAGGTATCGTCCCAGGATTCGGACGGCTCGATTAAGTTCGGCCCGTTCCATTGGGTCCAGTGCACCAGGTCGTAGGAGCAGGCGAACGTATCGAAGGCCTTCGGTCGCCAGCCGCACCCGAAATAGAACATCACCCAGACGCTGCCCATTCGGGTGATCTGCGGATCGCCGGATATGCCTTTACCGTTGTCGATGACCGGCTCGGTTCCATAGCGACGCCAGTTTGTCATGTCGCGTGAGACCGCCATCCCGATCCGTTCGTAGCCGTGGTTCTTTTTGCCGTTATAGAACATGACGAAGGGATAGCCGAGCGTCTTTTCTTTATCATATATAACGTTGCTCTTGTACTGGGTCAGCGCCTCGAACTCACGCACGTCCGGCTGATCGCGCGAGAGCACCGGTTCCTCGAGACGGTTCCACTCGACCGGCTTCGTCGGATCGGTCGTCCAGGCGATACTGATCGCCAGCGGGTCCGTTTCGTAGCCTTCCAATGCGCCGCCGATATACGAGAGCCAGTATTTGCCGTCATATTGTTGTAATTCGTACGAGCCGCCCCAGGTATGGTCCTGCAAGGCGATATGACCGGCGGCCTGTCGCGCGTCCCAGGTATCTTGGCGAAAACGGAGGATTCGGCCTAACGGCTTCCAATTGAGGAGATCGTGACTTTCCGCGATGGCTGTCTCGTACCCGCTGCCGTCGAAGATAATATACATCATGTACCACGCCTGGCCGTGGCGAAACACGCCCGGGCAATCGATCTTCTTGCCCTCTTCGCCTTTTAAGATAATTCCATATTTACACGGTGTTTTGATTTGCTCGTAGATTCTCTGCATCGTCTCGCGATTGACTTTTCTGCCCGGCGGCTTAACCGGGACCACTTCACGTACGTTTTCAGACGCAGCGAATAAGGTGGAACAAAATAATATCGCAACCGCATGGGCAAACAAGTTGCCCATCCTACGTTTGTTCCGTACGGTCATTCCAATACTCCTCAAACATAATTTTCTTTAATAATGAAAGAATGTAACCGAACGCTTCGCGTTTTTCAAGAACAACCGATCGCGAACGAACCCTTTGCTCTCGACATTGACAGAACGAAGCCATTCATCTATCATCTCGTCAAGAGGCCCAGTCAATGAAATAGTCCTGTAGAGGTAAAACAGAAGATATGGATTGGAAAACGAGCATTTGTGTCTTGGTTGCGAGTACCTGCCTCGCCGGTAATGTCGGTGGAGGAATCACGAACACCACAACCAGTCCGCATGCTATGTTGCGGAGCGTCGATATCGGTGCCGTGCAGTGGACCGACGGTTTCTGGGCGGAGCGGTTTGATGTATGTTGCGAGTCGATGATTCCTAACATGTGGCGTCTGCTGGAAGACCCGCAGATCAGTCACGCGTATGATAACTTTCTCGTAGCCGCGGGGCTCAAACAAGGCCGACATCATGGGCCGAAATGGCATGACGGCGACTTTTATAAATGGCTGGAAGCCGCGGCTTTTGTGTATGGCATTACGAAAGATGAAAAACTGAACCGACAGATGGATCGGATCATCGACGTCATCGGCAAGGCTCAGCGGGACGATGGATATATTCACACGCCCGTCATTATCTCTCAACGCCAACACGTGGATCCTCCGTCTTCGAAACGCGGGCGAGACGCCCGCGATACGAGCGAATTTCAGAATCGCCTGGACTTTGAAACGTATAACATGGGGCATCTTATGACCTGCGCGTGCGTTCATTATCGCGCCACGGGAAAAACGTCGCTGCTGAAAATCGCTCGAAGGGCCGCGGATTTTCTCTACAAGGTATATAAGCAATCCCCTCGAAACCTTGCGAATAACGCGATTTGTCCTTCGCATTATATGGGCGTCGTGGAGTTGTATCGCACGGTCGGCGATCCGCGATATCTCGAACTGGCCCAGGGACTGATTGACATTCGCGACCTCGTCGAGGAAGGGACGGACCACAACCAGGATCGGATTCCCTTTCGCAAGCAAACGCAAGCCGTTGGTCACGCGGTTCGAGCAAACTATCTCTATGCCGGCGTCGCGGATGTCTATGCCGAAACGGGAGACGAGTCTCTGCTCGACGCCCTGGAAGACATCTGGCGCGATGTCGCCTATCGTAAGATGTACGTCACCGGCGCAGCCGGCGCGCTGTACGACGGCGTCTCGCCGGACGGATCGAAAGATCACTCGTCCGTCCAGCTCGTACACCAGGCTTACGGGCGGGCGTATCAGCTTCCTAACGTCACGGCCTACAACGAATCGTGCGCCACAATTGGTTTCGTCTTGTGGAACTGGCGGATGCTGACTATCACGGCCCAGGCCCGCTATGCCGATCTGCTCGAACTGGCGCTCTACAACGGCGTCCTGGCAACGATCAGTCTCGACGGAACGAAATTCTTCTACAAGAATCCCCTTCGACAAGTGAAGGGTGTGCCGTTCGAGCTACGCTGGTCGCACCAGCGCGAGCCGTACATAAGCTGCTTCTGCTGTCCCCCGAATATCGTCCGTACGATCGCGGAAGTCGCCGGCTATGCTTACAGCCTCTCCGGCGAAGGCGTATGGATTCACCTCTATGGCGGTAACGTCCTCGACACGCACCTTCCCAACGGTTCTCCAATCCGGCTGAATCAGCAAACCAACTATCCCTGGGAAGGAACGATTCGTATCACCGTGGAAGAAGCGCCGCAAAGCGAATTTTCGCTGTTTCTGCGAATTCCCGGCTGGACCGAAAACGCCCGTATAAAAATCAACGATGAACTTTACAAAGCCGGCTTGAAATCGGAACAGTACTTCGAGATCAGACGCAAGTGGACGGAAGGAGATCGAATCGATCTGGTTTTTCCGATGGACATACAGTTACTTGAAGCGCATCCTCTCGTCGAGGAAGCACGCAATCAAATCACGATTCGCCGCGGGCCGATGATCTATTGCCTGGAGTCGGTTGATCTGCCCGACAATGTCGGAATCCTAAATGCCGCGATTTCTTCCGACGCACCATTTCGACATCGCTATATCAAAAACCTGCTGGGAGGAGTCACGGTATTGGAGACAAAGGCATCCGTACGTGACAGAAACGACTGGGGGAATACTCTCTACCGGAAGATAAATCCACAAGAACCGAAAGATATTGATATTCGCCTGGTCCCCTACTACGCCTGGGCCAATCGGGGTGACGGCGAGATGACCGTCTGGATACCTTTACGATAGGGCAGCATAGAGACAGGGAGATTGCCGTGGTAAAGAAAATAATATTGTTAATGACGTGTTTGGTTATAGGTGGCAGCCTCAAAGCCGCAGGCTTTGGGGATGGAAACTCGGATTATATTCTCGACGCCGCGACCTTTAAGCATCACGTTGATTTTTTCAATACGATGGAGCCGGAGAATATCGTCAACCACGTCCCGAATCGAGATGCCTGGACGTGGATGAAGGCGAACGTTCCGTTCTTCGAGTGCCCCGACAAGAGCTTCGAGCAGATTTACTATTTTCGATGGTGGACGTTCCGCAAGCACTTGAAGCGGACGCCGGACGGATTCGTCTTCACGGAATTCCTCGACAAGGTCGGCCACAGCGGGACATACAACACGATCAGTTGCGCGCTGGGGCACCACATCTACGAAGGCACGTGGCTGCGTGACAAACAGTATATCGACGAGTACGCCCGCTTCTGGTACACCGGTCATGAGGGAGGACTACAACCGCATTTCCATAAATACAGCAACTGGGGCACATGGGCGCTGTATCACAGATATCTGGTGAATCAGGACAGGGCATTCATCGTGGGGCTTCTGGATGCCTTCATACGTGACGATGACGCGTGGACGACCGAACGCGGCCTGGAAAACGGGTTGTACTGGCAATACGACGTGCGCGACGGGATGGAGGAATCGATCAGCGGCTCGCGACGAGAGAAGAACGCCCGTCCGCCTTTGAACAGCTATATGTACGCCAACGCGCTGGCGATATCGAAGGTCGCGGACATGGCCGGCAAGGATGCCATCGCGAGAGAATACGCTCGCAAAGCAGAAAAGCTTAGAGCGTTGGTCCACAAGCTAACATGGGATAAAGAAGCCGAGTTTTTTAAAGTCCGCCATCCGAATGGAACGCTGGCCGACGTCCGCGAGGAGATCGGTTTTATTCCATGGTATTTCAATCTCCCGGAACCGGGATATGAACGAGCCTGGCTTCAATTTATCGATCCGGAAGGATTCAAGGCGCCGATGGGAGTCACCACCGCCGAACGCCGGCATCCCCAATTCAGAAGTCACGGCGTCGGGACGTGCGAATGGGACGGCGCCGTCTGGCCCTACGCCACGAGCCAGACGCTGGTCGCGTTAGCCAACGTCCTGCGCAACTACGAACAATCCACCGTCAGCAAGGCGGACTACTTTGACGCCCTGTTGACCTACGCGAGGTCTCATCAGTACAGGGGCAAGCCCTATATCGGCGAATATCTCGACGAAATAAACGGCCGATGGCTCAAACCGGATTCGGATCGCAGCCGGTACTACAACCACTCGACCTTCTGCGACCTGGTCATCAGCGGGCTGGTGGGCCTTGTCCCTCAAGAGGACGACACCCTTGTTGTCGAGCCGTTGATCCCCGCCGAGACGTGGGACTGGTTCTGTCTCGATAATGTCCGTTATCACGGCCGGACGCTCACGATCTTGTGGGACCAAACCGGCGACAAATACAAAAAAGGAAAAGGGCTTCACATCTTCGCCGACGGTCAAGAAGTAGCCAGGTCGGAAAAACTGGAACGCGTCACAAGCAAGCTACCTTGATTTATCCCACTGGAGAATGGTTATGGACGAATTCTATAAACTCAAGAAACTCACGGATTGTCCCTGGGCGAATCTGTTCGAAGTTCGTCTGAAACGCAAGGCCCAAAGCGAGAGATCGTGGATCATGTGCTCGAGAAAAAACAAACCCATTGAAGAAGCGGGTACCGCCGACGCCGTCGTGATCGTCGCGACGGTGGAGAACGCCGGCGAAAAGAAACTGGTCCTGACCAAAGAGTTCCGGGTGCCCATCTGGGATTTCGAATACGGCTTCCCCGCCGGGCTGATCGACGACGGCGAAGAGATCGAAGACACCGTCCGGCGAGAATTGAAAGAGGAGACCGGGCTGGAGCTTGTGAAAATAAACCATATCAGCCATCCCGTCTATTCATCCGCGGGACTCACGGACGAATCGTGTCACATGGTGCTGGCCGAAGCCAAAGGGCAGCCTTCAAACAAATGGTTGGATGGTACGGAAGATATCGAGGTATTATTGCTGGATGTTGAGGGCATCCGGGACCTGCTGGCCTCGAACAAGAAGATCGCCGCCAAAGCCTGGGGGCTGCTCTACCATTACGCCAAAACAGGGCGAATTGAGAATTGAGAATAAAAAACGAAGAAGTGATATCCCAAATTCTAAATTCTACATTCTGAATTCTATTCCTTCGCTCCGTGCTTTTGCAGCAGTTCGACAATCTCAGTATGTTTTCCTTGGCTGGCTATATCTAATGCCGTACTGCCCGCGTTATTTTTTGCATTAATCTCCGCACCGTTAGCAAGGAGCAGTTCTACAATTTCCTTTTTGCCATACCGACATGCTAATAGTAAAGGCGTCCAGCCACTACCGCTATGGTCTTGGAAGTTGACGTTAGCACCATTTTGAATGAGTAGTTCTGCTATTTCCCTGTGCCCTCTCAGAGATGCCCAAATTAAAGCAATTCCTCCATTCTTGCTCTTCGTGCTAACATCTTGACCTGCTTCTATTAATGATTTTATTTTTTCCGTATCACCTATTGCCGCATAATCGAAGATTGTCATAATTTCTTTTTTTTGATCTAATTGCCTGGTTCGACTGTTCAAAAGCTCAACAATTTCCGTGTATCCTTTTTCTTTCGCTAATCCTGTAGCAGTACGGCCAACAGAATCTTGCACTGTGATGTTAGCGCCATTTTTTAGAAGCATTTCTACAATTTCTTTTCTACCCATATATGCAGCAAAATGTAATGGTGTTTTGCCGTCCTCGTTATGATAATTGATATCTGCTCCATGTTCGAGGAGGTACTTAACGGCATCTAATCGATCCCTATTCATCGCGACACTTAGTGGCGTACTACCATCTTCCTTACGTCTATTGACGTCTGCTCCCCTGGCAATAAGCCATCTCATCCTTTTCATGCTACCCCTTTGGGCCGCGTCATGGAGCGCAGTAGCTCCATCGCCTTTTCTTTGGATATTGATATTGGCACCATGTTCCAACAATACCTGAGCCGCTCCAAGGTCACTAGAAACCCCTGATACCGAATAGAAGAACGGCGTACAATTATCATTATCCTTTGCTTCGACAAGAGCACTGGCGGTAATGAGTCTTTGGGCCATCTCTTCACCTTTGTCATTACCATTAGCAGCAAGGTGCAGTGCGGTCGCGCCATCAGACGCCTTACTGTTGATATTGCACCCTTTGGCAATCAAATAGTCAGCGATTTCCATCTGGCACCCGACCACTGCGAATTGCAATAATGAGAGATCCCCTATGTCCTGGGCATCTATGTCTTTACCTTGCTCCAGGTAAGACTTGACGTCATCCAGTTTGCCATAGAAACAGGATAAATGTATTGGAGAGATCTTAACGTAGGGTTCAAACAAGGGCAGAACATCTTTGTGATTCTCCGCCATTACATGATACACATAAGGAGGGAGGTTTTTATCACGGCTATGATCGAGGAAGAGCTTGACCATATCCTTTTTTTCACTTTCAATCGCATAGTGCATTGGATTCCATTCACCTTTGAAAGGATCCGCTCCATGAGAGAGCAGGGCTTCAGCTATTTCCAGTCGAGGATAGTTCCATATGGTTATGTGTAAGGGTGACCACCCACCTCCCGGATTGGGATCGGCACCTTGGTCGATGAGCAATTCCAGGATGTGTTTGCGATTGGCACCTACGGCTCTGTTAAGGATATCCCACGTTTTAATATCCGCTCCATGGTCCAGGATGTATTCAATTATGTCGGCATGGCCTCCGGTAATGGCCCCCATGAGAATCTGGTTTTTGTCGGTCGCTGAAACTTGTTGCGAACCGGATTCAATATACTCTTTCACTTGATCCAGTTTACCAAGGTATGATGCTACATAGACATGCGATGTATCAGCTCCCCGGGATATTAAATAATCAGCTACCGCAGGACTGCCGTTAGTTGCTACCTGTCTGATAAGAGAAGGATCATTACGTATCTCGGCATTAATGTCTGCACCATGCTTTTCAAGCAATTGAATAATATCCAGACGTTCCTCTAATAATGCCCTACGGAGTAATGTTTCACCGGCGGCGTTTTTTACGTTCACATCTCCTCCCTGAGCCAGCCATTGCTCTACTGCCGTAATATTACCTCCGAAAGCGGCTCCATGTGGAGGTTCTATATCAATCTCAGCTGCAGCACGTACAGTTAGGACAAGTGCAGTAGGGATTGTTATCAGGGCGAGAGCTAACATGGTCATAGCTACAACAACACTCGGGCGTTTGTAGAATTTCTTTCCTGGTTTTAGCATGGTTCTTATCCTTTCCTCGATATTTTTGATTTGACCGGCTACGGCTAACGACGGGACCGGCCGGGCTTGTTCGTATTTGGCGGCGAGTGTCTCGACGATGGCCTCGCCATACTCTTCGGGCGGTGCGTTCAAACGGGCAATGGTCATCTCGTCGCAGCACTTCTCGCGTTCCCCGCGTATCTTGGCGTTCGCCCACCAGACAAACGGGTGAAACCAGAAGAGCGTCTGGGCCACAACTTGCAGCGAATTGATCATCGCATCAAGACGAATGACGTGGCTAAGCTCGTGCCCCAAAAGGCTCGGCTGGAACTTCGCGTGCTTATCGTCCAACAGCCTGGCGGGCAGGTAAATGCTGCCGCGGACCAGACCCCAGACAAAGGGCTGGTTTATGCGCTTCATCAGCCAGATGCGAGGCAGGTGCCGGACACCGTATGCCATGAAGAAGCTCTCGATGTCGCGCGCCGATTCGCCCGGCAGCGCACAGCGCCGCCTCTGAAGCCATATCTGGGTACGCAGGGCATTGCCCAGATAATAGAGCGCCAGAGCAATCGCTCCTGCGAGCCAGCCAATGGCTAACCACGCACGTGTACCATACCTGGTCGGTTTGATTAAGACGTCGGGTGATGACGCTGATCGTGTCGAGGGCGGGATGCCCTCGACACGCAGGGGCGGGACGCCCTCGCCACGTGAATCAGACTCGGCGACCGTCTTTTCCGCCGTCGGCGGTGCAGGAACATATGCAGGCACTGCTCGGTGAGGTAAAACCGCAATTGGTATCGAATACAGAGGGGGCACCAGGGCCTTGGCTAAGACAATCAGCCAGAGAAGATAGCGCACGTGAGCGCTTCGGTTCCGCAGGGCAAACGTCGCCAGCGCCACGCCTATTGTTAAGACGGCTATCTGCCAGCTCTGGGCCAGCAGATAATCTGCAATGCGGATTAACCATGGTTCCATTGTCAAAACCTCCACATATAGAAAATCGACTACTTTTTCTTCCTCTTGTCGATCAACTGCCTGAGTCGCTTGATGTCCTCTTCGTCGATCTTGCCGTCCTCGGCGAGGAACTGAACCAGAGGCTTGGGGTCGCCGCCGAAGAGCCGGCCGAGAAAGTCTCGCACGGTGGTTTTGATCACCTCCTCGGGCTCGATACGGGGCGAGAAGACGTGGGCCCTGCCCTGGTCACGATGCTTCAGATAGCCTTTTTGTTCGAGACGCCACAGCAGCGTCTGAACCGTGTTATAAGCGAGCGTCCTGTCGTCGGGCAATTGCTCTCGAATCTCCTGCACGGTTGCTTCCTTGAGCTGCCAGACCAGCCGGAGAATCTCGGTCTCGGTGGGGCTCATTGCCTTGAGCTTCTTTTTTCCCATAGCCGTTTACTCCTACATTTGTCGTTGTCACAACCACAGAATATCCGACATTTGTAGGTATTGCAATAGGAAAAAGGAAATTTTTCAAAAAATTTTCCTCCGTCCGTCAATACTCGCAAGAAAACCGCGTTTTTAGGCTAAAAACGACCTCTCTTCCTCAGGAAAACAAAGACCGCTCAGGTCAATACTCTCGTGGCGTTGGGGACCGTATCTAATGGCTTGACTTTGTAGGACGCCTGCGCGATTTTACCCTTTCCGTCGATGACGAAGGAGGAACGGATAATCCCCTCGTACTCTTTTCCATACATCGACTTCTTCCCCCAGGCGCCGTACGCCTTGGCGATCTTATGATCGGGATCGGATAACAAGGGAAAACCGAGTCCGTATTTATCGTCGAACTTCTTTTGCTTGCCCGGCTCATCCGGACTGATACCCACCGCGGCCATACCGAGCTTCTTCAACTCTTTCGAGGCATCGCGGACGCTGCACCCTTGCTTCGTGCAGCCGGGCGTGTCCGCTTTCGGATAAAAATACACTAAGAGGTTCTTGCCTTTATAATCGGAAAGCGAAACGTTCTCCCCGTCCTGGTTCAATAACGTAAACGCCGGGGCCTTGTCGCCTACCTTTAGTGTTGCCATAGCGTACCCTTTCTTTATTTAAAACTCATATTAATCGATTCTTCTTGTCATCCCTGCGAAGGCAGGGATCCAGGAACTTAACGTTTGAAGTGGATTCTACCGTAAGGCATCCCCCAGGGACCGCCTTCGCGGGAATGACAAATTGTTTTATATTATTATCATTGAACGATTAACTTCGTAATTCAATCTCATAACGGTCAGTTTGAGTTAAAAAGTTTGTAACCATTCACAGTAATTTAAGATAATTGGATTAAAACGTTGTTTTTGTCCGATAAGATTTTTATGGACAAGGACACGATTAT